>JBBIRT010000033.1:25490-25839 GCA_037441725.1 Deltaproteobacteria bacterium | reverse complement strand
TATCCCTGCTGAGAGGCCTATGGCTTGGGGTTGAAGTTTAAACTGTCTTCCCAAATCCTTTCCCATACTCTGTTCTGAAGCAGCACGGCTAACGATAATTCCTGCTGCGGTGGAGACCATCAGTGCAGGAATTTGAGAAACCAGGGCATCCCCAATGGTCAGGAGGGTGTAGGTTTGGGCCGCAGTGAGGAGGGACAATTTATGTTGAAGGACCCCGATGATAAAGCCTCCTCCAATATTGATCAGAATGATGAGCAGCCCTGCAATGGCCTCTCCCCTCACGAATTTACTCGCTCCATCCATGGCACCGAAAAAGTCTGCTTCTCGTGCAATCAGCCCCCTTCTTCTT
>JBBIRT010000033.1:0-25480 GCA_037441725.1 Deltaproteobacteria bacterium | reverse complement strand
GGCTTCCTTCTCATCAATGATGCCGGCATTGAGATCTGCATCAATGCTCATCTGTTTTCCTGGCATCGCATCCAATGTGAATCGAGCAGCCACCTCTGCGATCCGACCACTGCCTCGAGTGATGACCACGAAATTGATAATGACCAGGATGATAAAGATGATGAACCCTACAAAGTAATTTCCTCCAATCACAAAATGGCCAAAGGAGCGAATCACATGACCTGCGGCTGCTGTCCCCTCATTTCCATGAAGTAGGATGAGTCGAGTAGAAGCAATATTCATAGACAATCGGAAAAGGGTAGTCATCAAAAGGAGGGAAGGGAAGGTCGAAAACTCAAGAGGATTCGTAAAGTAGAGAGAGGTCAATAAGATGATCAGAGAAACGGTAATACTGAAAGAGAGAAGAATATCCAAAAGCAAAGAAGGAAGAGGAATAACCATGAGCATGAGGATCGCAATCACCCCAATTCCCATTGAGAGGTCATTTCTCTCCATTAGGAAACTTCTTTTAGAGATGGAAGGGGTTTGATCTAATGACTTCATCGAACTTATAGCCCCTTATTCTTAATTCGATAGACATAAGCCAAAATATCAGCTACAACTTGATAGAGAGACGAAGGGATCATCTGCCCGATCTCAACAGATCGATAAAGGGTCTGGGCCAAAGGTTTATTCTCAATGAGAGGGATCTGATGCTCTCGAGCGATGTGAATAATCTTTTCAGCAATCCATCCTGCTCCCTTAGCCACCACCTTCGGAGCCTCCATCTCTTTGATCTGATAACGTAAAGCAATGGCCAGGTGGGTTGGGTTGGTGATGATCACATCGGCCTTCGGCACCTCCGCCATCATTCGTCTCCTGGCCAGTTGGCGCTGAATGCTTCGAATCCTCGATTTGATCAATGGATCCCCTTCTGTCGATTTCATCTCTTCTTTAACCTCCTGCTTGGTCATTCGGAGGTTTCTTTCATAAGACCATCGCTGGAAGAGATAATCCGCTCCAGCCAATACAAACATGACCAAGCCAACCTTTAGAAGAAGACTCCATGAGATGGAGCGGAGGTATTGGAGGGTTGTGCTGGGATTCTGACCTGTAAGGAGGAGGACTGAAGACATCTCTTTCTTAATAAGGGTATAGGCGACTCCACCGATAATCAAAATTTTAAAAATGGATTTTATTAACTCTGCCAAAGACTGTTTTGAAAAGATTCGGCCAAATCCTTTCAAGGGATTGACCTTGGACCACTCAGGCTTGACCGTTTCTACAGCAAGGAGTGGACCACTCTGCACGTAATGGGTCAGAAAGGAAATGACGAAAACGGCGATCAGGACAGGGGCCAGGATGATGAGAATGGATTGGATCACTCTTAAATTAAGGCCTTGGATATTGTCAGGATTGAGAGGAAGGGATCCGACCTGTCCCAAATATTGAATGGTCAATTCTGAGATCTGTCTCACCATAAAACTTCCTAAGAAAAACAAAACCGATCCTCCCGTGAATAAGACCATGACCGAGCAGATTTCCCGACTCTTGGGGATTTGGCCTTTTTTCTTTGCCTCTTCCCGGCGTCTCGGCGTCGCCCGTTCTGTTCGTTCCTCAAAAGATCCTTCTGCCATAGCTATCGTTTCATCAAAGGTAAAAGGGTAAAGACCAGTCCTTTTCCTGATTCCTCAAAGAGGTTTCTGAGATAGGGCCAGAGAAGATCCATAGAGAGCCCTAAAAAGATTAAGCCCAGGCTGATGGTCAATGGAAAACTACTGAGAAGGACATTCACCTGTGGAACCGTCCTCGCAATCAGACCCATGGCCATCTGCACCAGGATCAATATCACCATAATGGGAGCAACGATTTTGATAGCGGTCAAAAACATCTTCCCACAAACTTCCAGAAAAAATGGGAATAATCCCTTTTGAGGCGAAAATTCTCCAGGCGAGAGAAGGTCAAAGCTTCGGATCAGCGCCCTTAAGAACCAGTGATGTCCGTCAATAGAGAGGAAGATCAATAATCCTAAAAGATAATGGAACTGGGCAATGAGAGTAGTATCTGTGCCAGACTGGGGATCAATCACGTTAGCGATTCCAAATCCCATCTGAAACCCAATAAACTCTCCTGCCAGTTGGATTCCAGCGAAGATCAAACGAATGAAGAGGCCAAGTAAAAAACCAATCATAAACTCAGAAAATAGAAAAAAGAGAAAACCAAAGATCTCGGATGGGAAGGAAGATGGCTCCACTCTGACCACGGGTAGTAGGATGAAGCTGAGGACCAGGGTCATGGCAGCCTTTAACCGATTGGGAATATTCTTAGAGCCAAACAGGGGCATCAAAAAAAGGATGGGGGCCACCCTCATCAAAATGAAGATCCAAGATTGAATGGGAAAGAAGGGCCAGAGGGAAAAATTTGGGATCATCTGCCTTATCTCCTCAATGGGCATAATTGGGTAGATGGAGGATGAGCTGTTCCGTATAGAAGATCATCTTTTGCATCATCCAGGGCAAAAGAAACAGGAGACAGATTAATACAGCAATAATTTTCGGGACAAAGGTTAGCGTCATTTCATGAATCTGGGTAACCGCCTGAAAAAGACTGATGAGCAACCCAACCAATAATCCCACCCCCATAATGGGTAAGGAGAGGTATAACGTCACTTCAATCGTCTCTTTTGCAATGGGGAGAATAAGATCAGGGTTCACCTCTCCTCCTTTAATAGAAGCTCCTCACCAGGGACCCCACGAGGAGGTTCCATCCGACCACAAGAACAAAGAGTAAAATTTTAAATGGCAAAGAGATCATCACCGGGGGTAACATCATCATGCCCATGGACAACAACACACTGGAAACCACCATATCAATCACCAAAAAGGGAAGGAAGAGGATGAATCCCATTTGGAAGGCAGTTTTCAGCTCGCTGATCATGAACGCAGGAAGGAGAACCGTGGTGGAGACCTCCTCTCGGGTTTTTGGCTTTGGGGTCTTGGCAATATTGATGAACAAGGCAAGGTCCTTTTCCCTGGTCTGTTTGAGCATAAATTGTCGAACAGGTTTCATTGCCTCTTCCAAGGCCTTTTCTTGAGAGATCTTCTTCTCCATATAGGGAGTGAGGGCATTTTCTTTTACGTTTTGCCAGACAGGAGTCATGATGAAAAAGGTCAAAAAGAGGGAGAGGCCAATTAGAATCTGGTTTGGGGGCATCTGATGGATTCCAAGGGCGCTTCTCAGAAAGGAGAAGACCACCACCAGACGGGTAAAGGAGGTCATCATGATGAGAATCGCAGGGGCCAGGGAAAGGATGGTTAAGAGGAAAAGGATCTGAATCAGAACAGAAACCTCGCCGGGATTCTTCGATTCTTCAATTCCGACCTTTATAGTTGGAATCGGGACAATCTGTGTTTGGGCCATGAGAGGAGAATGGATGAGAAGGAGGAGAAGAAAAACCATTCCCATGATCCGCAAGGTCTGAATGAAGGGACAAGATTTACCTTCCATAGAGTCTCCTCAATAACCCGATCTTTGGAGCCCTATACCGAATCGGCAAATATGGAAAGAGGGGGAGAGGGTCTGTCCTCATTGACCCCTTTTCAGATAATCTCTCTATGAAATCCCTATTTTCTATCCTGGTCAGGAGATTGATTTGGGTTTCAGAAATCCCTAAGGCAAAAACCTCTCCAGCGATTTCAACCAAAGAGATATATTTATGGGGTGCGATCCATTGGGTAGTTAATAACCTGATCCCGGAGTGTGAAGGAATATTCCCTTTCCCGACCCCATTTCGTTTTAAAACTCTGGCTAAGAAGATTAAAACGAAACATACCCCTCCCAAGGCTAGAAGCATCTTTATAAAAGCCCAAGCCATTGAACCCCTCACATTCCCAACTGCTTGACCCTCTCTGCAGGGCTAATGATATCGGTGAGTCTCACTCCAAACTTTTCGTTCACCACCACAACCTCTCCTCGGGCAATCAATTTCTGATTAACCAAAATCTCCATGGGCTCACCTGCCAGTTTTGTCAATTCGATGACAGAACCCTGTCCCAAATGGAGTAGCTCGCTGATGAGCATTTTAGCTCGACCCAATTCAACGGTAACCTCCAATGGGATATCCAGAATAAATTCCAAGTTGGAAAACTCTTTAGAGGGGGCAGGGTTTGTCTCGGGCCCTGTTTTCCCTTCTTTTTCACTGATTGGATGATTAAAATCTTGTTCCATACCCTTTCACCTCACTCCTATGAAGGGAGAATCTTGCCTTCAATTTGAACTGCCCTATTCCCTCCATACGTTCCTGCTTTGACAAAAAATTTGTTTACCCCCTGAACCTGAGCAATCAATGGTTCAGTCACTTCTTTTTCGAGGACAAAGGTATCTCCAATCCTCAACTGGAGAAGGTCTTGAACCGTAATCCATCGTCTCCCTAACTCCACCTTGATCTCAACCTCAGCCCCTTTTAACCGTTCCAGAAAGTTCTCAATCCAATTCTGATCAGCTTCTAATTGATCACTCTGATAACCTGAATAGAGTTTTGCTTTAATAGGCTCAATGTTTAAATAGGGAATACACAGGGTAATCAATCCTGTAAATTCCTCCAATTCCACTTCGAACGGAATGGTAATGACCAGATCCGTTGGGGTGACAATGGTGGCGAATTGGGGGTTGATCTCGCTTCGGATGTAATGGAACCTGAGGGAATGGACCATTCCCCATGCCTTTTCTAAATCGGTAAAGATCAAGGTCACAACTTTATGGATTAATCTCGATTCTATTGCAGTAAATTCCCTCCCCTCAATACGATAGGCAGTCTTTCCTGAACCCCCAAAAAAGAGATCAAGCAGGGTAAAGACTAACTTCGATTCCAAAATTAAGAGGGAATGCCCTCGGAGAGGCTCCATCTTAAAGATATGAAGGCTACTCGGAACCGGGAGGGTCTTAATAAATTCACCAAATTTCATCATCTGAACCCCTCTTGAACTGACGTCGATCATCTTTCTAAGCGCAGAGGAGAGGGTATTCCTGAATAATCGAGAAAATTGGTCATTCACGATTTCCAAGGTAGGCATCCGGCCACGAATGATTCGATCCTGATTGGTAAAATCAAAAGGGAGTACTCCTGAACGATCTAATCGTTCAGGCTGGGTATCAACTTTTCCTTCCTCCATCCCTCGAAGGAGGGCATCGATCTCTTCTTGAGATAATATCTTTTCCATAAAGGCATTCCTATTGAATGACAAATTCAGTAAAATAGACAGACTTTATCTTAAAACTCTTAAATAATTGATTGGCCTTTTCGATCATTGCCTCCTTCAATTTGATCTTTCCCTCTATCTCATAGATCTCCTGATAGGTCTTACTAGATAAGATCGTGATGATCGCATCTTTAAGCTGGGGTAATCGTTGATCAAATTCCTCATTGGCCTTAAGTTCCTCACTTTCAAATTCAATTCGGATCTTCAGATACCTCGGAATATCCACATCAGCAAGATTGACAATGATCGATTCCATATCATAGAGATGCCCTTGGGTTTTTGGATGTTCTTTTTTTACTACCTTAGATGTTTCACCTGTCTCTTTGGATCGATGAAAAAATGGAAGAAGCCCCGGCATTAAGAAATAGACCGAAGAAAAACCACCCATAATAAGAAGAATCCCTGCCATGAGGATCAAACCCTTCTTCCTCTTTTTCTTTTTTGGGCTTGACTCATCAGTTTCCTTCTCTTTAATCCCTTGTTCCGTAGGAGGATTAGCCATAAAATCTACCTTAAAAATTTAGTTTAAAAATAGTAAAAGCAATGGATATGCCAATCTAAAAATCCTTAAATAACTTTGCTAAGGGTTTGAGATGATTAATCATTTCAATTCTAAAAGAAAAACAGAAAATTAAGGGGGGCTGTCAATTTCCAATTTCATTGTCAAGGGTTTGACAGGAGAGTTCTGAAAGAGTCCTTTTAAAGGCTCTTTCACTCCACCTTTCCAGTCTAAGAAATCTTTTTAAATATTTTTTCAGGGGTCTCAACAGGAAGGAGAAAAATGGGTTGAGGTTAAAGGTCTAAGCTTAAAACCCTCTCCTTCACCTTTAACCTCAAATCGGATAAATGACTATCGGATATTGATCAATTGGGCCAGCATCTCATCTGTGGTCGTAATGACCTTGGTATTGGCTTGGTATCCCCTTTGAATAATGATCATCTTGATAAATTCAGCTGCCATATCGACATTGGATTCCTCCAACATAGAGGCTGAAATATTTCCCATTCCCCCCACCCCTGGTTTATTGTAGAGAGGATCGCCTGAGGTTGTGGTCGCCTGATAGAGGGTAGCTCCTTTTCTTAAGAGACCATTGAGATTGGGGAAATCAGCCAGGGCGAGACGGGCAATTCTCCTGCGTGTCCCGTTCGTATAATTAGCAATGATGTTACCCTCCTCATCAATGCTCACTCCAGAAACCGTGCCTGCAGCATAGCCATTCTGATTAAGGACCTGAATGGCAGTGGCTGAGCCATACTGGGTTGTGTCTGTAAAATCGATAGTCGAAGCTGTTGCAGAAAGTCCATTGGCAAAGGTGATATCTTCGGTATAAAAATCAACCGGCATAGCCGTGGTCAGGGAACCTGAGGTATCAAACTCAAGTGTCCCTGTTCCATAAGATTCAAGAACCCCTGAAGTTCCTCCCTGGACGTCTGCCCCATCGATCACTGCATTCCATTCCCAGGTCTGATCTGCGGTCTTCGTAAAATAGACCCTGATCTGATGGGATTGACCTAAAGAATCATAAATATTGAGTGCCGTAGAAAAATGGGAAGTATTTCCAGGATCGGTGATATCCCACGTGAGAGGTGAGGCTGAGGCATCCAGATTTAGCACCATATTCACCTCAGTGGTGACATTGGGAGGAATCATGCTGTTTTGATTGATCTGAATATCGGATAGGGTTTCAATCAATGAGGTTCCTGTGCTATCATAGAGGTATCCCTGAACTTGATAACCTAAGGTGTTGACATAATATCCCTGGTTATCCAGACTGAAATGGCCGGCCCTTGTATAAAAGAGCTCTGAAGTCATGGGATCCTGAACGATGAAAAAGCCCTTTCCATTGATGGCCACATCTGTAGAGACATTGGTGGTCATAAGAGAACCCTGGATGAATTCTGCATCGACCGTGGATATCTTGGCCCCTGCCCCGGTCTGATTCCCACCTGAAACCCCTGTGAGAGAAACGCCCAGGACATCCTCAAAGTGGACATTACTGCTTTTAAATCCTGTGGTATGAAGGTTGGCTATATTATCTCCTATCACTTGCATAGCCGTCGCATGGGTATCCAGACCACTTAAGCCTGAATAGAATGATGATGTAATGGACATAAAAACCTCCTTTCTCGGTTAGCCTATGACCCCGATGATATCGCTTAAAGTGACTCTCTCAGAACCTAAGTTCAAATATACAACTCCATTTTCAAAATAAACTCCATCAATGGTTCCGATGCTTGAAGGATAGATAGGAATGGATTGACCATTTCCGTCCACTGCTGAAATGATGAAGGTAAATGCCCCGTCTGGTTGCATCCTATTTTGTTGATCTCTACCATCCCAAACCAATTTCTGTTTTGAGGTATCTTTAAACCCTTCTTCAAGGATTCGAATCAGATCGCCCTGCTCATCATAGATCTGGGCAATCACCCTCCCGGGTCTATCCAACTGATAATATCCTTCAGAGACCTCTCCCTGATGAACCCACAATCGATTCCCTGCCACTTCGACCTTTTTTCCAATGAGATTAACCGCTTGGAGACTGCTCATCGAAGTTTGATAGGTGGCCATGTTTTGGAGAGATTGACTCATTTGCTTTAATGCCTCAAGACTGCTAAATTGGGCGATTTGAGATCCCATTTGGTAAGTATCTAAGGGATCTAAAGGGTTCTGAAATTTCATCTGGGTGATAAAGAGGTTTAAAAAGTCTTCTTGATTGAGTGAGGTCTTTCTTTTGGATGGGTTGATAAATGGATTAGAATAGGTTGAAGACTCTATTGATGTGACACCCATTTTAAATCTCCTTTCTTATACAAATAGATCTAAATATTGACTTCCCCAGTGGAATGAAGCCGTTCCCTGTAGGGGGGTCTCTAAGGAGACTAAAGGAGCATGGAGGGATTCTCCTTTATATCTCCTTTGAGCCTGCCTTCGATCCTCCACCGCATCTTCCCGGTGGCGAAGGGTTTCCATATCCTGTTGGAGAAAGACTTCGAACTTCTCCAATCTGAATCCTTCGTCTCTTAAGATTTTTTCAAGTTGAATTTGATGATGCTCCAATATCTCTTTGGTGACCAGATTCTCTGCCCAGATTGTGGTTCTGATATTTCCCTTATCTCTGTCTATTTCCAATAATAAACTTCCTAATTGAGGAGGATCCAATGCCATTTTAATCTTCTCCCCATTATTTCTAATGGACCATATGATCTGCTTGCTGATGTGTTGATAGATCTCAAAGGGATCTATCTTCAATGGTGGGGAAAGAGGAGGATGAACCATCCCTTTAAATGAGGATGAGATCGCCTTAGGAGATTCAATAGAGTGATTGAATAAAGGCTCTTTGGGATGGTACTCTTTGAAGTTTGTAAAGGGACCCTTTCCATCATCTTCATAAAGCCCTTTTGTCTCTTTCAAGGGGATTAACATTTCGGACTCATCCCTGGTGATCGTCTTCAATTTAAATTCGAAGGATTGGGGAGTCTTTTCCTCCTTATCGTTAGGGAAAAAGGATTCTTTGGCTCGAATGGGACTCGGTTCTTTCAGGTCTTCAATCTCAATACCCTCTCCTTCTCGTGAAAGGAGTTTTTGAACGACCTTTGGAATCTCGATGCTCTTTGAAACCTCTTTGAAAGATTGATGGATGAATTCATTAGAATTCTTACCCCTACCCTGGTTAAAATTATTCAAGCCCTTTAGGGAAATCAAAGGTTCTTTGTCAATGAAAAATTGGCTTGGATTCTCAGGAGTTAAATGGAGATGGCCATTTGGAGATAAATTCTTACTCATCAATTCATGAGGAGGAAGGGGTTCCTCCCCTCCCTCCTTCTCCCAGAATAAGGATTGGAAATAGAAATTGAAAATATTCTCCTGAGTCTTTATGGCTGGGGAAGCTCTCCCTTCTTGTGAACTGAACCCTTTTGAAGATATTGGATCAGAAGGTTCTCGAAAATCCTTTTGGGGATCAAATTCAACGATAGAGGAAGAGGGAAAAATGCTTTCAGAAATAAGGACTGAGGGGAGGATGTCAGAAAGGGGATCCTCTGACAAAGAAGATATAAGAGAGGCCCCATTGACTCGGTTAGAAAGCTCATTGGTTTGCCCTGTGCAAAGCTCAGCTTCTATCGGGGGTTGTCGTAAGGATAAATTAATTTCCTTTTGAGGAAATAAGAGGGTTAAAGCCCTGGGGAAGCCCTCTTGTTGGAGTACCTCAGGCACTCTAACAGGGTTTAGATAGAGATCTTGAACAGGATCATTTAAATGGATCGTATTTTCTAAAAGAGCGAAAAGGGATCCAACAGATACAACGCCATAGCCTTCTATTTCAGATTGAAATCTCTTAGCGAGAAGGAGATCAAATCCCTCAAAAGGATACTTTGAATCTTGGTCTAATCCCTTTCTTTCAAAATGGCTTTGATCAGGGATAGGAAGAGTTATCATTTCCATGATGGCTATCTTTGAGCAAACAGGATGCCAACCCCCCTATCATTTTTTGAATTAATCTGATGGATAAGAAATCTATTAATTTTCAAAAAGTTAAGAAAATAGAAAAAGAATATACCATGGTATGGCTAAATAGCAGAGGAAAGAATTTCCTTTCGGGTTATAAAGGGAAAGAATTTTTTTCCCTTTTTAGGTTGAATGGATACAGGAGGGAAGCTCTCATCCATTAGAGAGCAAAAATCTCCTCTTTCTCATTAATCTTAAGTTCGATCGGAGTCAGAGGGTCCATCTTCGGGAAAACTGAGCTGAAACGATAAACACTGCCATCGTCATTAAAAATAGAAAGATGGCATTCGCATAATAATTTCTTGATATTTGAATCCCATACAATGGTTCCCCCCTCATGAGGGCAAACCTTGCTAAAGGCAACGAATTTATCTTGCATGGTTTTGATCAATATGGCGTCTTTTCCCTTATATTTAAAATCCATGCTTTCTCCACGCTTAAGATCCTTAACACTGGCGATCTTTTCCATCCTCTCTCTCCCGTATTATGATTGAGATTATTGGTCGGGGCGAGAGGATTTGAACCTCCGACACCTGGCACCCCATGCCAGTGCGCTACCAGGCTGCGCTACGCCCCGCCTAAAAATAATATATTCGATTTTATTTAAATTGTCCACATTAAAAAGAGACCCCTATCAATGAAACCAGACCTATAAACTACGGCCCCTATTCTAACATATCCCGAATTCCTTTCAATTCTTCACGGATGGTAGCAATCAATTCATGGGTTCCTTGGTCAAGACCTTTCTCCCCCTGTTTTATCTCCGACGTTTTGGTCTCCAACTTTTCAAGATCTCGTATCTTCTTTTTAGCCCCAGCAATCGTAAAACCCTCCTCATAAAGGAGTTTTTTAATTTTCAAGATGATATCCAAATCTTTCTGACGATAAAGTCTTTGTAAAGACCTCTCTTTGAATGGTTTTATTATTTTAAATTCTGATTCCCAATATCTCAGCACATGAGGTTTGAGGCCTGTGATACGGCTTACCTCTCCAATCCGATAATAGAGCCTCTCTCGGGAAGGAGGAAGCTCAGCCCCTGGACTTTTTACTCGCCTGGCCATGATCCTTTTCTTTCAACGATTCCAGCTTCTGATCACTGACCGTAAAAGCAGTTAAGAATTCACCGCCTCTGAGGTCTCCTTACGATTCAGAGCCGCTTTGAGTACCTGGCTGGGTTTAAAAGTCAAAATCCTTCTTGCTGTGATCTCAATATTATCTCCAGTCTGAGGATTTCGTCCTCTCCTCGACCTCTTATTTCGAATGACAAAATTTCCAAAACCAGAGATCTTAATCTTATTCTCCTTTACCAGGGTCTCCTTAATGATATCGAAAATGTATTCTACAATTTTAGCAACCTCTTTCTTTGAAAACCCCACTTTCTCATAAATGTTTTCTACAATATCGATCTTTGTCATCTATACATCCTCCTTTCTTCAAGGTCCTTATTGCCTCAATTCGATGGGCAAAACATCCTTCAATCTGGAGAGGATCTTTTCATGATATCGATTCACTTCTTCATCGGTTAAGGTCCGATCATCTGCTCGGTATCGGATCCGATAAGAGATTCCTTTCTTCCCTTCTGGAATAGGTGGCCCCTGATAAATATCGAAAAGGGTAATCTCCTCGATCAAGGATTGGGGTAAGGTCTGGATCACCCTTATGATCTTTTCAGCCTCTAAGGATTGATCTACAATAATCGAAAGATCCCTATGGATGGCTGGAAACTTTGGCAGAGGTTGAAACCGTTTTCCTTCTTTGGCATATTTGACAATTTTGCTAAAATCTATTTCGAAGAGATAAGCCCTTCCATGAACCTCATAATGGCTTAAAACTTCAGGATGAACTTCTCCTAAAACTCCTAAAACTTCACTTCCAATGGTGATCTGAGAAGCCTTCCCTGGATGGAGGTAGGGGACATGGTGACACGGATCAAATTTAATCTCTTTAATCATTAGAGCATCCAATAGATCTTCAACGCATCCCTTGATATCATAAAAATCGACTGGCCTTGGAACAAAAGCCCAGTGGAGGTCCCGATCAAATCCCATCACCAATCCAGCTAAATACTTTACCTCCTTGGGAAGTCTCTCTCCCTCCTGAGGAAGAAACACTTTTCTTAATTCAAATAACTTTAAATTCGAGTTTTTCCTTGAAAGGTTATAGGAGGCAGTCTCGATCAGGCCCGGGATCAGAGTCGTCCTCATGATTGAAAAATCTTCAGTAAGAGGATTCAAGATTCGGATATGTTCTCTCCTCGGATCCTCAATCGGAAGTCCAATCCTATCCAAGGAAGAGGGAGAGGTAAAACTATAAGTGATCACCTCATGGTAGCCGTGGTGGATAAGTATATCCATCGCCTTTTTAATCATCGAAAATTCTTTATCTCTCCCTTCGATAGAAGGTGGCCGGGTAGGAATGGTGACCGGTATTTTATCGTAACCATGCAAGCGAGCAATCTCTTCGATGAGATCGATCTCCCTTTCCAGGTCTCCTCGAAACGTAGGGGGAGTGATCAAAAAAACCTCCTCATTCTCTTCATGTACATCCAATCCCAAATCCTCAAGATAATTTCTAACTTCCCTTTGAGAAATTTCGGTCCCTAATATTTGAAAAATCCTTTTGACTCGTAAACGGATCGGCTTGGGTCTGATGGGTTGAGGATAGACATCGATGACCCCCTCAACGATCCTTCCCCCAGCCAACTCCTGAATCAATAGGGCAGCCCGATTCGCAGCCAAGAGACATCCTCCATAATCAATCCCTCTCCCAAAACGGAAGGCAGCTTCTGTCTCCAGGCCAAGCCGTTTTGAGGTTTTCCGATTCCCTATCGGCTCAAAATAGGCACTCTCTAAAAGGACTTTCTTGGTCTCTTCTCTTATCTCTGAATTGAGTCCTCCCATAACTCCTGCAATAGCCACAGGTTTGATACCATCGCAGATCATCAGGGTTTCACTATCCAGAATCCTTTTCACCCCATCCAGGGTCACAAACTCCTCACCTGGATTTGCCCTTCGAACGACGATTCGGCCTTGCTCTAACAATTCAAAATCAAAGGCATGAAGCGGTTGGCCATATTCCATCATGACATAATTGGTCACGTCCACTACATTGTTGATGGAACGTATCCCAACCCTCTCTAAACGATGGATAAGCCATTTTGGAGATGGGCCAATGGTTACCCCCTCAATCATCCTCGCTACATAACGGGGACATAGATCCTGATCCAAGATCGTTACCGAGGTCTTCTGATAAATCTCCTCCCCATCGTTTTTAAGAGATAGGGAAGGGTACCTGACCTTTTGATGGGTTAATGCAGCGATCTCTCGGGCAATCCCGATCACACAGAGGCAATCTGGACGATTGGGGGTAATGTTGATATCGAGAACTATATCCTTCAATCCCAGTGCTTCTCCCAACTCGATCCCCAAGGGAAGATGGGAAGGAAGGATCATGATCCCTGAGGCATCCTGGCCAAGACCAAGTTCAATCTCCGAACAGAGCATTCCCTCAGAAACTACTCCTCTGATCTTTGACCTCTTGATCTCCATTCCGTTAGGGAGTCGAGAACCGACCTGAGCGAAAGGAACTTTTTGACCCTCTCGGATGTTGGGTGCCCCACAGACCACTGAAAAGGTTCCTTGGTCAGTCTTGACCTGGGTTAACGAAAGTCGATCTGCATTGGGATGTTTTTGAATGGATTGGATCTGTGCCACCACGACCTTTTCCAGACCCTCTCCAATTGAAGTGGCCTCCTCTACCTCAAGACCTGCCATGGTCAGGAGTTGAATCAACTCCTTCGGTTCCATCCGAATCTCAACATAATCCCTTAGCCAATTCAAACTGACCTTCATCCCTCTTCCTCAAATTTCGATTTCGAAAAATAGATTTCAGAATTTCTAACTCCTCCATCTGCATCAAAATTGTCTCAGAAACTTCAAATCATTCGTAAAAAAGAGGCGAATATCATGGATTCCAAATTTGAGCATAGCGATCCGCTCAACACCCATTCCAAATGCAAAACCGGTCACCTCTTCAGGATCATAATCGACAAACTTAAAAACTGCTGGGTCAGTCATACCCGATCCTAAAATCTCAAGCCATCCTGTATTGGAACAAACCCCACACCCTTTGCCTCTACACATCACACACTCAATATCAACCTCAGCACTCGGCTCCGTAAAAGGGAAAAAACTGGGACGGAATCTCAACTTGGTCTCCCGACCAAACATTTGATGAACAAAGTAGGTCAATACCCCTTTTAGATCGGCAAAGGTAATTCCTCGATCTACCAATAACCCTTCGACCTGATGAAACATGGGAGAATGGGTTGGATCTGAGTCACGTCGATAGCAAGGGCCTGGAGAGATGATCTGGACCGGTGGAGGCTGTCTCTCCATTGTTCTAACCTCCATGGGAGAGGTATGGGTCCTCAGAACCACATCCTCTGAGATAAAGAAGGTGGCTTGCATCTCTCTTGCAGGATGCCCTTTAGGGATATTGAGGGCTTCGAAATTGTAATAATCCAATTCCACTTCCGGCCCCTCCACCACCTCAAAGCCAAGCTTTGAAAAGATATCGATAATCTCATTTAGAATCTGAGTGAGAGGATGAATCCTCCCTATAGGAACCCTTCTCCCTGGGAGGGTGATATCAATCCTCTCTTTCTCCAAGGTCTCCCTTCTCTCTCGTTCCTGGATCTCCCGTAAGGTCTCCTCGATCTTCTTTTCCAGCTCTTCTTTTAACCGATTGGCCCTCTTCCCAATCTCACGACGATCCCCTTCTGGTAAAGCCCCTAATTGTTTGAGAAGTTGGGTTAAGATTCCTTTCCTTCCCAAAACCTGCACTCGAATTTCTGTAACCTCTTTTTCAGTCCTGGCACCGGATAGAGAACTCAGGGTTTGCCTTTCAATTCTTTCCAATTCCTCGATCATGAAAAATCTCCAATGGCCTCAATCTCATCCCATTGTGGTCTTTGCCATCTCGGCAATTTTTGAAAAGGCATGAGGGTCATTCACGGCCAAATCGGCCAATATCTTTCGATCCAATTCAATGTGGGCCTTCCTTAAGGCCTCCATGAGTCGGCTATAGGAAATCCCGTGAAGTCGGGCTGCCGCATTGATGCGAGAAATCCATAACCTCCTAAAATCCCTTTTTCTGGCCCTTCGATCTCTATAGGCATAGGCCAAAGCCCTATGAACGGCATCCACCGCCGTTCGATAAAGGCGGCTTCTTCCTCCTCGATAACCCTTTGCCATCTTCAGGACCTTTTTTCGTCTCTGCCTCGTCTTCGGTCCTCCCTTTACTCTCGGCATGTTCTGTAATCCTCCTAAGCATTAGATTTGATGTTATACCCCTCAACATCTCTTTTTTAGAGATGAGGAAGTAACTTTTTCATTCCCTTAGAGTCTGTCTTGTCAATAAGCTTAGGCCTTCTAAGTCCCCTTTTCCGACCTGAAGCCTTCTTGGTGAGAATATGTCTTGCAAAGGCCTTTTTGGCTTTTATCTTCCTAGTTCCAGTCTTTCTAAATCTTTTTGCTGCTCCGCGATTCGTCTTTAATTTTGGCACGATGAACTCCTCTCTATGTTGATTTTTGACTCTGGAGGGGGGTTAAGACCATCACGAAATTCTTTCCTTCAAACTTGGGAGCCTGCTCCACCTTTCCCCACTCCTTTGTCTCTTCTGTAATCCTCGTCATCATATTCCTTCCCAAGTCTGGATGGGCCAATTCTCTCCCCCTGAAGACCACTGTAATCTTAGTCTTGTTCCCCTCTTTTAAGAAACGCTCAATATGACGAAGCTTAAATTGAAAGTCATGTTCTTCGGTCTTTGGCCTCATCTTCACTTCCTTGATATGAACTATAGCTTGCTTCTTCTTCGCCTCATGGGCCTTTTTGCTCTGTTGATATTTAAACTTCCCATAATCCATGATGCGACAGACAGGGGGTTCTGATTTTGGGGATACCTCAACTAAGTCTAACTCATAATTGGCTGCCAAACGGAGGGCCTCAAATATGGGAAGAATTCCTAACT
Source organism: Deltaproteobacteria bacterium (assembly GCA_037441725.1). Lineage (GTDB taxonomy): Bacteria > Desulfobacterota > BSN033 > BSN033 > UBA1163 > JBBIRT01. The sequence continues at coordinate 9,708 of JBBIRT010000033.1, read as the reverse complement.
GTTTCCCCTCTGGATCGATGACCCTCACCTCCTTTGCTCGAATTTCGCGATTAATTCGAACATCCTTTATGATAAACATCACCTCCTTTTAATCCTTCCCTATGGGAAAGGGCTTGAACCTTTAAAAACGGGGGGATATTCAGATTCAATCTGTTTAACAAATTCTTCTGCGGACATTGATTTCAAGGTTTCACCACTTCTCTTTCGAGGAGAAACAGTCCTCTCTTTTGACTCCCTGTCTCCCACGATCAACATATAGGGGATTTTCAACAACTGAGCTTCACGAATCTTGAAACCGAGTTTTTCATTCCGGAAATCCTTATCAAGACGTATTCCCTTTTGAGTCAATTGGTTATAAAGGTCCTCTGCATAAGAAATTTGTCGATCGGTTACGGTCATGATCATGGCCTGGGTAGGGGCAAGCCAGACAGGGAAGGCGCCAGCATAGTGTTCTATCAAAACTCCGATGAATCTCTCCATCGCTCCAAGGATGACTCGATGGAGCATCACGGGCCGATGCCTTTCCCCATCGCTTCCTACATAGGTGAGGTCAAATCTTTCAGGCATCGCAAAGTCTACCTGAATCGTTGCGCATTGCCACCTTCGGTTGAGGGCATCTTTTAATTTCACATCAATTTTGGGTCCATAAAAGGCCCCTTCTCCCTCGTTGATCTCGTAGGGTAGAGCTTTGATTTTGAGTGCCTGGATCAGGGCTTGAGTAGCCCTCTCCCAATCCTCATCTGATCCGATCGACCTCTCTGGCCGGGTACTGAGCTCCACCTCGTAATCAAACCCAAAGATCTTCATGACATCATCAATAAATTCAATAATGGCACAAATCTCCCCATTCAACTGGTCAGGACGGCAAAGGATATGTGCATCATCCTGTGTAAATCCTCTCACCCGAAGAAGACCATGGAGCTCTCCTGACTTTTCATGTCGATAAACCGTTCCCAGTTCAAAGTATCGGATGGGGAGATCTCGATAACTTCTAATTTGAGATTTATAGATAAGCATGTGTGAAAGGCAATTCATCGGCTTAATCCCATATTCCACCTCTTCAACTTTTGTGAAATACATCTTATCCTGATAATTCTCAAGATGGCCTGAGCGTCTCCAAAGATCAAGCCGAAGCAGCTGAGGTCCGATCACAATCTGATACCCACGTCTAAGGTGTTCCCTTTTTTCAAAATCTTCTAAGATCATTCGAAGCATGGCCCCTCTGGGATGATAGATCACAAGACCTGGGCCTGCTTCCTCACTGATGCTGAAAAGATCCAGTTCCTTGCCCAATCTCCGATGATCACGTTTCTTGGCCTCTTCAAGCATTCTCAGAAATTCATCTAAATCACTTTGTGTGGGAAAAGCCGTTCCATAAATTCTCTGTAAGACCTGATTACGAGCGTCTCCTCTCCAATAGGTTCCAGAAACATTGAGAAGCCTAAAAGCCTTAATCCTTCCAGTAGAAGGAAGATGAGGTCCTTCACAAAGGTCCAAAAAGGTTCCTTGGCGATAAAGGGAAACATGATCAGGGAGTTCATCCAAGTGTTCAATCTTATAAGTTTCCCCCATCATTTGAAATATCTTCTTGGCCTCCTCTTTTGATACCTCCTCTCTGATAAATGGTTCATCCCGAGCAATAATCTCGGACATCCTTTTTTCAATCCTCTCGAGGTCTTGGAGCGTAAATGTCCTCTCATAATCGAAATCGTAATAGAAACCATTTTCTGTAGAAGGTCCAAAAGTAAGTTTTACGGAAGGAAAGAGGTCTTTCACAGCCTGCGCCATCACATGAGAAGCTGAATGCCGTAATATCTCTAATCCCTTCTTAGACTGAATGGAGATGAAAGAGATCGAAGCATCCTTTTCTATCCCACGACTGAGATCATAAGTTGCCCCATCCATCTGCGCAGCAATTGCCTCAATCTTCAACTGCTTCGCAAGTTCTTGTAAACTCATCCCTTTGGGAATTGATTTCTTCATCCCATCAGAAAGGGTCACTATGATCTTCTCATCAGGTTTATTCATCTTTTCATTGGGATTGATATGGAAGAGGCATCATTCATAATCTATCTGAATGATGCCTCTTCCATGATAATGAGCTAAGGGTCAGATTTTCCAATAGAATATTTCACTTCTCTCAGATTGGAATAAGCGAATGGAATATCGAAACCTTAGAATAAGAATCGGTTCTCTTTATTTTTTTGATTCATTAATTATTCTAAAATTCCATTATTCCAATAGTTTTCATGGTAGGCACGTGGGGATTTGAACCCCAGACTTCTACCGCGTCAAGGTAGCGCTCTCCCCCTGAGCTACGTGCCTATTAATATTTTCTGCCTTTTAAGAACATTGAACCAATTTTAAAAAACGTTGTATGAATAACAGGTTTTTTAAATATTGTCAAGGAAATTCTTAGGTTACGGCTTTATTCCCTGAAAACCACTTCACCTTTCCTCTCATCTACATCGACTCTTACGGTACTGCCCTCTTTAAATTTTCCCTCCAGTATCTTCATAGCCAGTTTATCCTGAATCTCTTTTTGGATCACTCGTTTTAAAGGTCGAGCCCCGTAGGCTTGATCAAACCCTTCTCGAGCTAACCACTCTTTAGCTTTCTCGGTCATCTCAAGTCTTATTCGTTTCTCTGAGAGACGTTTTTCAAGTTTCTCAATTTGAATCTCAACAATAGCCTTGATCTCAGATATCCCAAGACTGTGAAAAATAATCAATTCATCGATCCGATTTAAGAATTCTGGTTTAAAATGGGCCTTGACCGCATCCATGACCCGGCGCTTCATTTCCTCATAGTCTTTACTGCCCAAATCCGTAATCCATTGACTTCCAATGTTTGAGGTCATGATGACCACTGTATTCTTAAAATCAACCGTACGACCATGACCATCTGTAAGCCTTCCATCATCAAGAATTTGAAGCAGGATATTGAACACCTCTGGATGGGCCTTCTCAATCTCGTCCATTAGGACAATGGAGTAGGGTCTTCTCCGAACCGCTTCGGTGAGATATCCACCTTCTTCATATCCTATATATCCTGGTGGAGCTCCAATCAATCGAGCCACAGAGTGTTTCTCCATATATTCAGACATGTCGACTCTAACCATGGCCTGTTCATCATCGAAAAGAAATTCAGCCAAGGCTCGCGCAAGTTCTGTTTTTCCTACACCGGTAGGCCCCATAAAAATAAATGAACCAATTGGACGATTTGGATCCTGCAACCCCGCTCTTGCTCTTCTTACAGCATTGGAAACTGCAATGATGGCATCCTCCTGACCCACAACCCTCTTTTTAAGCCTCTCCTCCATGTGGATCAGTTTTTCCACTTCTCCTTCCAGCATCTTTGAAACTGGAATCCCTGTCCACTTGGAAACAACCTCAGCCACATCTTCTTCATCAACTTCCTCCTTGAGCATCTTTCCCTCTTTCTGAAGCAATGCCAGCTTCTCCTCCTCCTGTTTTAACTCCTTTTCAAGATGGGTCATCTCACCATATTGGAGCTCAGCCAATCTGGTATAGTTCAATTCACGTTCAGCCTCCTTCATCATCTGTCGAGTATTTTCAATCCTCTCCTTGATCTCGCGAATCTTCGAAATGGCTTTCTTCTCATTTTCCCATTGGACCTTCTTTTCTCCAACCTGTTCTTTCAAATCAGCAAGTTCTTTCTCCAATTTCCTTAGTTGTTCAAGAGAGGCTTTATCCTTCTCCTTCTTTAAAGCCTGGCGTTGAATCTCCAACTGCATGATCTTGCGTTGGACTTCATCAATCTCCATAGGAACACTATCGATTTCAATCCTCAACCTTGAAGCCGCCTCATCAATCAAATCAACGGCCTTATCGGGTAGGAAACGATCTGAGATATAACGATGAGAAAGCATGGCAGCCGCAATGATGGCTGAATCCTTGATCTTCACCCCATGATGGACCTCATAACGCTCCTTTAGCCCTCGTAATATGGCAATCGTATCCTCAACCGATGGTTGACTGACATAAACCGGTTGAAATCTCCGCTCCAGAGCAGCGTCCTTTTCTACATACTTTCGATATTCATTTAGGGTGGTAGCCCCCACACATCGAAGTTCCCCACGAGCCAGGGCAGGTTTTAACATATTGGAGGCATCAATCGCCCCTTCAGCCGCTCCAGCCCCTACTAAAGTATGGAGTTCATCGATGAAGAGGATGATGTTGCCAGCGGCATTTGAAATCTCTTTTAGCACCGCTTTTAAACGGTCTTCAAATTCCCCTCTAAATTTAGCCCCTGCAATCAAGGCCCCAAGATCAAGGGCAACTAACTTCTTATTCTTTAAGGTCTCGGGTACATCTCCCTTTACGATTCTTTGAGCCAGCCCTTCCACAATGGCCGTTTTCCCAACTCCTGGCTCTCCAATCAAAACCGGATTGTTCTTCGTCCTCCTGGAAAGAACCTGGATCACCCTTCGAATCTCGTCGTCTCGACCAATCACTGGATCCAATTTTCCCTTTCTCGCCTCTTCGGTGAGATCCCTGCTATACCGCTTTAAAGCCTGATACTTCTCTTCTGGATTTTGATCCGTCACACGATGCGGTCCACGAATCTCCTGAAGAACCCTGAAGATCGCATCCCGGTTTACTCCATTTCTAAATAGGATTTGTGAAGCTGGAGCCTGTTTCTCCTCTGCAATGGCTATAAGAAGATGTTCTGTAGAGATATATTCATCCATCAATCTCTCTGCTTCTTTCCCTGCCATGTTGAACAATTCGTTGAGTCGAGGGGAAAGATAAACCTGCCCAGCTCCTCTCCCAGTGACCTGAGGGAATCGATTTAATTCATTCTCTACCTGAGAAAGGATTAAATCTGGGTTGGCTCCCAATTTCTGAAGGATGGGGATAACGATCCCCTCCTTCTGCTCAAGGAGAGCCAATAAAAGGTGTTCCACATCAATCTGTTGATGGTGTTTCCTTTCTGCAATGGATTTGGCTTCTTGTAAGGCCTCTTGGGCCTTCAAGGTGAATTTATCGATATTCATGGTTTTGCACCCCTTGGATCATTATTTTTATGTTAAAAATAATCATCCTTTAAGTTTTCTGCAAGCTTGATATACTCCTGAATGGTAAGGGTTTCAGGCCTCCTCTGAGGGTCAATTCCGGTTTTTTCCAATGCGATTTCAATAGCCTCGGAGTCAGAAATCTCTGCGTTCTTCAGGGCATTGGCAATGGTCTTTCTTCGATAACGAAAACAGGCTCTTACAATCGTTTTAAACCATTTCTCATGACTGATATCGATCATTGGCCTCTCTTTCCAGATCAGGCGAACGACGGCTGATTCCACTTTTGGAGGGGGGAAGAAGGCAGATGGATGAATTCGGAAACAGGTTGAAATATTTAAAAATATTTGGATAAAAATGGATAGCGGCCCATACTCTTTTCCCCCTGGGGAGGCCTGTATCCTCTCTGCCACCTCTCTTTGAAGCATGAGGGTGAGTGTAGAAAAGATCTCCCTTGATTCAATAAAACGAAACAGGAGAGGCGTTGAGATCTGGTAGGGTAAATTAGAAACCACCTTGATAGGACCATCCTCTCCCCTGATCAATTCTCTAAAGTCAACTTTTAAAATATCCTTCTTGATCACTTCGATATTTGAATGGCCTCTCAGCTTTTCCCTCAAGATCTCCACCATTCGGGAATCGATCTCGATGGCAATGACCTGCTTTGCCCTTTGAGCGAGGGCAAGGGTCATCTCTCCCAGTCCAGGACCAACCTCCAGAACAATATCTCCCTTTTCGACCTGTGCGGTCCGAACCACTTTCTCCATTATATTCCGATCGATGAGGAGATTCTGACCGAGTCCCTTTTTGAGGAGTAAACCATATTCCTTCAATTCTTTTCGGATGGAAGTCATTCGAGCGTATCTCACTTGGAGATCAAAGAGAAAGGTTTGAAAAGGCATTTAGCGTTAAGGGGGATCGTATTCCCCTTTTTAAATATTCATATCCCACCACCCCGACCATCGCTGCATTATCCGTGCAGAGAAAGGGAGAAGGAAGATAGACTCTCAATTTCTCCTCTAAGGATTCTTCAATGATCCTCTCTCGAAGACGTTGATTGGCAGCCACTCCACCAGAGAGGACGATCCTCTTTAGACCATGCGATTGAGCGGCTTGAATCGACTTTCTCACCAATACTTCAACTATAGCCTCTTGGAAACTTGAAACAATGTCTTTGATCATCCCTTCTGAAAAACCTCCTGAGGGTTGGGGGTGGGCTCTCACATAATTGACCACAGCTGTCTTTAGTCCGCTGAAACTAAAGTCAAATGAATCTTTCGAAAGGACAGGCCTTGGGAATCGAATTGCCTTTGGATTCCCCTTCTTTGAGAGTTCATCTATGATCGGCCCTCCCGGATAGCCTAACCCTAAGAGTTTGGCTACCTTATCGAAGGCCTCTCCAGCAGCATCGTCACGAGTCTCTCCTATTCGTCTATATCTTCCAAATCCATCCATTCTGAAAAGGGAGGTGTGTCCCCCTGAAACCACCAACCCAAGGAAAGGGAATTTGGGAGGTTTCTCTTCGAGAAAAATGGCAGAAAGATGGGCTTCGAGGTGATTCACCCCCACCACAGGTAATCCTGTTGCAAAAGATAAAGACTTTGCAAAAGAAAGGCCGACCAAGAGAGACCCGATCAAACCTGGTCCTTGAGTGACCGCAATCCCTTGGATATCCTTGAGGGTCACCCCTGCCCTTCCTAATGCTTCCGCCACGATGGGGACAATGGACTCAATATGTCTTCGAGAGGCAAGCTCGGGAACCACCCCACCATATGGTTGATGGATTGAAATTTGAGAGGAGACAATATTGGATAGAACCCTTCTTCCATCCATGACCACCGCAGCCCCAGTATCATCGCAAGAGGTTTCAACAGCTAAAACCAGCATTTTTACCCCTATTTTATTATTCCTTTTCCCATCCGTATTTCCCGATCAGTTTAACGAATCGACATCCCCCCAAATCTTCCTTTATTAATCCTTCCTCGGTCTTGGTCACCCTAAACAAATCCTGACTCAAAGCATCTCCGACAGGGATGACTAACCTTCCACCAATAGCCAACTGGTCAACCAAAGGTTTTGGAATATCAGGAGAGCCAGCCGTAACGATGATGGCATCGAATGGACTTTTTTCCATCCATCCAAAAGTCCCATCAAAAACTTTAATCTCGATATTATAATATCCCAAGTCATAGAGGAGTTTTCTTGCCCGAAGGGCAAGAGATCGAATCCTTTCAATGGAATATACCTTTTCAGACAACTCAGCCAATATGGCGGTTTGATATCCAGATCCTGTCCCAATCTCTAAGACTTTTTCCTTCTTGGTTAATCTTAATGCCTCAGTCATCAAGGCGACCATATAAGGTTGAGAAATGGTCTGCTTCTCTCCAATGGGTAGGGGAAAATCTCCATAGGCTTGACTTTGAAGGGCCTCCTCCACAAAGAGGTGGCGAGGAATCTTTCTCATCGCTTCAATTAACATGGGATCTTTGATTCCTCTTGAGACGATCTGCTCTTCAACCATTTTTGATCTTGCCTTTTGGAAGTCAATCATTTCTATTGAAAAACTTAAGGAACTACTCCTCCATGGCTTTTCTTTTCAATTCATCCAAGATATTCAAAGCCTCAAGAGGGGTTAAATGTTCAGTTTTAATCTTCCTTAGCTCGGAACGGATGGGGTCAGACTGAGTAAAAAGAGAGGGTTGAAAAGGGGGTTGGGGTTTTAAAATCGAACTCTTGCTTCTTGCAATCTTAGGCATTCCCTTTGCATCCAATTCACCCTTCTCCAAATTAGAAAGTATCTCCTTGGCCCGATCAATCACCTTTGATGGAAGACCAGCCAACCGTGCTACTTGAATCCCATAACTTCGATTCGAGCCTCCTTCTACAATCTTTCTCAGAAAGATGATCTCTCCACCCCACTCCTTTACCAAGACATTATAATTTTTCACCCTCTCCTTTGTAAGGCTCAATTCAGTCAATTCATGATAATGGGTAGCAAAAAGGGTTTTGGGTCTGATCATAGGGTGGTCATGGAGGTATTCAGCCACTGCCCACGCAATACTCAATCCATCAAAGGTGCTGGTCCCTCTCCCAATTTCATCCAAGACAACAAGGCTCCTCGAAGTGGCCTGATTTAATATGCGGGCTGTCTCCATCATCTCAACCATGAACGTACTTTGTCCCCTCATGATATTATCGAGGGCACCGATCCTGGTGAAGATCCGATCCACGACCCCAATCTTTGCCTCCTTTGCAGGGACAAAAGATCCCATCTGAGCCATTAAAATGATAAGGGCCACCTGCCTTAAATAGGTCGATTTGCCTGCCATGTTGGGACCAGTAATGATGAGGATCTGCTTCTCTCGGGTATTCATCTGAGTGTCATTTGGAACAAATCTCTCTGCAAGGCCCATCCTTTCGAGAACAGGATGCCTTCCATCCCGGATAAAAATCTCGTCTCCCTCATCAACAACAGGGCGGACATAATCATAGCGATCAGCAACCTCTGAGAGGGCACTCAAAACGTCAATCGCTGCAATGGCAGAGGATGTTTTTTGGAGCCTCGGGGTTTCATCCGAAACCCTTTTCCGAATTTCTTCAAAGAGCCGATATTCCAATTGACAGATGGCCTCTCGCGCTCCTAAGACCTTGTTTTCAAACTCCTTGAGCTCAGGAGTGATAAACCGCTCTGCATTGACCAAGGTCTGTTTTCTAATATAATGTTCAGGGACAAGGTGAAGATTGCTCTTCGTCACTTCGATATAGTAACCAAAAACCTCATTGTATCGGATCTTCAGAGAAGAAATACCTGTCTTCCTCCTTTCTTCGGCCTCCAATTGAAGGATCCAATTTTTCCCTTCCTGACTGATCCCTCTTAAGGCATCTAATTCCTTATCATAATTGGGTTTGATAATCCCCCCTTCTTTTATCGTGAGGGGCGGATCATCCATAATGGAAGATTCTATAAGTTGATAAAGTTCATCAAACCTCTCCATCTTGATGGCAAATTCTTCTATCATGGATGCCTCAAAGGCAAGAAGGCATGTTTTGAGTTTGGGAATCTCTTTAATAGAATTTTTTAAACCGATGAGATCTCTGGCATTGGCATGCCCGAGGAATATCCGTGAAATCAATCTCTCAATATCCTGAATTCCCTTTAAGCACTCCCTGAGTTGTTTTCTCTCAATCCTCTTCTCTTTTAGTTCAGAAATTCCCTCCAGGCGGTTTTCGATCGTTTTAATGTCAATTAATGGATAATTCAACCACTGCCTTAAGGTTCGGCTTCCCATTGGAGTAATGGTTTCGTCCAGAACCCAGAAAAGAGAACCCTTTTTACCTGGCTCAAAAAGAGATTGGTTCAGTTCCAAATTCTTCTTGGTCACCTCGTCGATGATCATAAAATCCTGAATCTGATAGAAAGAAAGGGGGCGGATGTGGAAAAGCGTCTTCTTCTGATTCTCTTCTGCATAATGGAGAACCATCCCAACAGCCTGGGCAGCCAAGGGAGCTTTCTGAATAATCGAATCCCTCTCCTTTTCGTTAAAAGAAATGACCGTGTTGATCTCTGGAATATCTAAATAGGTAATCAAATCGTTTTCAAAACTCTTTTTAAATTCTTCAAATAAGTGGTGGTCCTTAAAGCTCTTCGGGGCAAGGACCTCCTTGGGCTC
>JBBIRT010000032.1:23075-26238 GCA_037441725.1 Deltaproteobacteria bacterium | reverse complement strand
TTTGGATTCCCGTGGGAAAGAGAGTCGTCATCATAGGAGGATCTCTCCATGGGTGTGAGCTGGCTGAATTCCTTGTTAAGAGGGGCAGGAAAGTTACTCTCATCGAAACAGGTGACGAGATTGGAAAGGGGGTCGTTGATTTCCGTTTGGGTTTGCTCATCGATTGGTTTCACAAGAAGGGTGTGAGAGTGATTTTAGGAGTCAAATCCATTGAGATCACTCATAGGGGGGTGATCATGACGCATAAGGAAGGGGATAAGGAAACGATTGAGGCCGATACCGTTATCCCAACCTCCCCTCTGGCCCCAGACCTTTCGTTGTTTGAGGGTCTAAAGGATAAGGTGCCTGAGGTTTATGCGATTGGCGACTGCAAGGAGCCCCGCCTGATTGTGGATGCGATTGCAGAGGGTTGGCGAATTGGTCGTCAAATATAGAAGGGAAGGATTGGTTAGGTTAGGGTTACGCAGCCCGTTTCGTTTAAAGAGTTACACGATAAAAGGTGATGAGGCTCGTATCGAAGTTTGAGGTTTGAAACTGGATGCTCGAGATTCAAGTTTCCTGAAATGAGCCTCAATACGAACTTCGACAACGATAAACGTTAAACTTAGGACTTAACTTCATCGCCATATGGGAATCGTTAACGTTACCGTGCGACCAACTCTTTTTAAATTTAATATGGAGGTGTCTCGTGACCATAGAAGAAATGGAGAAAAGGCTAAAGGCGACTGAAGAGGCTTTAAAGAAGCTGGAACAAAGGGTCAGGGTCACCGAGGATATCCAGGAGATTCATCAGCTTCAAAGACGCTATGTGAATGCCTTGATGTGTACCAATTGGGATGATGCAGTGGATTGTTTTGCAGAGAATGCAACAATCGATGTCTATCTCCATAAACCTGTCACAGGCAAAAAGGCTATTGAAAGATGGTTTAAAGAAGAGCTTTCAAAGACCCATGCAGGGAAAGAGGGTGACTTGGTGGTTCATCCAATCATCTCAGTGGATGGCGATAGGGCCAAAGGAAGCTGGTTGCTCTACATGATGTATTTCTATCCCCGAACAGGACAATCCCTCTTTTGGGTTCAGGGTTTTTATGAGATGGAATACATCCGTGAAAATGGGAGATGGAAGATTAGTCTGATGAAATGGAGTGAGCGAATAGGGCTTCCTGGAGGAGGCCCCCCCACGGGTCTCTGGTAGGTGAGGGGTTCAATGACACCAGAGGACATTAAACAGATTGCTGTCATTGGCGCTGGAACCATGGGGTCCCAGATTGCCCAATTTTTTTCCCAGGTGGGGAAGTATCGAGTAACCCTCTACGATCTCAATGATGAACTCATTGGCCAAGGGATTCAATCTATAAGAAGAAATTTACAACAATATTTTGTGCAGAAGGGAAAGATTCTCCCCTCGGAGATGGAACAAATCCTCTCGGGTATCCAAGGAACCCTCAACCTTCGTGAGGCCGTCAAAGAAACTGATTTGGTAATCGAATCTGTTTTTGAAGATCTTGATTTAAAGAAAGATGTTTTCAAACAGCTTGATGAATTTGCCCCTCCACGCACCATCTTAGCATCCAATACCTCCAATTTAAATATTACCGAAATAGCGAGCATCACCAAGCGAAGGGATAAGGTCATAGGAATCCATTTCTTTAACCCGGTAAGTGTTGTGAAGCTAATCGAAGTGGTTCGAGGTTCATTTACTTCTAATGAAACTGTGGAAATTGCTGTATGTTTGCTGAAAAGGCTTGGAAAAGAACCATTGCTTTGTAAAGATTTCAGTTTTGGCTTTTTAGCCAACAGGGCTTATACCGCTATGCTTTTAGAAGCTGTCCAAATGGTATGGGAACGAGTGGCTTCTCCTGAAGAGATTGATAAGGCATTGAGATTGGGCTACGGTCTTCCCCATGGCCCTTTAGAACTTGGAGATCTTATAGGCGTCTGGAAAATTCTGGCAGTATCTGAAAAGGATCGAATAAGGGAATTAGGACCCGAAAAAGGACATTTGCATCCATTAATCAGAATGATGGTGAGAGCAGGATATCTTGGAGGAAAAGGGAAGAAGGGCATATATGATTTCTATAAGGAAGTCCTATTGGAGAAAGATCTCACCACATGGTAATGGAGAGGATGGCCATATTGCTGATACGATAAACCTTAAAAGATGGACGATGGACGATGAACGATGAACAATGAACAATGAACGATGAACGATGAACGATGAACAATAATACAGGCTTCGTAGTAGCGAGTTAGAGCTATGAGCTTGGAGAATGCTTATGAACAATTTGGAAGCCGATGTGATTGTTGTGGCAGCTGGTGCAGCTGGGTTGGCAGCTGCCATTGCTGCAGCAGAGAAAGGGGTTAGGGTGGTTGCCTTTGAAAAGGCCTCCACTACGGGTGGAACCGGCAATCGCGGGATGGGCCTTTTTGGGGTGGAAAGCAGACTCCAGCGCCTAAAGCAGATGGGGCCGACAAGGGATGAGGCCTTCAAGATCTTTATGGATTATACCCACTGGCGAGTGGATGCACGTTTAGTAAGGGCCTATATCGATAAATCAACCACCACCATCGATTGGTTAGAGAAGATGGGAGTTGAGTTTCTTGAGCCTTCAGCCTATTTCCCAGGAGGATGGCCCACTTGGCATATTGTGAAGCCTGGGGGAGAAGGGTGCGCTGCAAATATGTTCAGGATCATGACAGAAAGGGCAAAGGAGTTGGGGGTCAAAATTCTTCTTCAGACCCCGGTTAAAAAGATCCTGAAAAAGGGAGAAAGGGTAGTAGGTGTTGTCGCAGAAGATGAAAGGACTGGAGAATCTATTCAGGCTTCTGCCAAAGCGATCATTATTGCAACTGGAGGATTTGGTGACAATTTAGAGATGATCAAGAAATATACTGGATATGAATGGGGTCGCGATTTACATTCCTTCAGAATTCCTGGTTTGGCTGGGGATGGGATTCGCATGGCCTGGGAGGCAGGGGCAGCTCCGACAGAAATGAGCATGGAGCTGATCTATATTATGCCTGGTGAATTGGATCCTGAACTTGCAGAGACCTTTCGTCAGCCCCATCTCTTAGTCAACCTTTTAGGTGAACGTTTTATCAACGAAGGGATGATAGCGAATTCTTCATTCATAGGGAATGCCATCTCCCAGCAGAAGAACCG
>JBBIRT010000032.1:22194-23065 GCA_037441725.1 Deltaproteobacteria bacterium | reverse complement strand
AGGAGATCAAGGATCAGATGGAAAAAGTTGGATTCGATTCATACCATGTGGTCTTCCCTTTTACCAGGGTAAGAAACCTTGAGGCCTTAATTCAGGTGGCATTTGATCGAGGGTATAAAGATATTTATGTCGCAGAAACCATTGAGGAATTGGCAGAAAAAACAGGGATAGATCCTGGAGGTTTGAGCCGAACGATCGAGGAATATAACCGATTCTGTGAAAGAGGTTTTGATCCTATCTTTAATAAGAACCATTATCTTCTTCGGCCCATTCGAAGGCCAAAGTTTTATGCAGGAAGACTTGTTCCTGGTGCTTATGGAAGTCTGGGAGGGATTAAAATTAATTATAAAACAGAAGTTCTGAATAAGGAATGGAAGAAGATCCCAGGACTTTATGCAGCAGGGACAGATGCCTGCTCCATCTATGGAGATACTTATGTTTTTATTCTTCCTGGCAATACAATGGGGTTTGCGGTCAATAGTGGTCGCATTGCTGGAGAGAATGCAGCCGAATTTACAAGAGCGGGAAGTTGAGATCTGATCGAAAGGAGGTGAGACTTTTTAAAGCCATTGGGAGAGAGGATTAGGAAAAGAGGGGTGTTTAACAATTTAAAACAAAGGAGGTATGAAAGATATGAAGAAAGCGATCATCTTTATAATGGTTGGAATCTTCTTGATGGGAATGTTGACGTGGATCTCTCCTGCGATTTCCCAGGTCATCGAACTTACGGTGAATGACCACAACCCACCCCCTTCAACAATAGCCAAGTCTTGGGATGCGTGGGGGAAATGGGTTGAGGGGCAGAGCAACGGCAAATTGAAAGTCACGATTCATCATGGAGGGGCATTACTTGCAGAAAAAGAGGCCTACC
>JBBIRT010000032.1:0-22184 GCA_037441725.1 Deltaproteobacteria bacterium | reverse complement strand
ACGCAAACAGGTGTGGTTGATATGGCTCATTATGTATTAGATCGTCGGGAAGGTTTTCTTCTCAGCACTGTTACCACATTGCCTTTTTTGGGTATGCCTGCCCAGTTAGAAGCAGGTGAGTTATGGATGGAGCTTCTAAAAAAATTTCCTGCAATGGCGAAGGAGTGGGAAGGAGTAAAGATCATCGGGCTATTCATGATGCCTCCAACGCACATCCATAACAAGAAAAAGGAAGTCAAAACCCCTGCAGACTTAAAGGGAATGAAGATCCATGGTGCAGAATATGCCTTAGTTCAGACCATGAATGCAGCCGGTGCCTCTCCCATTCAACTTGACATCACGGAGATGTATACGGGGCTGGAGAGGGGGATCCTCGATGGAGTGATGAATCATTTTCCAGTCTGCTTCATCTTCAAGGTATTGGAATTAATGCCTTACCACACCATTTTCGGAGAGGGTGGAATGAACATGACACCGATGTTTGCCATCATGAATCCTAAAAAATTCAATAGTCTTCCTAAGGATCTCCAAAAGGTTTTAGAAGATTCTGGGAAGGTGTGGACACAAGAGATGGCAAGGCTTGACTTTCCTCTTCAAAAAACAGCGGTCGATTTTTGCAAAGAGAAAGGTCACAAAATTACCTATCTTACTCCGGATGAGATAAAGGTATGGTATAACCTGGTGAGGGAGCCCATCCATAATCAATGGATTAAAGATGCTGAGGCCAAAGGGCTTCCGGGTAAAGAGGTGTATCAGGAGACTTTGAATCTGGTTAAAAAATACCAGAAAAAGTAAAACCATTCATTCCTCACAGCTTGTCCCAAGGGGTTACGGCAAGCTGTGAGGATCCATTTAATGGGAAGCAGGAGGTCTAAAAAAAGTAAAATAAGAAAGGGTGAATAAGAATGAAGATTCTCCACTTCTTGAGTCGGTGGTTAGGATATCTATCAGCAATCATCCTTGGGTGCATGATGATGCTTACTGTGGCCGATGTCTTTATGCGTTATGTGTTTAATTCACCAATAACAGGTTCAACGGAAATATCAGAACTCATGATGGTAATCGTGGTTTTCCCAGCCTTAGCATGGATTGCCTTAGAAAGAAGCCATATCAAGGTAGACCTCCTGGTATCAAAATGGCCATGGAAGGTTCGTTTAGTAGTTGAGGTAATCACTCTTTTTTTGACTCTGAGTATATTTGTCATTATCACCTGGCAGAGCTTCCTGGAATCTAAAGAAGTGAACATGGCAACCTCCCTCCTCGAGGTTCCAGAAGCCCCATTTCACTGGATCATGTCTATAGGGTTTGCCATGCTCTGTTTGGCAATCCTAAGTCTCATGGTTGAGAATGTGGTCACTATCATCAAAGGAGAAAAAAGGTGAGTCCAGAGATTACAGGTCTCATTGGTTTATTGATTTTAGTTGGACTTCTATTTGCAGGGATGTGGATTGGTGCAGCCATGGCTTTAGTTGGCTTTCTTGGCTACACCATTATCATGGGGATTGGACCAGCCTTTGGAGTTGTGGCTCAGATCCCCTTCACCACAATGGCAAGCTACATTTTAACAACAGTTCCTCTTTTTATCCTGATGGGTGCATTTATTGCCAATACGCGTGTAGGCAAGGACCTCTTTGATACCGCTTATACCTGGATCGGTCAGTTACGAGGGGGATTGGCAATGGCGACCGTTTTCGCCTGTGCGATCGCAGGTTCGATTCTTGGCGTCAGCGGGCCTGCGGCTATTACTATGGGAAAGGTGGCCTTGCCTGCCATGAGGAAATATAAATATGATGATACCCTTGCCACGGCATCGATCTGTGCAGCAGGGACCCTGGCCTTTCTCATCCCACCCAGTGTGGCTTTCATCATTTATGGCCTTCTCACTGAGCAATCGATCGGATTGCTTTTTGTGGCCGGTGTATTTCCAGGGATTCTCCTGGCTTGTCTGTTTGCACTGACCATCACGATTTTGACAACCTATCGACCTCAATTAGGGCCAGCGGGCCCCAAGACCTCCTTCAAGGAGAAGATGATTTCTTTAAAGGGGGTCTGGCATGCACTGATTCTCTTTCTGATTGTTTTTGGAGGAATCTATGGAGGGATCTTTACTCCCACAGAAGCAGGGGGGATTGGATCCTTTGGAGCGATCCTCGTCACGGCAATCACAGGACAGCTTAATCTCAAAAATTTTCGTGAGGCCTTTCTTGACGCAACAAAAACGACTGGGATGGTCATGCTCCTCATCATCGGAGCTTATATCTTAATGAAGTTTATGGCGGTAAGCAAACTTCCTTTTGCCCTGAGTGAGTTTGTCACCCAACTTGGTTTATCCCGAATCGCTGTCTTCGCATGCATCGTCGTTCTTTACCTTATTCTCGGAATGTTCCTTGACATCTTTTCAGCAGTCATTGTCACCATCCCTGTGATTTATCCGATGATCCTATCCCTCGGATTTGATCCCATTTGGTTTGGGGTTATTATTGTCATCCTTTGCGAAATTGGGTTGATTACTCCCCCCGTAGGGATGGATGTATTTCAGGTTAGTGGGGCCGTGGGTGTCCCCACCTATACCATATTTCGAGGGGTTTGGCCATTCGTCATCGCCGCCCTTGTTTGTATCATCATCCTTGTCATCTTTCCTCAGATCGCATTGTTTCTACCCAGCACCATGATGGTGAAGTAATTGAAGGGCATAATTTTTTAACATAAGAATGCTAAATAAATCTCAGCTTTAAAATTTTTCGAGGAGGTCAATTCAATGAAAAGAAATCTCATCATCGGTTTGGCGGTTTTAACAGTTTTTGCTCTTTCTCTTGTTGCAACCTATGCACAGCAGGCACCCAAGCCTATCGAACTCATCTTCTCTCATACCAGTCCAGCCGCTTCTGGGATTGGCAAGATGTCTAAGGCATGGGGTGATATGATCGAACAGAGGAGTGGAGGCAGGGTAAAGTTCGTTTATTATTGGGCCGGGACATTGGTCCCTATTCCTGAACAGGTTAAAGGAATAAAGACAGGAACCGCAGACGTTGCCCAATTGGGTCCGCTCAGCATCGCCTCTTATATGCCCCTTTCCTATAATATTCCTTATTTACCCTTCATGGGGTATCCATCGATGACGGCTGGCACTAAAATCTGGTGGGAACTTTACAATAAATTCCCTGCCATGCGAAACGAGTGGGCCGATGTAAAACTACTCGCATCCCGGATGATGCCTCCCAATCAAATCCATACCACCAGGAAGATGGTTAAAGTACCTGCTGATGTAAAGGGGATGAAGCTTGCCATCTCATCTGCTTTAATCTCCAAAGTCATTACCCAGCAAGGTGGAGCCGCAACCCCCATCCCACCCACCGATATCGCCGTCTCTCTTAGCACAAATGTTGTCGAAGGGTGGGTAAACCATTTCCCTGTGGCCATGATATTTGGTACGCTTCCTTCATTCAAGTACCATCTTGTTGTGGGGAACAATGATTACACTGGCATTGATGCCGGGATGGATCAGTTAATTATGAATAAAGAGAAATGGGCTCAACTCCCACCTGACATCCAGAGGATATTTGAAGAGGCCAGTGCGTGGTATCAGGAAGAAACGATCAAGATGGATATGGCCGAGATTCAGAAGGCAATGAATGTGGTTAAAGAGGCTAAGCACACCATTTCGTATTTGACCCCAGAAGAATTGAAAATGTGGGCCGATGCGGCAGCCCCAGTTCATCAGGAATGGATCTCAGAAAACGAGGCCAAGGGCAGGCCTGCTAAAGCAATCTATGAAGAGATAAAAAGACTCATCTCGCAATATAAATGATGAAAGAGGGATCATCGCAAGCATCCCTGATCCGATGAGAGTTTCTGGTCAGTTTTAGCTCATTATTGAGAGGCAAGGGAGAAACAAAGGGATTTCACTATTCGGTTTTTACTTTTCTGTCGGATGCCTGATTGATGGCAGGGATGGGGAGGTATTTTAGGAAGAGAAGAGAATGAAGATAATGGGTTTTCTCAGTCGAATGGCCTCGTATATTGCCTCGGTCACGGTGGGGGTAATCATGATGCTCACCGTGACCGATGTCTTTATGCGTTATGTATTTGTTCGGCCCCTGACGGGTTCAACCGAGATGATCGAATTTTTCATGGTCATATTAATCCTCGGTATCGTGCCCACGGCCATGGCCAATAGACATATTCGGGTTGATCTCTTCACGGGGCGACTTACTCCCAAAGGGCAAGCCTTTTTTGATGCCATTACCCTGTGTATGGGATCATGGCTCGTGATCATCTTAGGATGGCGGGCCTTTAAAGCCTCCCTCTTTATGATTAAAAACGATGTTCGATCCCCAACCCTTGATGTCCCTATCTATCCCTTTTATGGGATTATTGCCATAGGCTTCATCTTTCTCTTCTTTTCTATGATCGTTATTCTTATCCAAAAAATATTAGAGGTGCTTAAACCATGAGTCCAGAGATGGTAGGTCTCATTGGCATTCTCTTCATGCTCTTTTTGCTCGGCACAGGCATGTGGATTGGTTTGGCCATGGGGATCATTGGTTTCCTTGGAGTGTTCTGGATCAGGGGTTTTGAACAGGCCTTGAATATGGCAGGTTCGATCCCCTATGAGAACATTGCTTTCTACACCCTTTCTGTCATGCCCATGTTTGTTCTCATGGGGTTGGTCATCTCTCAGACCGGTATCGGTTCTGATCTTTATTATAGTGCCCATAAGTGTATCGGACAGTTTCGAGGAGGTTTGGCTCAAGCCACGGTGATTGCCTGTGCCTTCCTCTCTGCCATCAGTGGTACGGCCTGGACAGGAATCATTGTATTTTCTAAAACGGCCTTGCCCGAGATGAGAAGATATGGTTACGATGATGGACTTTCTGCGGCTACGATTTCCTGTTCGGCCAGCATGGATATTCTCATCCCTCCCAGCATTGCCTTTGTGATGTATGGCATCCTTACTGAGAATTCCATAGGAAAACTTTACGTTGCAGGCATTATTCCAGGAGTGATCCAGGCCCTCTTCTATATGATTGCCATCTACACCGTTTGCCGATTGAATCCCCAAATGGGACCTGCCGGCCCCAAGACGAGTCTTAAAGAGAAGATCTTTTCAATGAAAGACACATGGGCGACCATTACCCTTTTTATCCTCATCATGGGTGGAATCTATCTCGGTGTCTTCACTCCAACCGAAGCTGGGGCAGTGGGGGCATTTGGCTCTATCGTGATTGCTGCAATCGGCAGGCAGCTTACGATAAAGAGGTTGATCAATTCCTTTAGGGAAACGGTGGTCATGACAGGCATGATATTGCTCATGTTGGTCGGTACGTTTATGTTTATGCATTTTATGGCCTTAAGCCGTCTGCCCTTTGCCATCAGTGATTGGATTGTTGGACTCCATGTCCCTCCTTTTGTGGTGATGATTGCGATCATTTTAATGTATTTGGTTCTTGGAGGTCCTCTACCCGAATTACCCCTGGTGATGCTCACTATCCCCATCATTTATCCCCTTGTCGTTGCATTGGGTTTTGACCCAATCTGGTATGGGGTCATCATTGTGAGGATGATTGCTATTGGATCGATTTCTCCACCTGTAGGCAATAATATTTTTCTCATCAGTGGACTCGGTGGGATTCCTCTGGGTACGGTCTATCGGGGTGTTATTCCCTTCTTAATTGCAGATGTTGTCCATGTCGCCCTTCTCCTCATATTTCCTGAGCTTTCACTCTTTTTGGTAAGGATGATGAGATAGATGGGGAAGGGAAAGAGGAGGATATGAATTCAGAACTCGAGATGATAAAAAAATTGTATGAGCAGAGAAGAAGGGGGGATTGGTCACAAAAACCCAAACAAACGATTTTTTACTGGAAATGTCCCAAGTGCAATCACAAACTAAAACGTCAATCCTTTAAAGCCCCACTCTATGCAGAGGCAGGGAAAGATGAGTTTGCAAACCGAGTCATTGAGGACCATGGTGCTCATCCAGGATTTTATCATATTACCATGGATCATTTCACGTGCTCCTGTGGATATGAATTTCTCGGTGAAAGGCTGGATCAAGTGGAGATGTAACAGGACAGACTTATCGCATGGAGGGAATTAGTGAAGAAGATCGCCATTGAAGAACATTTTCATACGGAAGCATACACCCAATATCTTTACTCCCGGAAGGAATGGCCAAAGCGAGAGATGATAGAAGAAAGTGGAAAGCGACTGGTAAGGGATTGGTGGTCATCAACAAACTACCGGCTGATGGATCCTGAGAAACCCAATCCATTGACCGAATTGGGAGAAGGACGGCTGAGAAGGATGGATGAAGCAGGGATTGATATGCAGGTCCTCTCCCTCTCCTTCCCAGGAGTTGAGCTATTTGATGCGGCTGATGCCACCCCTTTGGCAAGAGAGATAAACGATGAACTTTCCGAGGTCGTGGGCCGCTACCCATCAAGGCTTTCCGGTTTTGCAACCATCGCCCCTCAAGCCCCAGAGGCAGCGGCAGAGGAACTCGAAAGGGCGGTCATGAAGTTGGGTTTGAAGGGAGCGGTCGTCAATGGCCACATTCGTGGGGAGTTTTTAGATGATCGAAAATATTGGGCCATATTCGAAGTGGCGGAAAAACTTGATGTGCCCATCTATCTCCATCCCAAGATGCCTCCACCTGATATGATTCAGCCCTATTTAACCTATCCAGGGTTGGCAAGCGCCATGCTCGGCTTCTCTGCAGAGGCCAGTCTTCATGCCATGCGCCTCATTCTGAGCGGGGTCTTTGATGACTATCCGAAGCTGAAGATTATTCTTGGACATCTGGGGGAAGCGATCCCGTTCTGGCTGTGGCGGATCGATAGTCGATGGATGGAAGAGAAAATGGCTGATCCATCATCAGCGGCCTATTACAAAGATTATCAGAAGAGCCCATCCCAATGCTTTATCGAAAATTTTTATGTGAGTCTTAGTGGAATGTACTGGGAACCAGTTCTACAGTTTGTTTGTTCAGTGCTGGGGGCTGACAAAATCATGTTTGCCACGGATTATCCATATGAGTCCAGTCAGCAGGCAGCCCAATTTATAGAGTCCGTGGCATTAACTCATGATGACAAAGAGAAGATCTGTCACCTCAATGCCGAAAAAATTTTGAGATTGTAATTTGTGGTCGATGGAGGTATTGTCACCTTAAGCCAAGGGGATTGGAACCAACGTTTTGCCAGCCGAGTTAAATATGTTTGGAAAGAAGAGATATCTAAGGTTAATGGAGCCGGGCCAAATTGGGTCAGTCCGTACCAAGAACCGTATCTTGAAAACAGGCTCAACACTGGGCTTTTATCCTTGGGAGGAGGGCCATATCCAGCAAAAGGTGATAGATAGTTACGAAGCCTTTGCCAAAGGGGGTGCAGGGCTGGTCACCGTGGGAGCAGCTCCTCTTGGTGTTCCCCCAGGCATGGGATATAAGATGGATGATGATCGATATCTCCCAGGGATGATCCGCCTGGCCGAGGCGATCAGGAAATATGATTGTCCTGCATTCTTGCAGATGTTCCATTTAGGTCCGATGCTTCCTCCCTTTCTGGTATCCAAGGGGGTGAGACCGGTAGCCGCCTCTTCATTAGATAAGAGGGAACTTCCTCTTCCGAATTTGGCTATTCCTCAGGAGTTGAGCATTTCAGAGATTGAAGAGATTGTTCGGCAATTTGGAGAACAGGCCGAGAGGAGTAAGAGGGCAGGATTTCAAGGCATCGAGCTCAATGCTGGCTGTAATCATCTGCTTAATAGCTTTTTATCTCGCGCCTGGAATAAACGTCAGGATGCTTATGGGGTCGGCAGTCTCGAGAGTAGAGCAAAGATCATTGTGGATATAATTAGGGAAGTAAAGAGACGCAATGGCCAGGACTTTGCAATGGTGGTCCTGATTAATGGTGCTGAGCCCGGGTTGGAAAAGGGCCTCACCCCAGAGGAAAGCCAGGGGATTGCTAAAATCCTACAAGCGGCTGGGGCGGATGCCATCCATGTGAGGGCCGAATTTTATAACCGGCCCAAAGACCCAAATAAACGTGATAGCACTCAGTTGCCAGATATTGCTTTTTATCCAGAAACACCCTTTCCACTGGGAGGAGTCGTTGATGATAGCCGACATGGAGCAGGAGGGTGGGTGCCCCTTGCCTTTGCAGTCAAGAAGGTAGTCTCAATACCAGTCATTGCTATAGGCCGGCTCGATCCCGAACTCGGAGAGGAGATATTACGCCATGGTAAGGCAGACTTCGTCAGTTTCAACAGACGCCTCATGGCGGATCCAGAGCTTCCCAATAAGCTCGCGGAAGGAAGACCTGAAGATATTCGTCCGTGTACGGGGTGTACCACTTGTTTTGATAATAATGAGCATGGGAATCCACCACTCTGTCAGGTGAATGCCGCCCTGGGTAAGGAGAAGGAATATGAAATTAAACCGGCTGAGAAAAAGAAGAGGGTGATGGTCATTGGGGGTGGACCAGCAGGGATGGAGGTTGCCAGGGTATCTGCCTTGAGAGGCCATGAGGTGATTCTCTATGAAAGAGAGGCAAGGTTAGGAGGGGCTTTAAACCTTGCTGCCTTTATTAAGGGATTCGAGAGGGAGGACCTTCTTGGCCTGGTTCAATACTTTAAGACTCAGATGGCCAAACTTGGAGTGAAAGTGAATCTTGGTCAAGAAGTGAATCGGTCTGTGATCCAGAGGATTAAGCCTGATGTTTTAATCGTTGCCACGGGGGGAAAACATAATATTCCAAATTTGTTAGGAATCACGAATTCCAATGTGATCACCAGCCACGATCTCCACAAGAGGATTAAATTTTTTTTGAGATTCCTTGGACCAAAAGTTCTCAGATGGGCCACTCAATTCTGGATGCCAATTGGGAAAAAGGTTTTGATCTTGGGGGGTGGCATTCAGGGTTGCCAGGTGGCCGAGTTTCTGGTAAAGAGAGGGAGGAAGGTGATTCTGGTAGAAGCGAGCAAGGAGATAGGAGAGGGATTGTTGGAAGTATTTATTAAACCTCACCTCCTCCAATGGCTGGAGGAAAAAGGGGTCCGGATGATCACGCAAGTCCAGTTTGAAGAGATTACGGAGAAAGGATTGGTCGTTACATCCAGTGAGGGGAGGAGACAAATTTTTGAGGCAAATACGATCATCACGGCCTTACCTCTTCTTCCAAATACAGAATTCCTCAAGGGCATTGAAGAGAGTGTCCCAGAGGTTTATAGGATTGGTGACTGTAAGGAGCCAGGATTGATCGTGAATGCCATTGCCCATGGCTCACGAGTTGGCCGGGCCATTTGAGATAAAGGTGAACTTTAAGACTTAAATCAGGGAGGTTGCCATTGAGAAAAGGGATGAAGGGAAGGGTTGCTTTAATCACTGGCGGGGCATCCGGGATTGGAAGAGTCACAGCACTGGCCTTTGCCCGGGAAGGAGCCAAAATCATTGTCTCTACAGATAAAAATATTCAAGGTGCTGAAGAAACCCTGAGGCTTATCCAAGAGGCAGGGGGAGAGGCCATCTTTGTCCAATGCGATGTCTCCAGGGCCAGTGACGTGGAGGCTATGATCCAAAAGGCCATTGAAACCTATGGGGTTCTGGATTATGCCTTTAACAACGCTGGTATCGGTCCGGATGGGAAACGCATTCCAGTTTTCTCAATAGCGGAATGTCCTGAAGAGATCTGGGATCTCACGCTGGATACCAATCTGAAAGGGGTCTGGCTTTGTATGAAGTATGAAATCCGGCAGATGATCAAGCAAAGGAGAGGAGTCATTGTGAATACCTCTTCCGTAGGAGCTTTGAAACCCATTCCTAACTTCGGCCCCTATGCTGCCAGTAAGGCAGGATTGATTGCGCTCACTAAAACCGCTGCTTTGGAGTGTGCTCCTTTTGGAATCCGGGTCAACGTCGTCTGCCCAGGTCTCACGGCAAAAACTCAATTGGCAGAGAATATCTCAAAGGCCAATCCAGAGGAAAAGGAGCAGATGTTGAAGGCTGTTCCTTTGGCACGCATGGGGGAGCCTGAGGAGGTGGCCGAGGCCGTCCTCTGGCTCTGTTCAGATTCGGCTTCATTTATCACTGGCCATGTCATGCCCATTGATGGAGGATTATCAGCGACCTAAAGAGTTTTTGAATGATTTTTAAAAATCTCAAAAAGGCTTGACAAACGGTTGGGTCTTTGTTTAGATAAAGCGAGTGCTCGGTCTAAACCCTGACAGTGGGGTTCATTCATCTAATCTAAAAGGAGGGAATAGAGATGTTAAAAGAGCGATTAAAAGGATTAATGAGTTGGGAAGGGATAAGGATTATTTTTATGATTTTTTTCTTGATGGGAGGGATGCTCCTCCATAGCCATCCTGCTGAGGCTGCTGAAGCGCAGGTCATTAAACTTAAATATAGCACCAGCTTCTTTCCGCCCGAGCCACCTTCTGTCTTTGCTAACCATACCCTCGATTTAGTGGAAAAGAAAACCAATGGAAAGGTGAAGGTCGAGCGTTTTATGGCCGGGGCATTAGGGGGTCCCCTTGAACAATTAGGGTTAGCCAGTTCAGGAGCAGCTGATGTTATCTCTCTTCATATCGATCAATATGCCCAGCAGTTACCCCTTCATCAGATCACCAACACCGAGCTCATGGTAAGCGGGGCACAGGGACTTGCCAGTGTGACTGCGATTGTCCATGAATTACCAGAAACGAAGCCCTTATTTGAAGCCGAGCAGAAAAAAAATAACTTAAAAGTCTTACATTTCTATGTCAATGGGCCAACCGGGATCACAGCGAGGTTTCCAGCCAAGTCACTGGCTGATGTCAAAGGTAAAAAGGTCAATGTGATTGCCGCCTATCAAAGAGAGGTTTTTAAAGAGTTAGGGTGGATCCCCGTTAATGTCCAGATCCCAGAACTTTATGAAGCCCTTTCCCGTGGGGTGATTGATGCCATCTTTATGGCGACCGCAGCGAATGTGCCCTTGAAGTGGCATGAGATCGGGAAAGTTCACCTTCAATTAGTTGATAATACCATCCTTTCTACACCTTTAGCCTTCAACATGGATAGCTGGAACCGTTTGCCTGCTGATGTTCAAAAGGCATTTATAGAAGCTGCCTGGGAAACCGCCCAATGGACCGTAGAGGCCACCGAAATGAATTTGAAGGGAACCTATAAAGCCTTTGAGGATAAAGGGGCAAAGGTCGTAAAGATTTCACAGAAAGAGAGCGAAGCCTTTTTTAAGGTCCTGTTTAAACATTCTGTAAACAATTGGTTAAATATCTGTAAGACCGCAGGGGTTGAAAGAGAGGCGAAGGTAATTCAGAAGTATTGGGATGAAATGAAGTGGGGGAAGTGGAAGAAGTAAAGGGTCCCGGGTGAATTCATGGACAGGGATCCAGTAAGTCATGATTGATTGCTGGATTCCTGTTTCCCATTGGAGGGAGATCATTTTAAGGGTTAAGGGGCATGAGAGGTTTCATCCTACAAGCCTTTCACATTGTAAATAGGATCACCAGGGGGCTGGCCATCATCGCTGCGCTGTGTATGGCCATTCTGATGGTGGTTAATTTCACCGATATCATTGGAACCAAATTCTTTCTCCAATCTGTTCCTGGTGCCCTGGATATCAGTGAGGAATTGATGGTACTCTTAACCCTTTTGCCGATCGCCTTCATCGCATTGGAACGTGGTCATATCCGAATCACCCTTGTCGAAGAGCACCTTCCTATGGCCATCAGATTTGTCCTCTTGATGATCCAATATGGGGTGGCCATGCTGATCTCGGGATTTGTGACTTGGCGGGTTTCTGTCCAATTTCTAAAAACAGTAGAGGTCGTGCAATTAAAAGAGGGAATCGACTTGCCGATATGGCCTGCTAATCTTGCGGTGGTGATTGCCTTTGGTTTTTTGACCTTGGCCTGGATCTTGCTTTTTATAAAGACCTTGGTGGTGGGCATTGAACGGAAAGGCATAGGAGAAGGCTGAAGGATTAAAAAGAGAGAAAAATGGATTGTAATGCTTGGGTGGGTCTCTGGACATTCATTGGGATGTTTGTCTTCCTCATGCTTGGGGTGCCCATCTTCATCGCTCTCATGGCTGCTGCCTTTGTTGGCTCTTGGTTGATTGGCGGACCGATCTATACCTTCCAACAATTTGCGAGCGCTCCTTACCATATTACCTCTTCCTACAACTTTGCAGTGGTCCCCTTATTCATTTTGATGTCTGTCCTGGCTGGAAATTGTGGGATTGCACAAGGGGCCTATGATGCTGCCCGTAAATGGCTTGGAGGGCTTCGCGGAGGACTCTTAATGGTGACCGTAGGAGCGGCAGGCATATTCGGGGCCGCATGTGGCTCAAGCATTGCCACCTCAGCTGTATTTGCCAAAATGGCGCTCCCTGAGCTCAAGAAATATAAGTACGATCAATCCTTGAGCATGGGTTGTATTGCAGCAGGAGGAAGTTTGGATGCCTTAATTCCCCCAAACGTTGGGACGATCATTGTCTGTATCTTAGTGGATGCCTCCATCGGGAAGGCCTTAGTGGCTGGAATCATCCCCGGGCTCGTTTTTGCTATTCTCCTGATGATGACCATCCAGGTCATAGGATTTTTAAAGCCTACAGCAGTCCCTCGAATAGAGATGAGCGTTTCTTGGAAAGAAAAGTTGAACGCTCTTGCTTTCATCTTTCCTGTTATCTTTATCATCCTCCTCATCATAGGAGGGATGTATTTTGGAGTCTTTCCTCCCACCGTGGGTGGAGCGATGGGATCCGTTGGGGTTCTCTTGATAGCCGGTTTACGACGGACAGGGATCAAAGTGATTGCTCATAGCTTTTATGAAGCCGTACTCTTAAACACCCAATTGTTTCCCCTTCTTATCTCTGGTTTTCTGTTTTCTCGATTTATGGCCCTCAGCGGCTTACCCAAATTTCTACTCCAGTTGGTCATTGAGGCAAATTTACCTCCTTTGATGGTCATGCTCATTATTATCATCTTTTATCTATTTATCGGTTGCGTCTTAGAATTTATGTCGATGGCTGTCATTACCCTACCCATTGTCTATCCTCTGCTCTTGGGGGTTGGGTTTGATCCCATCGCAACAATTATTATTCTTGTCTTCCTCTCAGAGATCGCCCTACTGACCCCTCCAATAGGGATGAGCGCCTTTATGGTTGCAGGGGTCGCTGGAGTTTCTCCAGAAGTGGTATTTCAAGGGATTATCCCTTTTTTCATCACATGTTTAGTCCTCTTAGGAATGATGGTATTTTTCCCTGGAATGGTGACCTGGCTACCGAATCTTTTCTATGGGGGGATATCGGTGTAATGTTTAAACCAATCAAGGAGGTGGAGAATGAAAAAAGTCCAGATCAAGGATGCAAAACCCTATCAGGCCGCTAAACATTTTAACATGACTTCCTTAAGACTTCATGGTAAGGAGGAATCAGGAGCTACAAAATTCTGGATGGGCCTCTCCCATTTTCTTCCTGGTGGGGGTGCCGAATATGATGAGAACCCATTGGAAAAGATCTATTTCGTCCTTGAGGGAGAAGTGACGATCAAGACCAAGACTGAGGAGATCACACTCAAACCCTGGGATTCAATCTTTATTGGTCCAGGGGAAGGAAGAGAGATCATCAATAAGACCAACATGCCAGCGAGCATGCTGGTCATCATCAATTATCCATAGAAAAGGATATCCAAAAAGAGATATTTATCTATTCCGACAAGATCTTCCAAGTCGAAAAGGAAAATAAGTCTGGGGGTTCCTGAATCCTTCACCAGCAGTTCTCCTTGGTGAAGTTTCAGAGATGGATCGTCATTAATAGTGTATACCAGTAGAGATTTGAACCTTAAACCTTTAAGGTTTAGTGGAATAGAGAGGTAAAGGGAGGTGATCCTATGACTTTGACAAGTTTTGTAAAATGGCCGAAGTATGAGGAATATAAAGAGATGTTTAAAGAGCATTTTATCATGGAGAGAAGAGAGGATGGCGTTCTTTTGGTGAGAATGCATACCAAGGGAGGACCTCAGATATGGAGCATGGAACTCCACAGGGCGATCGGTCAGATGTGGCGTATTGTAGGGAGTGACTCTGAGATTGAACTGGTGATCTTTACAGGGACTGGAAAAGATTGGATCATCGAATTTGAGCCTGAAAGTTGGAAGCCAGAGATCACCGAACCGGAGTACACCCGATATGAGCATATGTTTCTGGATGGCCGCAGGATGCTGATTTCGATGATCCAGGATGTTGAGGTTCCTACGATTGGGGTGATCAATGGTTCAGGGGGACACGCCGAATTGGCTCTGATGTGTGATATTTGTATCATGGCAGAGGATGCTGTTATTGCCGATCCCCATTTTCTCTATGACATTGTCCCGGGGGATGGCATCCATAGTTGCTTTATCGAGCTGATGGGGGTGAGGAGAGCAGCCTATGCCATGTACATGAGTGAGAAGATTACAGCCCAGAAGGCATTGGAATATGGTCTGGTGAATGAAGTGGTTCCCTATGACCGATTGATTCCCAGAGCATATGAAATCGCTGATTTCATCATGAAACGGCATCGAACCATCAGGCGACTCACCGCTCAGGTAGTGAGGAGGCCCTGGAAGAAGCGAATTGTGGATGATCTTGATATGACCTTCGGAACAGAGATGTTCGGAGACTTCTGCAAGAATGTGGAACATGCCAATCTCTCTGCTCGAGACTATTTCTACGGTACTGGAGAAAAGATCTACCATGATGAGGAGCGCCAGAAGATGCTCGATGAAAAGAGTAGAAGAACAGAGAAAAGCCTAAGCAAAAAATAGTCTGATCCACATTACTCCATTTAAAGATAGAAAATTCAATTTAAAAAGGAGGGATAATTATGATCAAACCGAATTATGAATCTGATGCCGGAAAACGGAAGGAGATCCCCCATGAGGAAATAGGGACCATTCCCCATATGCCTTTTGAAGAGTACTCGGAGAAGCTCAAACATTGCTTCATCATGAAACGGAAAGATGGCATCCTCGAAGCGAGACTTCATACCAATGGGGATAGCATGCAATGGGGGGCTCCGGCCCATCAAGGCCTTCACTACTTTTTTGACTGGGCAGGCAGAGACCCTGACAATGAGGTCATCATTTTAGGGGGTACCGGTAAGGATTTCACCAAAGGGATAGGACGGCTTGGACCCGATGGGAAATGGCTCCCTGCGATTGAATTCGCATCAGATCCCGAAGTGGCTTGGAGAATGTATCAATATCAGTATTATGATGGGACCAATGACATAGAGGGACAGATTTTCGACCTCGAGGTTCCTACCATTGGGGTTTGGAATGGCGCCGCCTTCCACTCCGAAATCCCACTGTTATGTGATATCACCCTCTGTACCGAAGATGCTTGGACCACAGATATGCATTTCCGGGTCAACATGGTTCCAGGGGATGGCATTCAGATCGCCTGGCGGGAGCTCATGGGTCGAAAAAGATTTGCTTATGCAGAACTGACTGGGGAGATCATCACTGCACGAAAGGCCCTTGCCCTGGGGATGGTCAATGAGATTTGGCCTGACGTTGAATCCTGTTATCAGCGCGCCTGGGAGATCGCCGAGCTCATCATGCGGACAGGCACACGGGTGACCCGTCGCATCACTACGCAGATTCTTCGTAAACCTTGGAAGGAAGATATTGCCAATGAGGCGCGTCATGCCTTCTCAACAGAAATGTACGTTACTGCCACTGAACATTCTCCCCACGATGTGTGTTACTGGGAATGGGCCCATGAAGAAGCTGAACTCGTTCGAAAGGCTGAAAAGAAGGGTAAGGTCATACGTCCCCGCGTCAACGGAGGGCAGGAGGAGGACGAGATCAAGTGAGTTTCACAGGATGTCGATGGGATTTAAACCAGGGGTTGCCCTTAAAACCATGAGACCCTCAGGGATGGAGAGGGCCGCTCCCTTTGGATCACGGCCCTGATCATCCACCTCATCGATGAAAAAAAAGTTGAAGGCCTCCTTGAGGAGCGAAAAGGGAATCGAGATGAAAATGGGAAGATTGGAGAATAAAGTTGCAATCATTACAGGGGGTAATTCGGGGATTGGAAGAGCCACAGCCATCCTCTTCTGTAAAGAAGGGGCTAAAGTGGTTATTGCAGGCAGACGTGAGGTGGAGAACAAAAAGGTTGTCAATGAAATCACTGCACAGGGTGGAGAGATTATGGCCATCCAGGCAGATGTATCAAAGAAAGAAGACTGTAAAAGGATTATAGAGGAGACTATTAAGAAATATGGGAGGATTGACATCTTGGTGAACAATGCAGGGATAGCCGACAGACATATGCCGATCCATCTCTGTACCGAGGAGTGGTACCATGAGGTCTGTATGATCGACCAGTACTCAGTTTATTACATGTGCAAATATGCCTTGGAGCATATGGAGAAGGCAGGAAAGGGGTCCATTGTAAACGTTTCTTCTATCGGAAGCCAAGGGGTGGCAGGGATTGCCTACAGTGCAGCCAAAGCGGCTGTGAATAGCATGACGAAGAATATCGCACTCCAATATTCCCACACTGCCATCCGCTGTAATGCTGTTGCCCCAGGGCCAACCCCGACACCCCTCAATGCTCCAGAAGCGTTTAAACTTTTCAATAAGGAGTTTGCAGAGGCCTGTGCTAAGCATATTGATTTAACAGTACCAGAAGCACAACCAGAGGATCAGGCAGAAGCCATCCTTTTCTTCGCCAGTGATGTATCAAAAGCAATTACAGGGCAGATCCTTTATGTGGATCACGGATGCACCTTATACTGAGATCGATGTTCATACCCTTTGACATATGAAGGGGTAGCCCTCAAAAATTCTCTCTTTATTTTAATGGGAAATGAAGGAGATGATAGGAGGTTAAGGGGATGCTAAAAAAAGAGCCAAAAGCATTGACTGACCAATACTGGGTATCGGAACATAATTTTTTAGATGAGGTGAGAAGTCAATTTACTTTACCCGAGCAAGTTCATATTCACGATGTAACCCTTCGAGAGGCAGAACAGGCTCCCCATGTAGTGCTTCGGCCTGACGAAAAATTGAGGATTTATGAAGCCCTTGATGAGTTAGGGGTATACAGTGTAGAGATCTTCCCCCTCGTCTCTGAGGATGATCGAGAGGTTGCCAAAGAGATGGTGAAGATGAGACGGAAAACAAAGACAAAAGTATTCTTCTTGTGTCGCTGGCATAAGGAAGAGGTTGATTTTGCACTGGAATGTGGTGCTGACGGCGTGATCATTGAAGGGACTTCTGTACCTTGGTTTGCCAACGTTGCCTTAGGGGGAATCACTGAAGACCAAATGTACCGGTTTTATGTTGAAACCACTGCCCATGCAAAAAAGAATGGGATCTTTACCACGGTGATGCCTTGGGATACAGCAAGGGCCCCCCTTCCCTGGTTAGAGAAGTTATATAAAGGGATTGTTTATGAAGGGGGTGCGGACCACATCGTGATTGCTGATACTCACGGATCAAGCCTCCCTTGGGCCATTGCAAACTTTGTACGAAGGGTTCAGCAATGGGTTCCGGGAATCCCCATTGAGATGCATTGTCATAATGACTGTGGATTGGCTACTGCTATTATGTTATCCGCCGTATCTGCAGGGGCCTCTGTGGTCCATACCTCCATCAATTGCCTTGGGGAAAGATCAGGAAATGCAGCCACCGAAGAGGTTGCCCTTGATCTGGAGATCCTACTCGGCTTGAATACAGGGATCAAGCTTGAAAAATTATACCCTATCGCCCATATGGTGGCAGAAATGACAAAGATCCCGATTGCCCGGAATAAACCGGTCATTGGGGATAATGAGTTTACCTTTGAATCAGGGATGGTGGTTTATGTCATCGAACGTATGGCTGCCTCTGGTGAAAGACCATTTGCCGTTTACCTTCCTGAGCTCATCGGTCGAAAGGGCTGGGATGTGGTGGTGGGCAAAGGGACCGGGGCAGGGGTCATTTCAAAGAAGCTTTCCCAATTGGGTCTTTCAGCAACAAAGGAACAGATTTCTGAGATTACGAAAAGAGTGAAGCGAGAGGCGAGCTTACGAAAATGGTCCGTTTCAGATGATGTTGTAGAGATTATTGCCAAAGAAGTGCTTGAAGGCCGATGAGCTCTTAGTGTTAATCGAAATTTCGATGAGGGCTAGAAAAAAAATTATTAAAAGTACTTGTAAGAGTTGTCATGGGGGATGTGGGGTTCTGATCACGGTAGAGGATGGAAGAATTACTCACCTTGAAGGGAATCCGGAGTCTCCTACCCTTGGGACCATGTGTTCTAAGGGGCTTGCAGCCATCCAGCATATCCATCATCCAGATCGGATTCTCTATCCCATGAAGAGAAGAGGGGGGAGAGGAGAGGGGCAGTGGGAAAGGATCGGTTGGGAGGAAGCCCTTTCAATCATTGTCGATAAAATAAGAGGTTCCCAAAAAAAGCATGGGTTGGGATCGGTCGGGATATGGCAGGGGACAGGTAGAGGTTATAATGAATACACAATGAGATTGGCACGCTCCATTGGGACCCCCAATTTCGGTGCCCCAGGCCACTTCTGTTATGGTCCCAAGATGGCCATCTCCATGATGACCGTGGCAGGAAGATTATATTGTGATTATCACGGATGGGGCGGGGAGTATCCCAAGACCCATCTCTCTTGGGGAAAGCAATTAGAGATTACCAATGCAGATGGTGAAATTTCAGTCTGGTTTTTTCGTGCCTTAGAGAAGGCAAAACATCTCATTCTCATCGATCCGAGGGCCACCCGTATCGCAAAAAGGGCTGATTTATGGTTGAGGCTTAGACCTGGTACTGATTCAGCTTTAGCCCTCGGGATGATGAATGTGATCATCAACGAAAAGTTGTACGACGAAGAGTTTGTCAAAAATTGGACCTTTGGATTTGAAGCCTTAAAAGAGAGGGTCCAAGAATATCCTGTAGAAAGGGTCTCCGAGATCACCTGGGTTCCAAAGGAAAAGATCATCCAGGCAGCAAGAATCTTTGCAACGGAGAAGCCTGGATGTATCCAATTTGGAGAATCTCTGGAGGCCAGTCATAACTGCGCCCAAAACATCAGGGCTGTCCTCTGTCTCATTGCCTTGACAGGCAATATCGAAAGACCTGGAGGCATGGTTCGTTGGGTTCCTCATGATGCCGGCCCGCAAGAGGAGTGGGTGTTTGAAGTCCCTGCTCCCCAAGAGCTCGGAGTGGGTCAAGATCAATTTAAAGGGTTACGATTGCTCGGTTTGTGCCATGCCGATACCGTTTTTAAACAGCTCCGAGAGGGAAAGGGTCCCCTTAGGGTGCTCCATCTCGAAGGGACCAATCCTCTGGTCTGTTATGCCAATAGTTATCAGGTTAAGGAAGGGCTGATGAATCTGGACTTTATTTCTGTGGCCGACCTATTTATGTCACCCATGGCAGAGATCGCTGATGTGGTATTACCCGTAGCCCATTGGTTGGAGACAGATGATATTTTTGATTTGCATCCTCTTTTTATGATTGGGGCTATTAATAAAGCGGTTGACCCACCTGGAGAGGCCTGGTCAGATGTTCGGATTTTAAATGAACTGGGGAAGAGGATGGCTCCTGGGTACTGGTTTGAAAGTGTTGAAACATTATTGGACGATCGATTGAAAAGGGCCAATCTCAAATGGAATGAGTTTAAGGAGATTGGATTTCTTGCAAAGGCAGGAAAGGATCAACCTTATTATAAATATCGAACCGATTATTGGAGGAAAGGAGGTGGCTTTCCCACTCCATCAGGGAAAGTGGAACTCTATTCGAATGTGATGAAGGAATTGGGGTATGATCCTCTCCCTAATTATATTGAACCACATGAAAGCCCTTATGCTACCCCAGAACTCTATCAAGAATACCCTTTAATCCTTTCCACTGGAGCTCGGTCACCCAATTATTTTCTTTCCCAGTATCGCCAAATTCCCTTATTGAGGGAGAGACAACCTCATCCATTGGTCCAAATCCACCCTGAGACAGCAAAGCGATTAGGAATCAGGAATGGAGATTGGGTATGGATAGAAACTCCTCGGGGAAGAATCAAACAGGTTGCAGAAGTATTTGAAGGGATCGATCCAAGGGTAGTGATGGCTCAGGCCTCCTGGTGGTATCCTGAAGAACCAAGCCCTGACCATGGGGTCTGGAGAAGCAATGCTAATGTCTTAACCCGTAACGAGCCTCCCTTTGATCCTGTATTTGGTTCTACAGAGTTCAGAGCCTTGTTATGTAAGGTTTACCCTGTTTAGCACAATCCTCTCTTAGAATCTTGGCCAATTCACAACAAACTCTCAAGAAGGGCTAAACAGTCTTCATACTGATAGTCTCTCGGATTGCCTTGACGGGTCACATCCATCGAGTGTTGTACCCTTACAATATGAGGGCAATCCTCTTTGGTCAGTCCAAATTGTCGATTCAGATTTCCTGTCTGGATATGGAGGTCCTTTAGCAGACGTTCCACCTCCTCAAACCATCTATCCGAGGCCTCCATCTTTGACATCCCCCGGGTATCCACTCCCATGGCCTCAGCCATTTGACTGAATTTATCTGGGCAAACACTCTGATTATACCTTTCTCCAGGGATGGTAATCACTGCACTGGCCAGTCCATGATGAACCCCTCTTAATACAGAAAGACCATGGCCCAACCCATGGACTATTCCTGTCCCTCCTCCACAGGCTAAACCGAGGGCACCAGACATGGATGCGGCCCAGACAATATTCTCGCAGGCTGTTGGGTTCATTCGATTATAGACGAACTCCCTAAGATTTTCAGCAATCAACTTGATCGTTCGATAGGCCAAGGCCAGACTAAATTGGGACTGGATTGAAGAAACATACGTTTCAAAGGCATGACAAAAAGCATCCCAGGCAGTTTGGGCTGCAAGATGTTGGGGCTGTAATCGAACCAGTAAGGGGTCATTGATGGCTAAATTTGGGGCCGCTCCTGGAATCACTGCCAGTCGTTTGACTCTGAGATCGGTGTGGGTAATCGCCGCTCCACCTGAGCTCTCTGCTCCTGTCCCAGCGGTGGTGTTGACAGAGATTTGAGGGATTTTAACCGGTTTGTATTTTCGCATTTCGAGCATCCAGGGAGGATCGATCACCATCTGGAAATGAGAGATGGACAGGCCGTCATTGGCTGCTACAATCCGGGCGGCTTTTGCACAGTCATGAGAGCTTCCCCCTCCTACTGAAACCATTCCATCACATTGGGAATCCTTAAAGACCTGATAACATTCCATCACTTCATAGTCTTTTGGATTGGTGGTGACTTTGTCAAAAATCTCTGTGGAGACATCATGGTAATTTAAAATGCTTTTAATTTCGTCGATGATCCCGGTCCCCTTCAGGCCGGTGGTAACGATTAATATCCTTTTCATTCCTATCGCCTTACATTCGTTAGCCACGGTGGTATGGGATCCCCAACCGATAGCAATCCTTCCCAATCCCATATGATTGGCATAGATGATGGGAAATTGAGCCATCTGTTTATTGATCATGATGTCCTCCCTTTCTTCTTAAATTTTATGGAAAGAGAGAGGGATGGGAGGCAAGGGTTCGGGTAAACTGAAGCTTCTTGAATTTCCACCTGCCATCTTCTTTCACATATTCGCAGTCATTCCTTCCTTGCACCCATTGGATGGTGGGTTCAGAGAAGAAGATATAGACAATCCAGTGGCCTCTGGCAGTGTTTCCTTCAACCGTAATCTCAGGTTGACCGACTAAGTGACCGTCTTTTCGCAAAGTTCTCTTGGCCAGAACGCCCAAATAGATCTCAGCAATCTCTTCTTTCCCCTTTTTGGGTCCAGAATCTCGAACCTCAACCGTCGCATCATCTGTAAAGAGATCAAGGACCTTATCAAACTGGAGGTTATCCAGGTAGGAGATATATTTTCGATGAAGTTTCTTAATCTCTTCCAGATCCTCAAGGGCCTGAAGTCTCTTTTCCATTTCCTCTAAGGTCATAGGATTCCTCCATTAAGGTTTCCCTTATTGAATCCATTGGGTTAAACAGAGTCATTTAGATCTTTCTGAATTTTTCCTGAATCCTATCAAATAAAATAGAGGAATTCAAGGATTTTAAACAGGTCACTATGATGCCCCACTCATTTGGGGAATTAGGCAGGGATGTCGGAGAAAATTTTATAGCGGAAACCTCAGCTTGTC
>JBBIRT010000031.1:18392-26603 GCA_037441725.1 Deltaproteobacteria bacterium | reverse complement strand
TTCGGGAGGGGGGTCGAACTGTGGGTGCAGGCGTCATCAGTGACGTCCTCGAATAGAGGAGAGGGATCTTGATATGACAACCCAGAAGATTAGAGTCTGCTTAAAATCTTATGACCATAAACTTCTTGACAAATCGACTGCTGAGATTGTCGATACCGTCCGACGTACAGGAGCGACGGTAGCAGGACCCATCCCTCTTCCAACGAAGATTAATAAATTTTGTGTGCTGAGATCACCTCATGTCGATAAAAAGTCGAGAGAACAATTTGAGATCCGAACTCATAAACGTCTCCTTGATATCTTAGAACCCACGCAACAGACCGTGGATGCGCTGATGAAACTGGATCTGGCAGCCGGGATCGACGTGGAAATCAAATTATAGTTCCTTCTGTGTCTCTGGAGGAGAAGGGATTAAGGATGGAAAGCAATGAATAGGGATGTGGGAATCATCGGGAGAAAATTAGGGATGACTCAAATCTTTCTTGAGGATGGGTCTGTCATACCTGTCACAGTGGTGGAGGCAGGTCCATGCTCGGTGATTCAGAAGAAGACAAAGGAAAGGGATGGATACAATGCCCTTCAACTGGGCTTTCTTCAAAAAAGGATTCAAAGGGTCAACAAACCCCTTGCTGGACATTTTAAGAAGGCTGGGACAGGAGCATTTTACTACATCAAGGAATTCCGAGTAGAGGATGTCGACAAATATGAATTGGGGCAGGAGATCAGGGTCAGCCTTTTTAAACCTGGGGATATAGTGGATGTCATCGGTTTTAGTAAGGGGAGAGGTTTTGCAGGAGTAATCAAACGCCATGGGTTTCATGGCTCCCCTGGTTCTCATGGGACGCATGAATATTTTCGCCACGGAGGGTCTGTCGGATCTGCAACTTATCCTCACCATACGTTCAAGGGGTTGAAGATGCCTGGACACTATGGCAACCGTCGAACGACCCTTCAGAACATTAAGGTGGTGGATGTTAAAGAAGATCAAAATCTCCTCCTACTCAAAGGAGGAATTCCAGGGAGCCCAAGGGGATGGGTCCTCATCCGGAATGCCATTAAGAAAAGAAAAGCAAAGTCCCCGTCCGTTTAAGGAGGGAGGAAGGGATGACCACATTCGCTGTCTATGATATCAGCCATCAAAAAATAAGCGATGTTGAGCTTAGTGAACATCTCTTTAAGGCAAGGGTTCATCCCACCCTTATCTATGAAGTTGTCCGAAGGAACTTAGCCTCCAAAAGAAAAGGGACAGCAGCCACTAAGAATAAGGCTCTTGTGAGAGGAGGAGGAGCTAAGCCTTGGAGGCAGAAAGGGACCGGGAGAGCAAGAGCAGGATCCAGGAGGTCTCCCCTTTGGAGAGGAGGCGGAACCATTTTTGGACCGATGCCGAGAGACTATTCTTTCTCCCTTCCCAAGAAGGTGAGAAGGGCAGCTCTCAGGGCAGCTCTCAGCTTAAAATGCCAGGAAGGGAAAATCATCCTTTTGAATGATTTTCCCTTGGAGGGGTTTAAAACCCGTCAGGTGCTTGAGGTGTTGAGAAGATTTCAGGTGAACAATGCCCTCATTGTCACAGATAAAGAAAACCCTTATTTGGAGAGATCTGCTCGGAATATTCCAGGGGTACAGGTCCTTCGGTGTGAGGGATTGAATGTTTTTGATATCTTAAATCATGAGCATCTTATTTTGCTTCACCCTGCCATAGAAAAAATTGAAGGGGCACTTGGATCATGAAGGAAGCACAGAAGATTATTCGAAGGCCTTTGATTACTGAAAAAAGTACTTCCCAGAAAGATGAGAATCACCAATATGCTTTTGAGGTGGATCGGAACGCTAATAAAATAGAGATTCGATCAGCGGTGGAACGACTCTTCAAGGTAAAGGTGCTCCAGGTCAGAACTATTAATGTATTAGGTAAAATCAAACGCCTGGGGAGAAAATATGGGAAGAGACCTGACTGGAAAAAGGCCATCGTCACCCTGAGGGAAGGGGATCGTATCGATTTCTTTGAAGGGGCTTAATCCTTCATAAATCCAAAAATTAATACGCATTTGGGAGCGAAAAGATGGCGATTAAGAAATATAGACCTACCTCTCCAGGTAGACGTTTTCAGACGGCCTCTGAATTTGATGAGATCACTTCAACGAAACCCGAGAAGCGTCTTCTTCTTCCTCTAAAGAAGACAGGAGGAAGGAACTCCTATGGGAGGATTACAGCATGGCATCGAGGAGGGGGACATAAACGAAAATATCGAGTGATCGACTTCAAACGTGACAAGCGAGAGATCCCTGCAAAGGTTGCCTCCATCGAATATGATCCCAATCGGTCTGCGCGGATTG
This sequence comes from Deltaproteobacteria bacterium, assembly GCA_037441725.1. Lineage (GTDB taxonomy): Bacteria > Desulfobacterota > BSN033 > BSN033 > UBA1163 > JBBIRT01. Next base: position 24,270 of record JBBIRT010000031.1, on the reverse strand, counting down.
CCCTGCTTCATTATCGAGATGGAGAGAAACGATATATCTTGGCCCCTGCTCAACTGAAGGTTGGGGAAGAGGTGATCGCAAGTCCAACTGCAGATATTAAACCTGGGAATGCGCTCCCCCTTCGAAATATCCCAACAGGAACCTTGATCCACAATGTCGAATTAAAGGTTGGTAAGGGAGGCCAGATCATTCGGAGTGCTGGGGCTTCCGGTCAATTGATGGCCAAGGAGGGGAAATATGCCCATGTCAAACTTCCTTCAGGCGAAGTTCGTCTGATTCTTCAAGACTGCTACGCTACGATTGGCCAGGTGAGCAACCTCGAACATGAAATTATTTCCTTGGGAAAGGCAGGGAGAAATCGCTGGCTGGGTTGGAGGCCAACGGTTCGAGGAGTGGCCATGAATCCCATTGATCATCCCTTGGGAGGAGGAGAGGGTAAAAGCTCAGGAGGTAGACACCCCTGCACCCCTTGGGGGGTCCCTGAGAAAAAGACACGAAAAAATAAGACCACTGATAAATATATTTTGAAGAGGAGAGATTGATGGCCCGTTCAATCAAAAAAGGGCCTTTCGTCGATTCCCATTTGATGAAAAAAGTGGAGGAGGCCCGAAGGATAAAGGAAGGTAAGGTGATCAAGACGTGGTCGAGACGATCCACGATTGTCCCTGAAATGGTTGGATTAACCTTTGCCGTCCATAATGGAAAGAAGTTTATTCCAGTCTTTATCACAGAGGAGATGGTGGGGCACAAATTAGGGGAATTTTCTCCTACCCGAACCTTTCATGGTCATTCAGGAGATCGAAAGACAAAGATTAAAGGAAAGGCGACTCCATAAAGGGGACACGGGAGATGGAAGTGAAAGCCAATTTGAAGTTTGTTCGGATTGCACCCAGAAAGGTGAGATTAGTCGCTGATCTCATCCGAGGAAAAGGGTCAGAAGAGGCTTTAAACATATTGACCTTCACCAGGAAGGCAGCAGCAAAGATCCTCATCAAATTATTAAAATCGGCCATTGCCAATGCCAACCAAAGAAAAACTCTGGATGTGGATCGTCTGTTTGTTAAAAAGATTACGGTGGATCAGGGACCGATGATGAAACGTTATCAACCCAGGGCCCTAGGTCGGGCAACCATGATTCGAAAGCGAACCAGCCATATCCAAATCGTCTTAGACGAGAGGTGAAGAGAAAGCAGGAGGAAAGAATTTGGGCCAGAAAGTACATCCAACCAGTTTTCGTTTGGGCTTAATTAAATCCTGGGATTCCCGTTGGTTTGCGGGAAAGGATTATCCTCAACTCTTGATCGAAGATATTCGAATTCGGGATTATCTGAAGAAAAAACTTTATCACGCAGGAGTTTCCAAGATAGAGATTGAGCGGGCTGCCAGCAAGGCCAAAAAGGTCAAAATTACGATCTATACGGCACGGCCAGGGATCATCATTGGGAAAAAAGGGGCAGAGGTTGAGGTCTTGAAAAAGGAACTACAGAAAATGACGGATAAAGAGATCTTTATCAATATTCAGGAGGTCAAAAGAGCCGAGATCGACGCCCAACTGGTGGCTGAAAATGTAGCCCTTCAGCTCGAAAGAAGGGTTGGATTTCGAAGGGCAATGAAGAGGGCTGTCACCTCTGCCATTAAATTGGGGGCCAAGGGGATTAAGATTGCATGTGCAGGAAGATTGGGGGGAGCAGAGATGGCCCGCCGGGAATGGTATCGGGAGGGTCGCGTTCCTCTACACACCCTAAGGGCGGATATCGATTTTGGTTTGGCAGAGGCCAAGACCACTTATGGGATTATTGGGGTAAAGGTTTGGATCTTTAAGGGAGAGGTTTTCCCGACCAGAGAGGGAGAAGAAAGAGCTGCATAAGCCAATGGAAGAGTGAACGTAGGGGTTGAAGTGACATGTTGATGCCAAAGAAAACCAAGTATCGAAAACAACAGAAGGGCAGGATGAAAGGGGTGGCCTCTCGAGGAAACACGCTCAATTTTGGTGATTTTGGTCTGCAAGCCACAGAATGTGGTTGGTTGACTGCCCGACAGATTGAGGCCGCACGAATCGCGATGACTCGTTTTATTAAACGAACAGGACGGATCTGGATTCGGATTTTTCCAGACAAACCGATCACCAAAAAGCCTGCGGAAACCCGAATGGGAAAGGGAAAAGGCCCCCCAGAGGATTGGGTGGCTGTCATTCGGCCTGGCCGAATACTTTATGAGATGGAAGGGGTTGCTGAAGAAAGGGCAAGAGAGGCATTCCTCTTGGCCTCTCATAAATTGCCCATTCATACAAGGTTCATCATGAGAGGGGAACATCCATGAAAGGGAAGGAGCTTCGCCAATTAAATGAAGGGGAGTTACTTGAAAAGGAAAAGAACTTAAGCGAGGAACTCTTCAACCTTCGTTTTCAGCATGCCACAGGCCAGTTGGAGAATGTCATGCGGATCCCTCAGATCAAACGGGACATCGCCCGGATCAAGACCATCCTTAGGGAGAAGGCTCTGGAAAGGCAAAGAAACCATAGGCCTTAAAATGGAATGGGTATAAAGCAGATTGAAGTGGAGTGAGGTGGTTATATGCCATTTGGGGAAAGAGGCAAGAGAAAGACCTTAACGGGCGTTGTTTCGAGTGATAAAATGGATAAGACGGTAGTCGTCATGGTCAATCGTCTGGTCCTCCATCCACTTTATAAAAAGTATATCCGGAAGAGGACCAAGGTTAAAGCCCATGATGAAAAGAATGAATGTCGGATCGGGGATAAAGTATTACTGATTGAAACCCGTCCACTTAGCAAGGAGAAAAGATGGAGGGTCAAAGAGATCCTTGAACGGGCCGCCTAACGCAAGAGAAAAAGAGATGTGAAAGGTGGAAACTCTTGAGGGAGTGAATCATGATTCAGATGCGAAGTATTCTTGAAGTCGCCGATAATTCGGGAGCTAAAAAATTGGGTTGCATCAAAGTCCTCGGCGGCACCCGTCGGAAGTATGCCACCTTGGGAGATGTCATCGTAGTCTCTGTGAAAGATGCCCTTCCCAATTCAAAGATTAAGAAGGGGGATGTGGCTCGTGCCGTCATTGTTCGAACGAAAAAAGAGGTGAAACGTCCAGATGGCTCCTATATTAAATTTGATGATAATTCGGCTGTGCTGATTAACCCACAAGGAGATCCTGTGGGGACTCGAATTTTTGGTCCTGTAGCCAGGGAACTTCGAGCCAAACGATTTATGAAAATCGTTTCATTAGCTCCTGAGGTCCTTTAAGGAAAAGGAATGAAAATGGTCGTCCCAAAATTTCACATTAAGAAGAATGACCTGGTGATGGTCATCCATGGGAAGGAAAGAGGAAAGAGCGGTCGCATTCTGAGAGTCCTTCCTGAAAAGGAGAAGGTGCTGGTTGAAAAGATCAATTTCGTCAAGAGGCATACCCGCCCTCATGGAAAGCAGAGACAGGGGGGGATCTTAGAGAAGGAAGCTCCTCTGCACATTTCCAATGTGATGCTCATCTGCGAGAAATGTAACAAGCCGGTTCGGATTGGACATCGTCTTCTCGAGGACGGGAAGAAGGCCCGATTCTGTCGAAAATGTGGTGAGCTTTTAGATCGATAGGTGGTGGAATGGCTAAATTGAAAGAAATCTACCAAGAAAAAGTTGTCCCTGCTCTGATGAAGCGATTCAATTATAAAAATCGGATGGAAGTCCCAAAACTTCAGAAGATTGTGGTGAACATGGGATTAGGAGAGGCCATCCAGAATATCAAGATTCTTGATTCCGCTGTCAATGAAATCAGCTTGATCACTGGGCAGAAGCCTATGATTACCAAGGCAAAAAAATCGATTGCCCAATTTAAATTGAGGACCGGAATGCCCATTGGATGTATGGTGACCCTCCGGAAGGAGAGGATGTATGAATTTTTCAATCGTCTTGTGAATGTCGCTTTGCCTCGGGTTAGGGATTTCAAAGGCCTTTCTGGAAAGTCTTTTGATGGAAGGGGAAACTATGCCCTTGGCATTCGTGAACAATTGATCTTTCCAGAAATTCATTATGATAAAATTGACAAAGTGAAAGGGATGAATGTGGTCATCGTGACCACTGCTAAGACGGATGAAGAAGGAAAAGAATTGTTGAGGTTGTTAGGAATGCCCTTTCGGAATTAAGCATTTGAGGGTTGAGAACGAATTCGTAGAATATTAGGAGGAGAAATTGGCAAGACTTTCTTTGATGAATAAGGCGAAAAGACCCCAGAAGTTTAAAGTCCGTGAGTACAATCGATGCCCTCTATGTGGAAGGCCAAGGGCTTATTATCGAAAATTTAGTATGTGCCGACTTTGTTTGAGAAAGTATGCCTCCCGGGGGGAGATTCCTGGAGTGATTAAATCAAGTTGGTAAGTCACAGATATGGGGGTTTTGATATGTCCATTACTGATCCATTAGCCGATATGTTTACAAGAATTCGCAACGGGGCCAAAGCCAAATTTGAGAAAGTCGATGTTCCCTCCTCAAAGATGAAACGAAAGATTGCGAAGATCCTGATGGAGGAAGGATTTATTAAAAGTTTTAAAGTGATCACCGATGATCGCCAGCATGAGGTTCTTCGAATCTTCCTTAAATACGATTCCAGCCGTAAAGAGGTGGTTCATCTTAAACGGATCAGTAAACCTGGGAGAAGGGTTTATGTGGGAAAGGATCAAATTCCCTCAGTGATGAGTGGATTAGGGGTATCGATCCTCTCAACCCCCAAAGGGATCTTGACAGATAAATTGGCCCGCCAGGCCAATGTTGGGGGGGAGGTCTTATGTTACGTTTGGTAATCATTTTCAATTCAGACTCTGAATCAAATTTTTTAATTTACAATATTCGTTATCAAATTCGAAATTGAGGTCAAGGATGTCTAGTATTGGAAGGATGCCCATTGTATTACCAAAAGAAGTCAAGATTACCTATGACCCCTCAAAGGTGGAGGTGACAGGGCCCAAAGGGTTTCTCTCCCACCCGCTCCCCCATGGCATTTACATATCGGTTGAGGAGGGTAAGATTTTTATCCGTTGTTCCAATGAGCAACGAAATCTAAGAGCCCTTCAGGGTTTGACAAGAAGTCTCATCGCCAATATGGTGGTTGGAGTGACCCAGGGGTTTGAAAAGAGGCTGGAAATCGTCGGAGTTGGTTTTCGAGCAGATCTGCAAGGGGACGCCCTTAAGCTTTCCTTAGGATATTCCCATCCAGTCCTTTATCCCATTCCAAAGGGGATTAAGATTGATGTGGAGAAACAGACCCTGATTACAGTAAAAGGGGTGGACAAACAACAGGTGGGGATCGTTGCTGCACAACTTCGTTCTATCAAACCTCCAGAACCTTATAAAGGAAAGGGGATTCGCTACCTTGGGGAGAAGATCCGTAAAAAGGTCGGGAAGACTAAAGCTTAATGGCCCCCATCTCATCCCATAAAACAGTTTATGGCAAAGGGGGGAGGAGATCATTTTGGAAGAAAAGAAGAAATTAGCAAGGCTGAAAAGAAAGAGGAGGGTGAGGAGTCGCGTGAAAGGCACCTCAGAACGACCGAGACTTAATGTCTTTCGGAGTCTGAGACATATCTATGCGCAAGCCATTGAGGATTCAACAGGAAGAACACTCGCCAGTGCCTCTACCCTAAGCAAGGAATTGAAGGGGAGCCTTAAAAATTCTGGAAATCGAGAAGCAGCAAAAAGAGTTGGAGAATTGATCGCAAAGAAATGCCTTGAAAAGGGGATTCAAAAGGTCGTCTTCGATCGTAATGGATATCTTTATCATGGTAGAGTTAAGGCCTTGGCAGAAGCGGCAAGGGCAGGGGGGTTACTTTTTTAATTGCACCGATTCAATCTCCAATGAGTTAGGTTCACTTTATGTCT
>JBBIRT010000031.1:0-18327 GCA_037441725.1 Deltaproteobacteria bacterium | reverse complement strand
CATTGGAGTTAACCGACCGTGTAGTTCATATCAACCGAGTGGCCAAGGTGGTAAAGGGAGGAAGACGCTTTAGCTTCAGTGCCTTGGTGGTGGTTGGAGATGGGAATGGCCATGTGGGGAGTGGGTTGGGGAAGGCCAATGAAGTGCCAGAAGCCATTCGAAAAGGAGTTGAACATGCCAAGAGGAATCTAATTAAGGTTCCTATTCTTAATAATACGATTCCCTACGAAGTGATGGGGAAATTTGGGGCAGCAAAGGTTCTCCTCAAACCTGCCTCAGAAGGGACAGGGGTCATCGCTGGAGCAGCGGTCAGGGCGATTGTTGAGTCAGCAGGGATTCAAAACATCTTGACTAAATCTCTTGGGTCTAACAACCCATACAATCTCATTAAAGCTACCCTTCAAGCCATCCAACAACTGAAGTCTCCAGAAGAGGTGATTGAGAGACGGCGTGAGGTTGCTCCGGAAAGTTGAGGAGGGTTGGGATGGAAAAAAAGATTAAGATCCAATGGATTCGAAGTGTTATTGGGCGGACCAAGGATCAGAGAGAGACGATTCGGGGCCTTGGATTCAAAAGGCTTTATCAAACCCTCACCTTGCCAGATCGGCCTGAAATTCGCGGGATGGTGAATCGGGTCAGTCATTTATTGAGAGTGCTTTAAAAAATGGCCATATGTTCCTATGAAGATACAGAATTAAAAAGGATTACACAGAGTCCATCATTGGGTGAAGAGAGATGAAATTGAGCGAGCTGAGACCGCCCGAAGGGGCAAGGAGAAAGATAAAAAGAGTGGGAAGGGGAGTTGGATCTGGCCATGGTAAAACAGCCTGTAGAGGTTCCAAAGGTCAGAATTCCCGTTCTGGACGGGGAACCAAGGCAGGTTTTGAGGGAGGCCAGATGCCTCTTCAACGGCGCCTTCCGAAGAGAGGATTTCGGTCGCCTTTTAAAAAGGTTTATTCCATTATCCATGTCGGAGATCTCAATCGATTTCCCAAGGATTCGATCGTGGATCCTGATCTCTTGGTTCAATCAGGTCTTTTAAAAAGAGGAGGGCCTGTAAAACTTCTCTCAGATGGAGAGCTTCAGCATCCTCTGACCATCCATGTCCATCAAGTGAGCAAAGCTGCCCTCAAGAAGGTTGAAGACGTTTCTGGAAAGGTGGAGGTTATTGGCTCATGATTTCAGGAGCCCAGAACATCTTTAAGATCCCAGAACTTAAAAGAAGGATTCTCTGGACCCTTCTCTTGTTGGCCATCTACCGGATTGGGGTTCATATCCCCACCCCAGGGATCAATGGAGATGCTCTGGCCTCGTTTTTTGCTCAAGCCCGAGGGACCATCTTTAGTCTCATCGATATGTTTTCAGGAGGAGCCTTAGAAAGGCTTTCGGTTTTTGCCCTGGGCATCATGCCCTATATCAGTGCCTCAATCATTCTCCAGCTTCTCACGGTGGTGATCCCTTATCTGGCCCAGCTTCAGAAGGAAGGAGAGATTGGCCGTAAAAAGATTGTTCAATATACCCGATATGGTACGGTCATTCTCAGTATGATCCAGGGATTTGGGATTGCTGTTGGTCTGGAGAATATGCAAGGGGCTGCTGGAGAAATGATCGTTTTGGCTCCAGGCTGGTCTTTCAGACTTATGACGGTCATTACCCTGACTGCAGGGACAGCTTTTATCATGTGGTTAGGCGAACAGATTACAGAGAGGGGAATTGGGAATGGGATCTCTTTGATCATCTTCGCAGGGATTGTGGCGAGAATGCCAAATGCTGTAGCCAGTACTTATGAACTTTTCAGGGTGGGACAGATGAATATCCTCACCGTCCTGTTTTTAATTGTCCTGATGGTCTTTGTGGTGGCCGTGATTATCTTTGTAGAAACTGGACAACGAAGGCTTCCAGTCCAATATGCGAAACGGATTGTTGGGAGAAAGGTTTATGGGGGACAGAGCACCCATCTTCCCCTCAAGCTGAACACATCAGGTGTCATTCCACCAATATTTGCTTCTTCGATCCTGATGTTTCCCTTGACGATTGCCAATTTCATGCCAAAACCATGGCTGGAGGCGCATCCTTGGATTCAGTCGGTCCTCCACAGTTTAGGTCCTGGTGCACTTCTTTATAATCTCCTCTATGTAGGATTCATCATCTTCTTCTGCTATTTCTATACTGCGGTGACCTTTAATCCGAATGATGTGGCTGAGAATATGAAAAAATTCGGTGGTTATATCCCGGGGATTCGTCCGGGGCAGAAGACGGCTGAATATATCGATAAAGTGCTCACCCGAATTACCCTTGGAGGAGCCATTTATGTGTCTGCGATCTGCGTGCTGCCTTCTATCTTATATCGTAAGTTCAATGTCTCCTTCTATTTTGGAGGAACCTCCCTCCTCATTGTCGTAGGAGTTGCTCTGGATACGGTCCAACAGATTGAAGCGCACATGCTCTCACGTCACTACGAAGGCCTGATGAAAAAGGGGAGATTGAAAGGGAGAAGGGGCTAAGAAAATTAAGATTTGAGTTTACAAATTCAGGAGGGTGATTTGAATTTAATTCTATTTGGCCCCCCTGGGGCAGGAAAGGGAACCCAAGCTCAAAAAATTGTAGATTGTTATCATATCCCTCAAATCTCTACAGGAGACATTTTAAGGGCATCGGTAAAAGAGAACACGCCTTTAGGAAAGAAGGCGAAGGGATTTATGGACCAAGGACAATTAGTGCCAGATGAGATTGTCATCGGAATCATCGAGGAACGCTTGAAGTCAAAGGAGTGTGAGGTCGGATTTATCCTGGATGGATTCCCAAGGACCATAGCCCAAGCTAAGACATTGAAAGCTATTCTGGATAGAATGGGGAAGAAGATCGACATCGTGCTCAATCTTCAAGTGGATTCAGAAGAACTGATCCGTCGATTGACTGGGAGGAGGACGTGTAAAGAATGTGGGGCGATGTACCACATCCTCTTTAACCCCTCAAAAAAAGAGGGGGTCTGTGACCGTTGCGGAGGTCCACTCTACCAAAGAGAAGACGACAATGAAGGGACCATTCGAGCTCGCCTGAAAGAATATGAAGAGCAGACCGCTCCCCTCATCCAATATTATGAGGGAGAAAAAGTCCTTCGATCCATTCAGGGGAAAGGAGGACCTGAGCAAATTTTTCAACAAATTGTTCACCAATTAAAAACAACATCATAAAGGGGTGGATGGAGATAATATGCCAAAGGAGGATGCGATCCAGGTTGAAGGAAGGGTTTTAGAGACGCTTCCCAATGCAATGTTTCGAGTTGAGCTGGAGAATGGTCATAAGGTGCTGGCTCACATCTCTGGAAAGATGAGAATGCACTTCATTAAAATCCTCCCCGGCGATAAAGTGACATTAGAACTTTCTCCGTACGATCTCTCACGGGGAAGAATTATTTTCAGAGAGAAATAGACTCTCGATGATGAAGCCATTTAGCATTAAAACTTTTCGGTGAATCGAATGATTCACGAATCGAGGTAAAGGCGTGAAAGTAAGGGCATCTGTTAAGAAGATCTGTGATAAGTGTAAAATTGTTAGACGGAAAAGAGTGATCCGGGTGATCTGTGAAAATCCCAAACACAAACAAAGACAAGGCTAAAAAGAGGTTAGAGGGGCGTTCCACCCGAGCAAGACTTGAGGTTAAGGATAAAGATTTTTTACCTCCGACCTCAAGTGTAGCGGCCCACCATCCTCAAACGGCGACCAAGGAGCTCAAAGATGGCACGTATTGCAGGGGTTGATCTTCCAAAGGATAAGCGGGTAGAGATTGCCCTGACTTATATCTATGGGATTGGAAGACCCTCTTCCAACAAGATTCTTGAAAAGGCGAATATCAATAAGGATACGAAGGTCAGCAAACTTACAGAGGCCGAAGTGGTTCGGATTCGAGATATCATTGAGCAAGAGTATAAGGTAGAAGGAGATTTGCGGCGAGAGGTAGCCACCAATATCAAGCGACTGATGGATATTGGCTCCTACCGCGGACTAAGGCACCGCAAATCCCTACCGGTGCGTGGCCAAAGGACCCATACCAATGCTCGCACCCGAAAAGGACCGCGGCGGGCCATTATTGGTAAGAAGAAAGAGAAGGAATCAGCGGGGTAAAAGGACTTTGATCATTAAGAAAGGAAGATAGGAGGAGTTATGCCCAAAGGGCAAGGGATAAAGAAAAAGAAGGTGAAAAAGAACATTCAGACAGGAATTGCCCATATCCAAGCGACCTTTAACAATACCATTATCACCATTACCGATACAGAAGGAAATGTGGTGACCTGGTCAAGTGCTGGCACCCAAGGATTTAAAGGTTCTCGCAAGAGTACCCCTTTTGCGGCTCAAATGGCAGCAGAGGATGCAGCGAAAAAGGCTATGGAACATGGGGTACGATCCATTGATGTTTATGTGAAGGGACCTGGAGCAGGAAGGGAATCGGCCCTTCGATCACTTCAAGCCGCGGGCTTAAAAGTTCACCTCATTAAAGATGTTACACCGATCCCCCACAATGGATGTCGTCCCCCTAAAAGAAGACGTGTTTAAGAATTCCCATGATGAGAGAGATTCTGAATGGTGATTCCCAGAAAGAAACTTACTTAAATTAGGAGGTTAGCATTGGCAAGATATACCCAATCGGTTTGTCGGTTGTGTCGGAGGGAAAATATCAAGCTCTTCCTTAAAGGGGAGAGATGTTATACCGAAAAGTGTGCTTTCGACCGAAGAAATTATCCTCCTGGTCAGCATGGCCAGAATCGAAAAAAGATTTCCGATTATGGGTCCCAGCTTAGGGAGAAGCAGAAGGTAAAAAGGATTTATGGGGTTTTAGAAAACCAGTTCCGGAATATTTTCAAGGAAGCAGATCGCCGGAAGGGGATTACAGGAGAGAATCTCCTCTCCCTATTAGAAAGGAGATTGGATAACATTGTTTATCGTCTTGGTTTTGCCAGTTCAAGAAACGAAGCACGTCAACTTGTACGACACAACCACTTTTTAGTTAACCAGACCAAAGTCAACATTCCTTCCTATCTTGTGAATCCAGGAGATGTCATTGAAGTGCGGGAGAAGAGCAAGAAGATTGCACGTATTTTAGATGCTCTGGAAGGGATGGCCCGGCGAGGCGTCCCCCAATGGCTAGAGTTGGATAAGGAACAAATGAAAGGGAGTGTGAAGGCTTTACCAACGCGGGAAGATATTACCTTCCCGATCCAAGAGAAGTTAATCGTTGAGTTATACTCAAAGTAATTTGGAGGAAATATGGTTCAAAAAAGTTGGAAAGACCTGATTCGACCCAAAACATTGGAGGTGGAAAAAGAGACGCTCACCCCTTTTTATGGAAAATTTTCCGCAGAGCCCTTTGAGAGGGGTTTTGGGATCACCATTGGAAATTCACTTCGGCGAATCCTGCTCTCTTCCTTACAGGGGGCCGCCATCACTTCGGTTAAAATTGATGGGGTCTTACACGAATTTTCTACAATCCCTGGGATCAAAGAGGATGTCACAGAGATCATCCTTAATCTTAAGGAGGTTCGGTTGAAACTTCATACCGAAGGTCCAAAGACCATTCGGGTGAAGGCAGAAGGTCCAAAAGTCCTTAAAGCAGGAGATATCCTCACAGGGGATGCAGTAGAGATCTTAAATCCTGAGCATTACCTTGCTACCCTTTCAAGAGATGGAAGACTTTCCATGGAGATGGTGGTGAAGATGGGAAGAGGATATGTCCCTGCAGAAAGAAACAAAGAGGAGAATCAACCCATTGGCACCATCCCTATGGATGCGATCTTTTCTCCAATTAAAAAGGTGAACTACACTGTGACGAATGCACGGGTCGGACAGATCACCGATTATGATAAGTTGACCTTAGAGGTCTGGACCGATGGGAGTATCAACCCCGAAGAAGCGGTTGCCCATGCAGCCAAGATATTGAAGGATCAGCTCTCCATTTTTATCACGTTTGAAGAAGAGGAAGAAGAGGAAGAGGTGGCCCAATCCGAAGAAGAGGAGAAAAAGGATGCCTTTAATGAAAACCTCCTTCGAAGCGTGGATGAGCTTGAACTTTCAGTTCGCTCAGCCAACTGTTTGAAATATGCCAATATCAAATTGATTGGAGATCTCGTTCAAAAAACCGAGGCTGAGATCTTGGATACGAAGAATTTTGGCCGCAAGTCTCTTAATGAGATCAAGGAAATTTTAGCCGGGATGGGATTGAGCTTGGGAATGAAATTAGAAAATTGGCCTCCCAAGAAGAAGGAGGGAGAAGCGGAGTCAGGGGCTACAGGATAGGAGGCAGGGATGAGACATCGAGTGGTTGGGAGAAAATTGAGTCGTCATACAAAACATCGTGAGTTGATGTTCAGAAATATGCTCGTTTCTTTACTTCAGTATGAACGGATCAGAACCACATTGGCCAAGGGAAAAGAGCTTCGGAGCTGGGCAGATCGAATCATCAGTTTAGGGAAGGAAGGGACCCTCCATGCCCGAAGAAAAGCCTTTGCCCTTCTTCGGGATGAGGGGATTGTAAAAAAACTCTTTGATGAAATTGCCCCAAGGTTCAAAGACAGGACAGGAGGCTATACCCGTGTCTATAGATTGGGATGGCGTCAGGGAGATGGCGCTCCGCTTTCATTAGTGGAATTAGTTCATTTAGCTACACCTGATAAGAAGAGATCGACTATAAAAAAGGCCAAGGAGGTGCTTGAGAAGGTCACATCTAAAAAGAAAGAAGAGAAAGAGAAATAGACCCATGAGCTGAAAGTAGGACCACCCTCATTTTTCGATAAGACTCCTTACCACCTTCATGTTTTTTATGTCTTCTAAGGTATCCTTTCTTGGGGTTTCCATGATTCCAGGAAGGCCGTTGAGTAAAGGATGATTGATTAGATATCTGAATCCCTCCAATCCAATGAATCCCTCTCCAATATGCCAGTGTCTGTCTTTTCTCGATCCGAGGGGAGTTTTTGAATCGTTTAAATGAAGGAGATGGAGACGTTTCAGGCCAATTAATCTCTCAAAAGATTCAAGGGTTCTTTCAATCCCATCCTGTTTAGAAAGATCATATCCTGCCTCAAAGGCATGGGCAGTATCGAGGCAGACCCCAACCCTTTCTCTCTCCTCAATCCCATCGATGATCTTCTTCATCTGCTCAAACTCATAGCCGATCTCCGTTCCCTGACCTGCGGTGTTCTCAAAAAGGAGGGTTACGGAGTTTTTGATTCTCCGGAAGACCTGATTTATTCCATGGATTACAGCATCAATGGCCTCCTCCTCCGAGGATTCCAGGCGATGACCAATATGGATGATCAGGAATTGGGCTCCAATAATTTCTGCCCTTTCGAGATCCTTTATAATGGATTCGATAGACCTTCTATAGAATTTTGATTGAGATGAGGCAATGTTTGGAAGATATGGAAGATGAAGAAATACGGGATAGATGCCTTTTTCCCTTATTTGGCATTGGAAAGAATAAACCTCTTCTTCTCTAAGTGGATGATAGGCCCATCCCCTTGGATTTCTTGAAAATAGTTGGATTGTTTCACAGCTCCGAATCTCGGCCTGCTCAACTACTTTAGAAAATCCCTCAGAAATAGAGATATGAAAACCAAAACGCATCTTATCTTCTTTTATTATCCTTTTTATCAATAAAAATTAACTTCAATAATACCTTTTTTGCGGCAATAAAAAATCTTTTTTTTTACAACATCGAAATAAAGCGATCTTTTTATTTTATAAGATTTAAAAGATATATTTTCTATATCATATTCGGTTGATTTCCTGATCCCTAATAGCTTCGGGAAAAAATCCTTTGAACCTGGGTTGCTATCTCATAAAAGGAAAGGGCCGTCATAACAGAGTCATATGAAAGAACTTGAAGGATCTTAGAAATACTGTAAAAGTCAGGAGTAGAATTTTGCCGCCATCTTTCTTTAAAAACATAAAAATTTTTTTTGATTCTCACGAGTAACCCTTTTTAGGATACCTTTTACAAAGGACTGCTGCAAAAGGAGCTTTTATATTAAGCAAATTAGCCACGGAATCAATTGGGAAATAGGAGACCTTTCTTAATTTCCTCAATTCAGAATATTTCATAAGAAGCCATTATTAATATTTTTATTAATTTTGTCAACTTATCCCCCTCCCTGCTGCTAAAAAGACCCAGCCACTTGTGTCGATGAGAGCTTTAAATATATAAAGGTCAAAATACGCTCCCACTATTGGGTATGAAATTCTATTGGATACGAACTTCTATGTAATAAAGAAAATAATTATATTTGCATCTCACATTTATTGAAGAAATTTAAATTGAAAGTTAAAATTAAATTAAAGAGCCGATCCTTAAAGATTTAAAGAATGAAATCACCGTTCTAAAAAATATGACTTGACAAAAGTTTCTGTATGGTTTAGGAATGAGACGGTCAAATTAAAAAATTCACAAAGTTTTGTCATTTAAAAATTATGTTTTTTAAATTTTCCTTATTCCTCTCCTTAATCATCTTCATTATTGGTTTAATCTATAAGATATCAAATTGGTTTCGATATAAGATCGGAATTGGAAGTGTTGAGATTTCAGGCTCAAGAAGGTTTTTCTATGCTCTCCAAGGAATCTTTGCTACCCTCTTCAGTTTAAGAATCATTAATCTTTTAAAGAGCTTCGTTTTAGACGTCCTTCTTCAATATAGAATTTTGAGAGAAGATTTCCTTCGATGGGTTATGCACATCTTGATCTACGGAGGGTTTATGCTCCTCCTATTGATGCACGCCCTGGACAAATTGATCACTGCTAAACTTTTTGATTCCTATTATCCTACCCTCAACCCTTTTTTGTTTTTAAGAGACTTCTTCGGAATCCTTGTCATCATTGGGATTATCATTGCGTTATATCGAAGATTTATTTTGAAACCACCCCGTCTCAAAACCAATGCAATGGATCTTTATGCTGTCATTATTGTTGCAGTGATTATGCTTTCAGGGATATTTTTAGAGGCAACGAAGATGGTTGCCTATTCAGATTATAAAAGGATGGTTGAAGAATACTCCGGTTTAAGTGATCCCAATGAGCTTAAGGCTCTTGAAGCCTATTGGGTGAAGGAATTCGGAACAGTATCACCAAACCTCAAGGAACCATTTGATGAAAGACTTTTAGCCCAAGGAGAGGAATTTCATCAATCGAGTTGCGCAGGGTGTCATACCAAATACCAATCAGCCTTTGCTGGATACGGAACTGCCAAATTGATCCATCCGATAGGAATCCGCATCGATCAGGCTCGAATCCCTCACCTCCTGTGGTACCTTCATGTCCTTGCTTGTCTTGTGGGGTTAGCCTATCTTCCTTTTAGCAAAATGTTTCATCTCTTTTCGAGTGCTATGAATCTTTTGGTCAACTCTATTGCAGATAAAGAGAAATTGCGTGAAGCCAACCAAATGACTCGGAGGGCTCTGGAACTGGATGCCTGCACTCATTGTGGTACCTGTAGCCTCCGTTGCTCAGTGGCTCAAACCTATGAAGAGATCCAAAATATTTATATCCTGCCATCCGAAAAGATCTCTGCCATTCGTTCCCTGGCCTCTGGGAAAAGCCTCAAAGGGGAGGAACTTCGAAAGATTCAAGAAGGGGTCTACCTCTGTACAAATTGTCTACGTTGCACAGTAGTATGTCCTGTAGGAATCGACCTCCAGGATCTATGGTTCAATGTGAGAGAGATGCTTCTTCAGAAAGGCTATCCTGAATTTCTTATCCTCTCTCCTCTCTCCTACTATCGCGGTCTAATGAGAGGTGAAATTTTAATTAAGGATTATCAAAATGCACTCCTTCAGGCCAGAGAAGCCATCTTGGCCCAATGCGAATTAATGAGAGAGAAAGAAAAAACCATTGCTTTAACTCCTCCTGATAAGAAATTCCAAAGTGGCCTTGGTCTTTCCACTCAGGCAAAGAATTTTTCTGTTTGCTTTGGGTGTCAGACCTGCACAACAGTCTGCCCAGTCGTTGCTAATTACGAAAACCCCCAGGAGGTCTTAGGACTTCTACCCCATCAAATCATGCATGCCGCTGGTTTAGGGTTGAGGGATCTTGCCTTTGGTTCAAATATGCTTTGGGATTGTTTGACCTGCTATCAGTGTCAGGAACAATGCCCTCAGGGAGTGGCCGTAACCGATGTCCTTTATGAACTAAAGAATTTAGCGATCCAATATGTGAAAGAAAAAAGGTCATGATGGAATTTGCACTTTTTATTGGTTGTCAGATTTCGGCTCGATTAAACCAGTATGAATCCTCTGCCAGAGCAGTTTTGAGCCAACTGGGGGTGAGATTGATTGATATCCGAGATTTCAATTGCTGTGGATATCCTCTGAGGAATATCGAATTCAAAATCTTTCTTCTCTCTTCAGCAAGAAATCTTGCTCTGGCTGAGAAGAGAAACCTTAATATTTTGACTCTGTGTAAATGTTGTTATGGCTCACTAAAAAAGGCCGATTATCTTCTGAAGGAGTCCCCTTCCTTAAGGGAGGGAGTAAATAAAATCCTTGAGAAGGAAGGGCTTAAATATAAGGGAGAGCCCCAGATCAAACATCTCCTCTCTGCCCTTGATCGGGATATCGGTTTAGATAAGATCAAAGAGAAAATGGTTAAAAAATATCGTGACCTTCGAGTGGCTACCCATTATGGATGCCATGTGTTGAGACCAAGCAAGGTAGTTAATTTTGATGACCCCATCGTTCCCAGTTTATTTGATCAACTAGTTGCGGTCACTGGGGCCGAAAGTATTGATTGGTCAATGAAACTCGAATGTTGTGGGGCCCCTCTCTGGGGAATCAATGATGGGCTGTCCATGGATTTGACATTAAAAAAATTAAAGAACGGGAAGGAGTCAGGGGCTGACTATGTTTGTACAGCTTGTCCATATTGCCAAATCCAATTCGATAAGGTCCAGAAGATGGCCTCCTCACAAAGGAATGGTACCCATCTCCTTCCATCGATTCTCTATCCCCAGCTTCTTGGGTTGAGCCTGGGGATTGATAAAAAGATTCTTGGACTGGAGATGAATGAGATTCCGATCAGCGGAATCGAAAACGCATTATTTGATATCGGAACAGAGGTTTAAGAAAAAGATGAATCAAAATAGAATCGGTGCAGTCATGGTTGTGGGTGGAGGGATTGCTGGAATCCAGGCATCGTTAGACCTGGCTAATTCCGGTTATTTTGTCTATCTCATAGAACGATCCTCCTCCATTGGTGGGGTGATGGCCCAACTGGATAAAACCTTCCCTACCAATGACTGTTCCATGTGAATTCTCTCACCCAAACTGGTCGAGGTCGGCCGGCATCTCAATATTGAACTTCTTACCTTATCAGAGGTGAAAAGCATCTCTGGAGAGGTTGGAAATTTTGAGGTCAAGGTCACCCAGTATCCCCGTTATGTGGATATGTCAAAGTGTATTGCCTGTGGCCTTTGTGCAGAGAAGTGCCCCAGTAAGGTTGACAATGAATATGATGCAGGTTTGGCCAAACGAAAATCGATCTATGTGAAATACGCTCAAGCGGTCCCTCTCAAATATGCCATTGATCCTACCCAATGTATCTTCCTTACAAGGGGAAAGTGTAAAGCCTGTGAGAAGCTCTGCCCTGCCAAGGCTATCAATTTTGAAGATCATGAGAAAGAGTTGACCCTTCAGGTTGGAGCCATCATCATTGCTCCTGGATGTGAGGTCTTTAACCCAGAGGCCTATAATGTCTATGGATTTAAACGATTACCGAATATGGTTACCAGCCTTGAATTTGAAAGGATGCTTTCTGCTTCTGGTCCATTGGGAGGACATCTCGTTAGGGCCTCTGATAAAAAGGAACCAAGGAAGATCGCTTGGATTCAATGTGTGGGGTCAAGGGATGTCCATGAGGGGGCGAGACCCTATTGTTCAGCAGTCTGTTGCACCTATGCAGTTAAAGAAGCTCTCGTGGCCAAAGAACATTCCAAGGAGCCTTTAGATACGGCCATTTTCTTCATCGATATGAGAACCTACGGGAAGGATTTTGAGCGGTATTATAATCGCGCTCAAGAGGTAGCAGGAGTTCGATTTATAAAATCCCGAATCACTGATATCCACCCTGTTCGTGAAACAGGAGACCTTTTAATCCGCTATACTGATGAGCATGGAAAAAGGATTGAAGAAAACTTTGATATGGTTGTTTTATCTGTGGGCCTCAGTGTTTCGCAGGAGGCAAATGAGCTTGCAAAACGTTTAGGCCTTAAACTTGACCCTCATCATTTTATTTCAACCAGTAGTTTTTTACCCGTTCATGCTTCCAGAGATGGGATCTTTGTCTGCGGTGCCTTCCAAGGGCCTAAGGATATTCCTACTTCAGTCATGGAATCTAGTGCCTCTGCGGCCATGGCTGAGAGTCTCTTGGCTGAAGTCCGTTGGTCACTAACCAGAAGTAAGACCATCCCTGAGGAAATCGACATCCATGGGGAGCCTCCAAGAATAGGGGTCTTTGTTTGTCGATGTGGAACAAATATCGCAGGGGTCATCGATGTCCCTGCTGTTGTTGAGTATGCAAAGACCCTTCCGGGGGTCGTCTATGCGGCAGAGAACCTTTTCAGTTGCGCTCAGGATACTCAGGAGAAGATGACACAAATCATCAAAGAGCAGAGGCTCAACCGTGTGGTGGTCGCCGCATGTAGTCCTTTGACCCATGAACCTTTATTTCAGGAGACTGTGGTCAACGCGGGCATTAATAAATATCTCTTTGAGATGGCCAATATTCGCAATCAATGTTCGTGGGTTCATGGAGCTGAAAAGGGGGAGGCCACAGAGAAGGCCAAAGATCTGGTCCGAATGGGTGTGGCTAAGGTCTCCTTCTTTGAACCCATGGTTGAACCCTTAATTAAGATTAATCCGAAAGCCCTTGTGATTGGAGGCGGGGTCTCGGGCATGGTGGCTGCAAAGAATCTGGCTGAGCAGGGCTACTTCACCTATCTAATTGAGAAAGAAGAGGTCTTGGGGGGTCAAGCTCGAAATCTTTATCAGACTTGGAAAGGTGAGGAGGTTCAGCCGTACTTAAAGAAATTAATTGATGAGATCCAATCCAATCCAAAGATCGAAGTCTATTTAAAGTCAGAGTTGAAAGGAGTGGAAGGGTTTGTTGGGAATTTTAGATCCATCCTTCAAACCAACGGAGAGTTAAAGACCTTAGAGCACGGGATTGCGATCATCGCTACAGGAGCCTCAGAATTAAAACCTGATCTCCACCTTTATGGCAAAGACCCAAGAGTCCTCACCAGTTTAGAATTAGATCAGCGATTGATCCAAAAAGATCCGACACTTAAAAAGTTACGGAATGCAGTTTTTCTCCAATGCGTGGGATCCCGAATCAAAGAGCGACCTTACTGTTCAAAGGTCTGTTGCACCCATTCGGTGCGAAATGCGATCTCTTTAAAGGAGGTCCATCCGGAGATGGATGTCTTTATTATCTATCGGGATATACGCACCTATGGATTGCGAGAAGACCTCTATCGGGAGGCAAGAGAAAAAGGGATCCTCTTTATTCGTTATGATGATCAAAAGGAGATCAAAGTTACTCGAGAAGGGGAAAATCTTCAGGTGCGGTTTACATCCTACGTCCTTGGTCGGGAGATGGAGATTTTTCCTGATCTGCTTGTTCTGGCAACCGCCATGATTATGCCACAAGAGAATGCTATGGCCAAAATGTTTAAGGTTCCGGTGAATATGGATGGATTCTTTGTGGAGGCCCATGTGAAACTCCGGCCGATCGATTTCGCGACGGATGGGGTCTTTATCTGTGGATTGGCCCATTCCCCTAAACCGATTGACGAATCGATTACCCAAGGTCTTGGTGCTTCGGCTCGTGCAGTCACCCTCCTTTCACAGAAGGAGATGTTTGGCAATGCCATTGTGGCTACGATCAATCCTGAGACCTGTGTTGGATGTCAAGGATGTTTAAAAGTTTGCCCTTATGAGGCCATTCGATATGTTGAAGACAAAAAAATTTGTGAGATCAACGAAGTGATTTGTAAAGGCTGTGGTGCCTGCGCTGCAACTTGTCCTTCGGCAAGCGCACAACTTAAGCGTTTCACAGGTAAACAGATCTATGTTCAGATTGAGAAGGCCATGGCCGCCTAAACAAAAAAGATTAAGCACTTTACGCATAGCGAAAAAAGGAGTTTTTGATGGCAGAAGAGTTCAGACCGAAGATCATTGCCTTCCTATGTACTTGGTGAGCCTATGCGGCTGCTGACCTGGCTGGGGTCAGTCGAATGCAATATCCCGTATCCATCCGTGTCATCCGAGTCATGTGCACGGGTACGATCTCACCCCATTATATCCTGAAAGCCTTGCAGGAAGGAGCAGATGGTGTCTTTGTGGCTGGCTGACGACTTGGGGAATGCCATTACCAGTCTGGTAATGTGATGGCCAAAAAAAGATTGACTGTGGTTCAAAGATTACTTGAATTCTCGGGCATTCATCCGGAACGTTTGCGAATGAAATGGGTTTCCTCTGCGGAGGCAGCTGAATTCGTCCATGAGATCACAGATTTTGCAGAAGAGATCAAAAAGTTAGGGCCCAATCCTTTAAAAGTGAAGGAGGCCGCTTAAAAGCTGATGAATGAAAAGATCAAAGAAAAGGTTTCAGAGTTACTTAAGGAGGACAAGATCAAGGGCTTTTTGGGATTAAGAGAAGAGAACGGCCATATCATGCCTCACCTTTTCTGTGATCCCAACGAGTTAGAATTTCTTTCTATTGGGGATTGGAAAAAGGTGGGAGGGGCGCGCTATCCACTTAATCAAATCTTAATTCAGTTAGCTATGGCCTATCCCGAGGATAGGTTTGCCATTCTGGTGAGGGGATGTGATGAGAGAGGGCTTCGTGAACTTTTTAAGTGGAATCAGTTAAAAGAAGAAAAGATCGTTCTCATTGGAATTGGTTGTCCTGAGGAACTGGCCAGGGCTTGTGAATGTGAAAAACCATTTCCAGATAGTTTAATCGAAGGCCCTCAGGGGGAAAAGGGGGATAGTCAGAGAGTGGCAAGGATCGAGGCAATGGATCTTGATCAACGGCTCCAATATTGGAAGACAGAGTTTGACCGGTGTATTAAGTGTTTTGGTTGCCGCAATGTCTGCCCGATGTGCTTTTGCAAGGAGTGCTCTCTTGAAGAAGATCGATTCGTGAAGACAGGAGAGATTCCCCCTGCCAATCCAACTTTCCATCTATCCCGGGCCATCCATATGGTAGGCCGCTGTATTGACTGTGGCTTATGCGAAGAGGCCTGTCCAGCCGAGATTCCTCTAAGGACGCTTTATAAGAAGATTACGGGAATTATAGCAGAGGAATTTGGTTATAAGACAGGTTACAATTTAGAAGAGAAGTCTCCATTCAATGTGATAGAGGTGAAATAGGATCATGGAGTTTAAAACCGTTTTAACCACCTGTCCTTATTGTGGATGCGGTTGTGGGTTGCTTTTAGAGGTGTTGGATGGGAAGGTCATTGGAACCCTTCCATCGAAAACAAGCCCTGTAAATGAGGGAAAGCTCTGCATCAAGGGATGGACGGTTCACGAATTTATCCATCATCCGAGTCGTTTGGTCCAACCATTAGTGAGAAAGGGAGATGATTTGAGGGAGGCCTCATGGAAAGAGGCTCTGGACCTCTCGGTAAGACGACTCAAGGAGATCAAAGAGAAGTATGGACCGAATAGCATTGCTGTTTTAACTTCAGCAAAGTGTACAAATGAAGAGAATTACCTTCTCCAAAAATTTACCCGAGCAGTGCTCGGAACCAATAATATTGATCACTGTGCCCGTCTCTGACACTCCTCCACGGTGGCCGGGCTGGCCGCTTCATTTGGCAGTGGAGCGATGACCAACTCCATTGAAGAAATTGAAAATGCTGATTGTATTTTCATCTTTGGTTCAAACACCTCAATCGCTCACCCCCTGATTGCCACTCGGGTCTTTAAGGCAAAGAAGAAGGGGGCAAAAGTATTGGTCGCTGATCCACGCAAGATTCCTATTGTTCTTCAAAGTGATTTACATCTTCAGCATAGACTCGGAACGGATGTCGCCTTGATCAACGGTCTAATGAACCTCATCCTCAAGAATCAATGGCAAGATCAGTCCTTTATTGACAATCGAACAGAAAATTTCGAAGAGTTAAAAGCGGTGATAGAAAAATATCCTCCCGAAAAGGTATCAGCGATTACTGGAGTACCCGTTCCCGATTTAGAAAGGGCAGCTGAATATTATGCTAAAGCTGAACGGGCAACCATTTTATACACCATGGGAATCACACAACATACGACAGGTGTGGATAATGTTCAATCCCTTGCCAATCTTTCAATGCTTACAGGAAATATCGGTAAAGAATCGACAGGCGTCAATCCCTTAAGGGGTCAGAACAATGTCCAGGGAGCCTGTGACATGGGAGGACTCCCAAATGTTTATTCAGGTTATCAATACGTGACAGATCCATCTATAAAAGAAAAATTTGAAAAGGCTTGGAAGGCGGTCCTTTCAGACAAGATCGGGTTAACAGCTACCGAGATGTTCCCAGCCATTCTTGATGGAAGAATTAAAGGAATGATTATTTTGGGGGAAAACCCGGTCGTAAGCGATGCAGATAGTCTTCATGTAGAAAAGGCATTAAAGGCCCTCGATTTTCTCATGGTTATTGATATTTTTCCCACCCCCACCTCAGATCTTGCGCATGTGATCTTACCTGGGGCATCCTTCGCGGAAAAAGAAGGTACTTTTACAAATACAGAGAGAAGGATTCAAATGGTAAGGAAGGCGATTGAACCTCCAGGAGATTCAAAACCTGATTGGCAAATTATTCAAGAGCTCTCGAGCCGTTTTGGATACCCGATGGATTATGAATCCCCTCGTGCCATCATGGATGAAATTGCAAGACTAACTCCTTCTTATGGGGGAGTTAATTATAATCGGCTTCAAGGAGATGGATTACAATGGCCATGTCCTAATGAAGAACATCCGGGAACAAAAATTTTACATCAAGAACGGTTCTCCAGAGGGAGAGGACTATTCAGAGCCATTGAATATAAGCCCGCAGATGAACTTCCTGATGAAGAGTTTCCTTTCCAATTGACCACTGGAAGAATTCATGTCCATTACCACACAGGGACGATGACAAGGATCTCTCCTTCCCTCGAGAGGGAGATCAACGAATGTTTTCTCGAAATAAATCCTGAGGATGCTTTTGAGATCGGAGTGGTGGATGGAGATTGGGTTCAAATTTCATCACGACGAGGGTCTGTTTCAACCAGGGTGAAGATTATTAAAAGAACAAATAAAAAGACCGTCTTTATGCCTTTCCATTTTCTCGAGAGTAGGGCTAATGTCTTAACCAATCCAACTTTTGATCCTATTGCTAAGATTCCAGAGTTTAAAGTATGTGCGATTAAGATTAAAAAGATGGAACAACTAAGGAAAAATACCCCTTCTTCCACAAAATCGCATCTATGAAATTAAATAATTAATTTTTTTAAATCAAATGTTAATTTTTTCACTAATTTCTTTTTTTATTTAATATTTTTTTAATATAATCTCTTAAAAAACAATAAGTTATATTATTTCCAAAAAAGGAAATTTATCCATAAAATTTTACTTGACAAATGAGAAAGTTTCTTGTAATTTTGTGCGGGAAGAAGAAAATTTTCACAAATAGAATTTTTGGGGGGATACATGTTAATTGAATATTTTGCGATCCTCTTTTTTATTGCTCTCTCTGCTGTTTTTGCCATTATCATTGTGCTCGCCTCTGCCCTCCTTGGCCAGAGAAAACCCACAGCCATTAAGCAGGCACCCTATGAATGTGGGATGACGACGATTGGTTCGAGTTTCCGCAGAATCCCCATTAAATATTACATTATTGCAATGCTTTTTCTTCTCTTTGATATTGAGATTGTCTTTCTCTACCCCTGGGCAGTCATCTTTAAGGAGTTAAAAGTTTTTGCCTTTGCCACCATGGCTGTTTTTATTGGGATTTTAATCATTGCCTATCTCTACATCTGGAAAAAAGGAGCTTTGGAATGGGAATAGAAACCTATCTTGAAAAGACACCCCTTTTACCCTACCTCGATAAGGTGGTCAATTGGGGACGAAAGTACTCAATCTGGCCAGTCACATTTGGCTTAGCATGCTGTGCCCTTGAGATGATGGTTACGCATATTGTCTTGGACATTGGTCGTTTTGGTTCGGAGGCCTTTAGACCTACTCCCAGACAGGCAGATATGATGATTGTGGCAGGGACCGTCACCAAAAAGTTGGCCCCAATTGTCAAGCGGATGTATGAGC
>JBBIRT010000030.1:17948-27483 GCA_037441725.1 Deltaproteobacteria bacterium | reverse complement strand
TTCCATCACACCTCTCCATTCTATATGGCTTAAGATACTTTTTCAGAGATCTCTTATTGAGCTCTAAAAAAGTCCTTGAAAGACTTATTTAAATATTTTTAAAGAGGTCTTTTTTTAGAATGTTGACAGAAAGGGAAGCTGCAGGATATGATTTCTTGGGAGAGGAAGATGGAAAATATTATTTATACAGAAAAGCCAATCCTCAATAGACCATACCTGATTATTGGATTTGAAGGATGGCCGAATGCTGCAGAGGTTTCATCCTATACGTTACAACATTTGATTGAGAGCTTAGAGGCAAAACCCTTTGCCTCTATTCCGACAGAGAATTTTTATCAGACCTCATCCCTGCGACCGGTGGCGGTCATTAAAGAAGGAAGGGTAATAGAGCTTAAATTCTCGGAGAATCATTTCTATTATGTAAAAGGTTGTCCTTTTACTGACCTTATCCTTTTCCAAGGAGTTGAGCCCCATTTCCGATGGGATGTCTTTGCAGATCTTATCCTCGATTTAGCCATCCAGTTCAATGTCAGTCAAATATTTACCATTGGTGGAACCTATGACTACATCCCCCATACCTATCCCCCAGTGGTGAGCGCCCTCTTTAATCATGAGTCATTGAGAGAGTCGGTGATGCAGGCAGGACTTCGGTTGACCGAATACTCTGGACCCATCAGCATTCAAACCTTTATCCTGATGTCAGCTCGAAAGAGGGGACTTAGAGCGATTAGTCTTTGGGGACATGCGCCACAATATCTTCAGGCGAGAAATATCAAAGTGATCTGTTCTGTCCTAAGAAGACTGATCGATTTGACCAAGATTAAACTTGATCTTTCTGATCTTGAAAAGGCCAGTACTTATTTTGATCAACAAGTAAGACGATTGATAGAACAGGACCCAAAACTTAAAGAGGCCATTAGCCATTTGGAAGAAGCTTACATACAATCTGGGGAGATTCCCCAAACCGTATCCAAGGAGGATGGGACAAAAGAGGATAAAGTAATCTACATTCAAGCCTTCTTAAAGAAGATGGAAGACGAAGAGAAGAAGGAGGGCTAAGAAGCTTCTTTAATTCCCTAATCTTTTCTAAGGTATCCTTATAAATAGATTCTTTCAAAGGATTAAGTTCAATGGCCTTCAACGCCAATCTTTCTCCTTCCTCAAGGTTTTCCCGTCGGGTGTAATAAAGCCACGCAAGATTATTATAGGCGTCTGCATTTTTAGGTTCTTTCTTTATGGCCTTTTTATAGAAGGCCTCCGCCTTTTCCAATTCCATCTTTTGAAAATAGGCATTCCCAAGATAAAGATAAGCCACTGGAATTTTCTTGGACGCCCGTTGATATTCTCGAATGGCAGGGTCGAATTCACCATTTCTTTCATAGGCCAATCCAAGGTTTAGATGTTCCTCAGGAGTGAGAGGATCTCTTAATACGATTATCCTAAATGGAAGACACCCTGGGAGATAGGAGAGGAGGGTCAGGATAAGAATCGGGTAAAAAATATTTTTCTTATTCTTGAATAGATTCTCTCTCATTGGGAAGGAGTGATCCAAAGGGTCCAGAATTGAGTTTTTTCCCATTTTTTTATAAAGTTTCTCAAAGGGATGTGTTTGAGCCTTTCCCTCCCTGAGTTGACGATAACCCCATTTTGATCGTAACCTATGACGACCATAAAATGGTTTTGCTGATATATCCAGAGACCTAAATCAACCATCACAATGAGAGGATACCCTGAGTCAATTTTATTTTTAATATCCTCCATCCCTCCATTGTAATAACTTGATTTCATCCCTTTTTGTTTCGCATATAGGATCATGTCTAAATTGAGAGTTCCTTTAGCAGAAGGGCTATAGATCTCCCTGGTAATCTCCTCTAAGGATACATTCGCCCCCCAATAATTCATCACCCCTGCAAGCGAGGCAGGTCCACACTGAAAGTCCTCTTGAGGAAAGAAGGGAACATTTTCTATGAGACGGAAAGGGGGGGAAAGTCTGGATGGTAGAGATGTCGTGCAGGAGGCTGAGAGGAGTAAGATGATTAGAAATAAAGAGGGGCGTTTGGATAAACGAACGCCCCTTCTCAATAGGCATCGGGAAGAGATTTCTCCCACAACTTCACTTTTCTCTTTCAATCACGACACGATGACCGGTCATGTAGAAATAAACAATAACCCCAATCGCAATGAGGATGAGAATGACCAGAACCCATGCCCACCCATTTCCACCGACCCTTAATTCATCGAGTTGAACGGCGAGCTGATGGATCTGTTGATCACTAAGCTGGGTGATTTTTTTCTCGATTTCATCAGGAGTAAAACCGAAGTCCTTTAGTCTTTCGCGTACCATCTTCATTTCAAGAACTTTACGGATCCTTTCCAGATCAGAGGATCGATCAACGTTTAAAATAGAGACCGCTTCGGATGGAGAGAATCCTGCATAGACTCTTGGAGTGATGCCAATCACAAACATTGCCAAGATCAAATAACATGCAACCATCTTTCTCCATGAGGGGTTCATTTTTTCCTCCTTAGCTTGGGATTTAATTTGGATGATAAATGATGAAGACAATTGTGTCAAGAAAAATTTTTGATGGGTGGAAAGACTGAATCACACCTTGAAATAAATTATGCAACCGTCACAGAAGACCAATCCTTGATCCCGGTGACCTCGTACTTGACTGTATTCTTTCCATTGTTTTTTGCGTTGTACATTAAATTGTCAGAGATCCTCAAAATCTCATCCACCGTTGAAGGGGGATGGATAAAGGTAACGACCCCGATACTAAATGTGACAGGCCAACCGTTTTTCTCCATGATCTCTAAATTGATTTTTTGAACCTTCCGTGTGATGGCCTCAGCGAGTTCAGGGCCGGTTTCAGGTAGTAAAATAGCAAATTCGTCTCCACCCAGTCGGGCTACGGTATCTGATAGACGAATATTATTCTTAATGGTATTGGCCACCAATCTTAAAAGATAGTCCCCCGTGCTATGTCCAAAACGATCATTAATGGATTTGAAATTGTCAAGATCAATATATACAACCGTTAATGGGTGTCCGTACCGTCGGGCTCGATCAATTTCCATATCTGTGAGTTCGATAAAGTAGCGGCTATTTCCTACTCGGGTTAAGAAGTCAATTCGGGATAGTTCTTTTTCTTTCTCAATGGCCTCTTTCAACGCAGAGAGAATAAGTGTAAGGATCATGAAAGAACATAACCTCGCGGTATAATTCCAGATAGGAATGGTATGGTCTGAATAGGTCATCCCTGCAGTGTAATCCGCTATCAACCATACAGTTGAGCTGATAATCGAGGCCAAGATTCCAAGCCATCGTTCAGCAAACCAGGTGAGCAAAAATATAGGGATCAAGTAAAGGATCCAGGTTGAAAGGGTTGGACCTGCTAAATAATTAAGGAGTCCTACCAATACGAGTATGATTGAAGCGATACTAATCAAGATGGGGCGGGATAAATTATTTAAAAAGTCCATCATTCCTTTGAGATGAAAATTGGTGAAAGAGGAATTCCCTACTGAAAGTGAAGTATGTCTGAACTCCTCAGTCTTAATGGAATTCAGATATATATCTCTGGGATTGAGTGGGAGATGAGGGTTTGGATGGTTCGTTCCCTGAGGTTTAGGGGTTTGCATATTCTATCCTTCTTTCTTAAACTGCCTTTATTCCCTTTCTAATTTTTCGCTGATGATCCGTTTAAAAGCCTCTACTACAACCGGATCAAACTGGGTGCCTGTATTGGCTATAATCTCTTGCATAGCCTCCCAAGGAGGCATCCCCTTTCGGTAGGGTCGGTCAGTCGTCATGGCATCATAAGCATCCGCTACAGCGACTACACGGGCTCCAAAGGGGATCTTCATGGGACCTCCATTATTCGTCTCGAGGGTTTCCGAAAAATATTTATGGTGGGCAATCACGATTGGAACGACCTCTTTTAATACCGCACCCACGGCTGACAGAAGGTAGGCCCCTTTGACCGTATGCCATTCAATAATTTCCTTCTCTTCGGTGCTTAACTCAGCGGCTTTGCGTAAGATCTCGCCACTGATTTCAATCTTTCCAATATCATGGAGGAGACCTGCGACCCTAATGTTTTCAATCTCGGATCGAGGCAACTGCATGGCCTTTCCAATTTCCATGGCTAATTCGGATACCCGAACGGAGTGACCTTTCGTATAACGGTCTGTGGATTCGAGGTACTTAGAAAGGATTTCCAAAACCCCAATATAGGCATTCTTTAACTCTTTTATCTTCTGCTCATTTTTTTCATAAAGGGTCCCGACGGTGAAGCTGGCAAGGATGAGAAAACCGCCCCATGACGAGAGCTGAGACATTGACCTTAAAACATCCTTATCGATCCCAAAATAGTTTGGAAAGATTAAAAGACTAATGATCACGGCAAGGATGGAGAAGACAGCGGTGAGTACCCCGATGCGTCGACCGAGAAAGTAACCTGCCGTGAGCACTGGAAGGTAATAAAAATTGAGCACGATAAACTTCTCCTCAACAAAGAGGGTTCCTAAGAAGGTGGCAATCAAGATGATTCCCACCAAGATCTTTTCAAAATGATGAAGAAGAAGTTGTTTCAATGATTCCAAGGTAAACTCCTTTTTTAAATCGTAATGGGTTCGTAATAAATCACCTTTCTTCTTTCAATGGGAAACCTCAGGGTGATCAATGTCCTCATCTTTTTTGGATCAAACTCATAGGTCATATTCCCGTGATTCTTTTGAAGGATCTCTTTGACCAATTGTAAGATCAGTTTTAAGGGTTCCTCCTTCTGGATCGACGATTTTACTGAAGCCTCCTTGGAGGGCTCAGGAGATTCCTTTTCGTTTGTGAAACCAATGGCCATTTCAATATAGCCTCCATTCCTTTCTGGGGAAGGCTTTTGGGGAGAGACTCCGGTTTGAAAATCAAAGGATTTAATCAGTAGACCAATGGAACCATTGAGCGGAGTCGAAAGGATAGCATATTGGAGGATGGAGTTTAAAATAAATCTTACCTGCTCATCATGGATAAAGGTCTCGGGCAGATCCTTTTCACATTTCTTAAATACCTTGAGGGTTTTGCTTTTAATCTGTTTTTCATTGGCTTCCAATACCTCTTCAAGGATTAAAGAGATGGTATTGGATTTGATGATCGGAGTATTGATATGGATATAGTTAAGAAGGCTGTTGAGCACAGAATCAATCTTCTTGATATCTTCAGTAACGGTCTTTTGAGCATATTTTCTAAATTCCCCATCATTAAATTTATCGATGGACAGGAGGGAGATGTTCTTGATTGAGATGAGGGTATTCTTGATGGAATGGATCAATTCTATTAAAAAGGATGCAAGAAATGGGTTTTCTACTTCTCTGGAGGAGCCTTTTTCTTTCGGAGGGGAAAGGCCTGGGCCAGCCTGAAATTCTGCTTCAATCGGGTCTTCCTTGGCAGGATCATGGATCCCGTCCAAGTAGGATAAGAAATCGTCATTTTCTGGGAAAAAGGTATCGGTTTGCATTCATGATCTCCTTATGATTTGAATCATGGATTAATGCTCATTGTTCATGGCCATTCTTCAGAAGTTGTTTTAATTTCTGATAATCATCCTCACGGATGTGGATAAATTTTAATCCTAATTGATATCCTTCCCAATTTTCTTCCCATTGGATGTCCTTCCAAACGACTTCAGCTAATACCTCGAAATTGGCAAATTGGTATTCTTTTGGGAACATGACCGCAATCGTTAACTTTGTTCCTACTGGCATCTCTTTAACGGAGTGCACTAAAAGTCCTGATTCACTGGCATTGATAACCAGTGCCCCTCGACCATTCGGGGCATTAGTGACACGATATTCTACCGGTAAATCTAAGATAAATCGTGGGTGCTTTCTTCTCTCCTTGGTTTTATTTAAATCTTCCACAGACTCCTCCCTATCGAATAGGTATCCATTCAATCTATGACATGTTTGTATACAAACCCCTTTGTTCTTCTTGATGCAAATTGATCTCCCTGGGGAATGTTATGGCTCGTTCTACATTCAACCCTTTCTTCTTCTGGTAGTTTAGAATGGAATAGAAATTCTTATATCCAAATTTCCTTCCGATTTCAGAAGGAGAGAATGGGTGGAGCTTATAATACTGAATGGCCTTGGCTAAGTTTTCACTCCTCAGAGAGGCAAATTGCTTTGATACTGCACCTCTTTTTATGAGCTCATTCAAATGCCAGTGGCAGGTCGAATATTCAATATTTAACATTTGAGCAAGTTGCCTTTTTGTTAAAAACTCTTCTTTCTTTGATAGATTTATGATTTTTTCACAGATTTCACATTGATTAATCTGATGATTTCGAATTAAATCTTTTGGTCTATTAATGACATACCCAAATCTCTTAGCCCTCATTAGAATTTCATAAACCCTTTGTTTTGAAATCCGATATTTTTTAGCCAAATGGGGCATTGTTTCATGCATCGAGTTATATCGTTCAACAATCTGTTGATCTCGATAGCTTAATTTTTTAGCAGGTTTTCGCCCTCGTCCCATAGTTCATTGGCCAACTTCTCAAACTTTCCAAATTGCAGGAAAGGATCAATTAAGAAGCTATCATTGTTTAGTAATTAATCTTGAGCAAGGATAATGCCATCCTTCTAAAAAAAATGTAACCTATTATAAATATTAATTAATTTATGATTATTCCTTGACTTAAAAAGGGATTTAATATGCCAAAAATTGTCTCTCCAATTATTGAAAATTCATAGTCCTCTCCAGATGGGAATCTTATTTCAGAGGCAATTTGCAAATTTCATCACTAAAAACCTTCCTTGCACTTCAAAAATTTTCTCCGACATCCCTGCCTCATTCCCCGAATGAGTGGGGCATTACGATTAAGGGAAAAAATTGATTGACATTTGTATATGGATTTCACTAAACTTGAGCAAAAGGTAGGATCTATGGTTATTAAGAAATTTACTACAGCGGTAAAAAGAAGAAAAGGGAAAGAGAAGTCAAAAGTTAAGGAAGGCGTATTTGTTGTTGAGAGGAGAAGGCATCCAAGGGTGAGTATCGAACTTCCACTGGATTATTCCTTTATCGATGGAAGTGAGAGGTATGGAGGGATTGCCGGGGATGTCAGCGAAGGAGGTCTTCTGGTCTATCTCCCTGAATCCATCGAAATAGGAAGATTAATGAAGATTGAAATCCTCTTTGTAAAGGGATTTGAGTTAAACTCCATTCGGGCCATTACAAAAGTGGTTTGGTCTGATTTAGCCCCAAAGGCCATTTGGGGGGAGTATCGATATGGCTTAGAATTCCAATCCTTTCAAGAAGGAGATCTCAATAAGTTGAAAGGCCTAATAAAAGAAGTGAGTGAACCCCACCAATAAAGAATAGGATTACCCCTCTTTGTTTGGCTTAAGCTTAGTCTGACCAATTTAGTCCTCCTTAAAATCCCTTTCATCCCAATTTCTTAAGTTCCCTTGACTTTTCATCCAGTTCCTCCTAATAATTGAAGGGGCAAAGGGGATGGTATGATTAGAGAAGGTGTATCAAGGATCTTAAAAGAACTTTTAAATATAGAAGAGATTCCCTTTAATCTTCCCCCCCGACGGGAGATTGGGGATTTTTCAAGTGCGATCTGCTTATCGATAGCGAAACAGAGAAGACGACCTCCCATGAAGATTGCTCAGGAAATTGCAGAGACATTGAATTCTCAATCCATCCCTTATATTGAAAGGGTTGAGGTGACTCCACCAGGATTTCTCAATTTCATCGTGAATTGGAGAGTTTTAGCAGAAAGACTTATCTCCCAAATCCTTCGCGAGGGCAGACTATTCGGAATGCCAGTTTCGCCAACGAAAAAGAAGGTATTTATCGAACACACCAGTGTCAACCCCAACAAGGCCATGCATATAGGACACCTCAGGAACGCAGTCTTAGGAGATACAGTGGCTAGGGTTCTCAAATGGAATGGGTTTTTAACAGAGGTTTGTAATTATATTGATGATACCGGACTTCAGGTCGTGGATGTTGTCACGGCGCTTCTCTATATGGATCCCCCCAATTATAGAGAGCTATCCGATATCAAAAAGATAAGGGAAAAGGTACCGGCAGATCAGCCTTTCGACTACTTCTGCTGGGATCTCTATGCCCGGTTCCAGAGCGAGATTGAAAAGGGGTCCACACTCCATGAGAAGAGGGAAGAAATATTACATCAGATCGAAAAAGGAATCCATCCCATTTCAGAATTTGCAAAAGAGTTGGCGACAAAAATTGTTAAGTCTCACCTGGAAACTGTGGCTCAGCTCTCTGTCTTTTATGACCTTCTTAACTGGGAGTCTGACATCATTCAAAGAGGATTCTGGGAGGCAACTTTTAAACTCCTTAAAGAGAAAGGAGCCCTTCGTTTTGAGACAGAGGGGCCCAATAAAGGGTGCTGGGTAGTGCCTTACGGGGGGATCGTTGAGACGGTAAACGGGATAAGAAGTTTAGATAAAATTCTTGTTCGCTCTAACGGAAGTGTGACTTATACGGGCAAAGATATCGCCTATCAGTTATGGAAATTTGGGCTTCTTCCCAAAGATTTTCTCTATAAACCATGGGGGCTCCAAGCCAACGGAGAAATGCTCTGGACGACAGCCAACGAGGGCGAACCAGGGGATCGGTTTTCTAAGAAATTTGGTCATGCTGAAAGGGTCATCAATGTGATCGACACACGACAGAGCTACCCACAGCAGGTCGTTGTTGAGTGTCTAAGGCAGATGGGCTTTGAAAAAGAGGCAGAAGAATCGATCCATCTGGCTTATGAGGTGGTCAACCTTTCTCCACAGGCGGCACGTGTCATCGGTTTAGAAGAATCAGAGGAGAAAAAAACTTATGCAATGTCAGGCCGTTCCGGGGCAGGGGTAAAGGCCATGGATTTTATTCAGAGGGTGAAGCAGAAGGTGATTGAAAAAGCAGACCATCCTCTTGAGGAGGGGATTGCCTCAGCATTGGCTTCAGCAGCGATCCGTTACTATCTATTAAAATTTACTCTGGAGAGTCAGATTGTCTTCGATTTTGATGAAGCACTTAAAACCTCAGGGGATACAGGAATCTATTTAGAATATGCTCATGCTCGGGCATGTAGCATCCTTAGAAAAGCCAAGGAGCAAAGGATCGATCTCCAATGGGAAGGAGAATCTGTTCCAAAAGAGTTGACAGGAACAGAGAGGGACCTTTTGGAAGCCCTTTCAAAATTTCCAGGGGTCATTGCCAAGACAGCTAAGACCTTGCGGGTTTCTCAATTGGCAGAATATGCCTTTGAACTGGCCACCTCCTTTACGAATTTTTATGAACATCCTGACCCCGGGGCAAAGGAGCAGATTCCTTTTATTCATCTTAAGGATCAAGGGCTTCAAAGGTTTCGTCTTGCCTTAGTAATGGCATTTCAAACGGTCATGGCCAATATTCTCGATTTGATGGGCATGCCCGCATTGGAAAAGATATGAGAGAGGAAGGGGGTTTGAGAAAGGAGGTAAAATCTATATGAGCCGGAGGAAGCGA
>JBBIRT010000030.1:0-17938 GCA_037441725.1 Deltaproteobacteria bacterium | reverse complement strand
CTGCCGAGAGGATGGTATCCTTATAATGGAGAGGATTGTAAAAGGGAGATTGAGTCCTATCTGGAGGGATGGTCGCCTCCTGATCTCCCTTCAGACAGAGGATGGGGGGGGGTGGTTCCCCATGCAGGTTGGTATTTCTCAGGGAAGCTGGCCGCTAAGGTTTTTTATACATTGAGAATGACTCGGAAGGTTGATGTGATTGTTCTTTACGGGGGTCACCTTTCTTCTGAAGATCTCCCTGTTATTTGGACTGAAGAGATTTGTGAAACCCCGATGGGTGATCTTTTAATTCACAAAGGGTTTGTCGAGAGGTTGATGAAAACTATGGAGCTGAGAAAAGAGAGTCCAACCAGCGGGGACAACACCGTTGAGATTCAACTGGCCATGGTTAAATATTTTTTCCCCGAGGCCAGGCTTGTGGCCATTCGATCCCCTCTCAGTATGAAAGCTGAGACTCTGGGTGAGGCGGTGGTAAGGATTGCTAAAGAGGAAAAGATCTCTATTCTTGCGATTGGATCAACAGATTTAACTCACTATGGGCCTAACTACGGGTTTTTAAAGAAGGGGATTGGACCTTCATCGGTGAAATGGGTGAAAACTGAAAACGATCGGGGGTTCATTGATCTGGCGTTAAGAATGGATGGAGCAGGCCTTCTGAAATATGCCTTGGAAAATGACAGTGCATGCAGTGCTGGGGCCGTGGTCTCTACAGTGGCTACCTGCAAGGGATTGGGGGTCGAAAAGGGAGTCCTTCTCGATTATTACACCAGTTATGATATCATGCCCGATGAGAGTTTTGTAGGGTATGCCGGGATTCTTTATTAAGAGATGAAATAAAGGAACGAATTTATGGACCTTCGAAGCTTCACGATTTATGATCTTTATAAAAGAAATGCGCTCCTTTATAAAGACCGGATTGCAACCCAAATGGAGGGAAGCACAGTCACATTCAAAAAGTTATATGAGCAAGTCCATGCAGTGGTAGGATGGCTCACCTCCCGATCGATTCAGCAAGGAGATCGTCTGGCTCTCCTCACCAGGAATCGTTCAGAGTTTTTTACCCTATTGGGTGCGGTTGCTGCCATCGGAGGGATGATGGTTCCTGTTAATGTTCGCCTCTCCGTTGATGAGGTAGGGCATATCTTAACCGATACCCAACCTGTCGCCCTTTTTTTTGAACCTGAGTATGAAGAGATGGCTTTTAAACTGGCCTCAACTTGCCCCTCCCTGCGAGAACTTGTTGTTTTTGGAAAGGCTAAGGATACTTTGATCTCCTTTGATTCACTGCTAAATCACCCTCCTAAAGATGTGACTCCAGTGTTGGACCGTGATCCGGTGATGATCATTCCCACAGCAGCCATCCAGGGGAAGCCCCGAGGAGCCTTATTAACCCACCGAAACCTCCTCTCTTGTTCAATCCAAACCATTAGCCTCCTTCAATTAACGGAGCATGAGATTTATATGAATATCCTTCCCCTCTTCCACATTGCAGGTCTAATGGCAGCCCTATCTGTCATGCATGCGGGGGGAAAGAATCTCATGATCTCAAAATATGATCCAAGGGCAACAGGGATCATGATCGATCGAGAGCAAGTCACTTTCATCGGCGATTTTCCACCTATCTTGGCCAAGTTACTGGATCAACAATCTGCTGGAGAATGTACGCTGACCTCATTAAAGAAGGTCATAGGGGTAGATCTGCCTGAAACGATAAACCGATTTGAAGCCCTTGGCACAGGCCAATTTTGGTTGGTCTATGGTCAAACCGAGACCATGGGGTTTACTTGTCTTTCTCCAAACGCTGAGAGACCTGGATCTGCTGGGAGGCCAGGGCCTTTGGTTGATTTAAAGATTGTCAATGAATTTGATCAAGAGGTCGAATTGGGAAGACCCGGGGAGATCCTCATTCGTGGTCCTCTTGTATTTCAGGGGTATTGGGGAGAGAAAGATTTAACAGAATATACTTTTAGGGAAGATTGGCACCATACAGGGGATTTGGGACGACTCGATGAAGAGGGTTTCTTATGGTTTGTTGGAAGAAAGGCTGAAAAGGAACTGATCAAACCTGGAGGAGAGAATGTCTATCCTGTGGAGGTTGAGAAGGTCATCCTGACCCATCCTAACATTCAGGAAGTTTCGGTGATCGGAGTACCGGATCCAAAGTTTGGAGAGGGGATTAAGGCTATTTGCGTATTGAAACCGGATACCAAGTTGACAGAGCAGGAGCTGATCGATTTTGTAGCGGGCAGGATCGCCCGATACAAGAAGCCGAGCTATGTTGAATTCGTTTCGGCACTTCCTAAAAGAGAGGATGGTTCTATTGATCGGATAAGAGTCAAGGCGATGTTTGGTTCAGGGACTAATATTCAATGAAACTTTTTAATTTCTCTGCCCGGCTGGGATGTTGCAATTTCCGCAAAGCCTTTTCTTCGATCTGTCGGATTCGCTCTCGGGTCACATTGAAGTCCTGTCCAACCTCTTCGAGAGTGTAATTGTTTTTTTCCCCAATTCCAAACCTCATCCTTAAGATCTTCTCTTCCCTTTTATCTAAGGTGGACAGGATATTCTGAGTCTGTTGGACCAAATTGGAGCTAATGGCTGCATCTTGAGGGGAAATAGATGCTTTGTCTTCTATAAAATCTTCAAGTCGACTATCTTCCTCTTCACCAATAGGGGTTTCGAGGGAGATGGTCTTCTTGCTCACCCTCAATATCTTTTGAACCTGATGAAGGGAAATTCTCATTTTTCTTGCAATCTCTTCCAAGGTAGGTTCTCTCCCAAGCTCCTGGACGAGAGAGCGTGAAGTTCGATTGAGTTTGTTGATTACCTCAATCATATGGACTGGAATTCGAATCGTCCTCGACTGATCGGCAATGGCACGAGTAATGGCCTGTCGAACCCACCAGGTGGCATAGGTACCAAATTTATATCCTCTTTGATACTCAAACTTTTCGACCGCTTTCATCAGCCCGATGTTCCCCTCTTGGATGAGATCTAGAAATTGGAGCCCCCGGTTAAGATAGCGTTTAGCAATCGAAATGACTAATCTCAAGTTGGCCTTGATCAATTCGGTTTTCGCTTCCTGAACTTTTGACTCGAATTGTTCAATGGATTTCAAGGTCGTCTGAAGTCTTTCAGAGGACAGGCCACAGTTAGCTTCCATTCTTCCGATTTTCCGCTTAATCTTTCGTAAAAACAGGCCCATCTCCCTTAACCCTTTTGCCCGATGGACTTTGTGTTTTATCTTTCCCTCATATCTTTTGGCTTCACATTTAAGGGTTTGAATCCGATCATTCCAATTTTTCATCTTTTCAATAATCTGGTTAACCTGTTCTCCTTTTAGATGAATCTTCTTTATATTCCTCATGATTTCGGACTGTTTCTTTATGATTTCTTGTTCAGTCTTTTCTTTAGAAGATCTATTCTTAGTTTCCTTCAGCCTCTTTTGAAGGATTTTGATTTTATGACTCCCCTCTTGAATTTGATCAATCAAGTGGAGGATCCTCCTCTGGCGAATTTTTTCCTCCTTTGGACTTATCACCTCATCATCGAGGTCATCAGTAATGGCTTGAATATGGATCTTACCTGATTTAAGATTCTTTCCGAGGGTGATCAGCTCCTGGATGGCTAATGGGCAGTTAAAGACTACCTTAAAAATCTCTTCTTGCCCATTTTTGATCCTTTTAGCGACCTCAACCTCCCCTTCACGGGTTAAAAGAGGAAAGGATCCCATTTCCTTCAAATAAATGCGAACCGGATCCATAATTTTTCCACGAAGTCTTTCATCCTCTGCTTCTTTTTCCTCTTCCTCTGCCATGATTTGATCGGTCTCTCCCATCGTTTCAATTTCTGAAAATTCTTCAGGGAAATCAATGTCCAAATCATCAAAAATTTGGATGGAGTCTTCGCCTAAATCAAATAGAGAAAAATTTTCTATCCCTTTGCCTCTAAGTTTTTTCATCTTTTTCCTTATTGCAAAATATCAAATCTATCTTTTGTTAGAAACTATACGCCATTCCTTAACAAATAGCAAGAAAATCTTTTGGCAGGGGTCATGCACCGCTGGAGTAAAGAGATAATTCTATTGAGTATTGGTTTCTATTTTGGTAAGATTAATTTGTAGAGTCATTGATCAACCAATAAAAAGGGATAAAAGATTCAGTAGTTATCCTTTAGAAAAAGCTTGAGATGATACGAATTGAAGTTAGGCTGAGATAAGGATTGACAGATATTTTTGAAATTGTTAATAAAATAGTTAATGGTGGGCGATTAGCTCAGTTGGATAGAGCGTTGGTCTCCGGAACCAAAGGCCGTGGGTTCAACTCCCGCATCGCCCACCAATGAATTTCGAGAGATTAAAAGTAGGAAGAAAATGAGAGGGCTTGTCTTATTCATAACCATTATTGTTGGGGGGAGTCTCATCTTGGGCCTTTCCCCAATTTTTACAAAGAGACTTAACAGTAAAATGAAATCAGGGGAATATCGAATCCTAACGGTCCAAGAGGAGAAGAAAAGAGAATCTGATCCACTCACCCTTCAGGTTTTAAGAGAGTTTCAGAAAAAGCTGGATGAATGGTTGACATCCATCAACGAAAGGATCGAGAACGAGGATATCACCCGTTTTGAGGTTCGCTTCTTAGAGATTTTGAGAAATATTTTGGAGTGGATCAAGGAGAAGGTCGATGCCAAGATCGAATCCTATGAATCGGATTGGCCAAAGGAGAAAGGAAAGAGAGTGAGATTTCAAGAAGTCCATCTCAGAGGTAATTTCTTGATTTGAGGTTGATGAAGGAAGAGAAGGTATTTATTCCATTTAATGGAAATCAGTTGGAGGGCCTCTTGACGATTCAAGAGGCCTCTCCTTATAAAGGGGGAGTCCTCCTCTGTCATCCCCACCCTTTATATGGTGGCGATATGGACAACCTGGTGGTCACAACCGCAAGCGAAGTGGCCCTTCAGGAGGGATTCTCAACCCTTCGATTTAATTTTAGAGGGGTGGGGAGGAGTGGCGGGACCTATCATGAAGGAATAGGGGAGAGGGAGGATGTGTTAGCTGTGGCAGACTACTTCCATCAGAGAATGAAAAATGACTATTTTCCTCTCATTTTGGTAGGGTACTCTTTTGGGGCTTGGGTAGGCCTTTCTGTTGCCGTAAAAGATGGACGTTTTAAAGGAATGGTGGCCATTGCTCCTCCCATAGGAATCTATGATTTCAGTTTTCTAAAAGGTTGCCGGAAGGAGAAACTTTTCATTGCAGGAGACCTTGATCTTTTCTGTCCTCTTCACGCATTGGAGGAGTGGTATCAACAAATCGAGGACCCTAAATCTTTATCAATTGTCCCAGGTGCTGATCATTTTTTCTTCTATCACCTTTCTCATCTTATCCAACCCTTAAGAGGGTTTTTTTCGAAATTTTAAATAAATAGGAAGAAAACGGTTTTGACCTTATTTCCTGAAAATTTTTTCAATCCTCCAACCCAAGCGATAAAAAGATAAGCGTACGGAGTAAGCCTTGAGCCACTGAACCATAGCCTGGTAAAGGGATTGATCCTCGCCGGCGTAAGATAAGAAGAAACGCCAGGCATCTGTTCGGGTGATGGTCAAACCGAGTCGTTTCCATTTTTCGGCAGACCGGTTGAGGCGAATGAGGTTCTTCATCCTTTCTCGGATTGTGAGGGGATTCTTTCGGTAAGATCGATCAAAGTCAAGAAGAAGAATCTGATCTCCGGAGATAAGAATATTTTTCATTTGGAGATCCCCATGAAAAAAACCCTCTTGGTGTAATTTTCGGATGAGTAGGCCGATGCGACGAATCATTTTTCGCTTTTGGGAAATTATTTCACACGAAGGCGAGGTTCCCATTTCCTGGAAATATTGAATGAGATCGATCGCTTCAGGAACCTCTAAGGATAGAAGATAAGCATGATAGAAACAAAGAAATATCCTTTGATGAATGGCTGCAATGGGCAGAACCGTAGGGATTCCAGTGGATCGTATCTCTTCGGTTAAGGCCAATTCTTGAAAGGATCTTGATCCAAAAAAGAAGACATGCTTCATGAGGTTGCCTAATAAGCCTCCATGCACATATTGGCGGATAACGGCATGGTTTTCACCTCTGAGAGGGAGAACGGGGTGAGAAATTCGTCCTCTATGGGGGGATGGGGTTCCCTTTTTTCTGAGGAAGCTTTTTGGATCATCAATTCCCTGCTGGAGAAGAAAATTCTTATATTCTTCTTTCAATAGAAGAGAAATATTTCCTTTTTTAACGAGGGAAAATTGAGGAGGAATTTTGAAATCTTTAACCATTGGGAATTAAGGTAATGGAATCTTAAGGGTTTGTCAAATAGAAACCTTTTCAGAGCTCTCAGATTGGAGGATTTGACATAGGTGAGGGTTTGTTATAATTTTAAAGGCAATCATTTAACTGGAGAAAGGGGAAGGGTGTGGAATACGAACCTGTGATCGGTTTAGAAGTTCATGCACAACTTCTGACCCAATCAAAAATATTTTGTGGCTGCTCCACAGCTTTTGGAAAAGAGCCGAACACCTTAATCTGTCCTGTTTGCACAGGCCAACCCGGTTCTCTTCCTGTAGTGAATCGGAAGGCAGTGGAATATGCCATCAAATTGGGGTTGGCCACTTCTTGTCGAATCGCGCCTTACAGCCTTTTTGCAAGGAAGAACTATTTTTACCCTGACCTCCCAAAGGGGTATCAGATTTCAATGTATGAGTATCCCCTGGCAGAGAATGGTTTTATTGAAATTATGGTTCAGGGCCAAAAAAGGCGAATTTCAATCATCCGAATTCATATGGAGGAGGATGCCGGAAAGCTGAAGCATGGGGAGACATTTGAAAAGGCTTCGTATAGCTATGTGGATTTTAATCGAACCGGAGTTCCTCTCGTTGAGATTGTTAGTGGGCCTGATATTCAATCTCCTGAGGAAGCCGGAGATTATTTAAGAAAATTGAGGGCGATCCTTCAATATTTAGAGATTTCTACGGGGAATATGGAAGAGGGAAGTTTTCGCTGTGATGCCAATGTCTCCGTTCGTCCAAAAGGCCAGAAGGCATTTGGAACGAGGACTGAATTGAAGAATATGAATTCCTTCCGTCACGTAGAGAAGGCCTTGGATTACGAGATTAGACGCCAAGTGGAGATATTAAAAAGCGGAGGGGAGGTGGTTCAGGAGACCCGGCTATGGGATGTGAATCAGGGGATTACCATCTCCATGAGGGGTAAGGAGGAGGCCCATGATTATCGTTATTTCCCTGACCCTGATCTTGTTCCACTGAGGATTGATGAATCATGGATTGAAAAGATTAGAGAAAGTCTGCCAGAGCTTCCTGAAAAGAAGAAGGAACGGTTCATCCGCGAATATCAACTTCCAGAATATGATGCAGAGATTCTCACCTCTACCAAGGCCATGGCAAACTATTTTGAGGAATGTCTGGATTTTTTCCCTGAACCCAAAACGGTCAGCAACTGGATGATGGGGGACCTTCTCAGGGAATTGAAGAGGGATGAGCGGGAGATCGATCAGTGTCCTGTCACACCCAAACACCTTGCTGAGATGCTTTTAATGATTAAGGATGGGACCATCAGTGGGAAGATTGCAAAGGATGTTTTTGAAGAGATGTATCGGACTGGGGAGTTTCCCAAAGAAATTGTAAGGGCAAAGGGGTGGACCCAGATCCTTGATCAGGCAGAGATTGAACAGGCAATTGAAAGAGTGATAAGCGCCAATCCAAAGCAGGTTGAGGATTATCGAAAGGGAAAAGAGAAGGTCTTTGGTTTCTTTGTGGGTGAAGTCATGAAACAGACCAAGGGTAAGGCCAACCCCAAATTAGTCAACGAATTGCTCAAAAAGAGGTTGAAAGATTGAAATTCAAAACGATTGAATGGAGACAGGATCATATTCGGATACTGGACCAAAGAAGGCTTCCCCATGAAATCCATTATTTGATTTGTGAGGATGCCTCTTCAGTGGCGATGGCCATCAAAAACCTGGCCATTCGTGGTGCCCCTGCTATTGGTGTTGCTTCAGCCATGGGGATTGCCCTCGCTGCTAAAAAGGTGAAGTCCAGAGAGAGTAGCTCCTTCATCCAGGAGGTCGAAAAGGTTTGCCAGGAGATGAGTCAAACCCGACCCACTGCTGTTAACCTCTTCTGGGCTGTGGACCGAATGAGGAAGATCCTAAGAAAGGCTTCTGAAGATGGAGTGGAGAAAACTCGAGTCAATTTAGTCAAAGAGGCATTAAGAATCTA
Source organism: Deltaproteobacteria bacterium (assembly GCA_037441725.1). Lineage (GTDB taxonomy): Bacteria > Desulfobacterota > BSN033 > BSN033 > UBA1163 > JBBIRT01. The sequence goes on along the minus strand of JBBIRT010000030.1, from coordinate 9,673 downwards.
TAAAGAAGATCTGGAGGTCAATCAAAAGATTGGAGAGTTTGGAAAGGGTCTTATTCATGATGGAGACGGAATCTTAACTCATTGCAATGCAGGGGCCTTGGCTACAGCAGGATATGGGACAGCCCTTGGAGTGATTTATGCCGCATGGGATGAAGGAAAACGATTTCAGGTATTTGTTGATGAAACAAGGCCTTTGCTTCAGGGATGTAGACTTACGGCTTGGGAGTTGATTCAAAAGAAGATTCCTGTAACCGTGATTACGGATAACATGGCAGGAGCCCTGATGAGTAAGAGGGCGATTCAATTGGTTTTGGTGGGAGCGGATCGAATCGCAAGAAATGGGGATACGGCAAATAAGATTGGAACCTATGGCCTTGCCATCCTTTCAAAATATCATGACATTCCTTTCTATATTGCTGCCCCTACCTCTACCTTCGACCTTTCCATAGCCTCTGGGCAACATATTCCTATTGAGGAGAGGGGGATAGAGGAGGTGACCCATTTCCAAGGAATCCCTATTGCCCCCAAAGAGGTGAAGGCCTTCAATCCAGCTTTTGACATGACCCCCCATCGCTTAATTCATGGGATCATTACGGAGAAGGTGATTATCAGGAAACCCTTCTTGAATAATTTAAAAAAGATTTTACCTCCGAATTTCAAACGCCGAACTCAAAATATATGAGAGGCCTGCTGAAAAAGCCCATGGTGACCCTGCTCACTGACTTTGGGTTAAAAGATCACTATGTCGCTTCAATGAAAGGAGTGATTCTTGGGATTAATCCCCAATGCCTCATCATCGATATCACTCATCAGGTGAAGCCCCACGATATTGAAGAGGCTGCCTTCATCCTCGTCAATGTCTATTCCTTTTTTCCAAAAGGGACCATTCATCTTGCTGTAGTTGACCCAGGAGTGGGAGGAGAGAGGAAACCTATCCTTCTTGTCACAGAAGAATATTATTTTATAGGGCCTGATAATGGTCTCTTCACCCTTGTTGCCCAAAGGGAAAAGATAAAGCAGATTATTGTTCTTAAAGAAGAGAAATATTTTCTTTCCAAGGTCAGTCATACGTTTCATGGAAGGGATCTCTTTGCCCCAGTTGCCGCCCATCTCTCTTTAGGGATTAATCCTGATGCCTTCGGGAACAGGATCGATTCATTAAATGAATTTAGGTTTGAGAGACCGATGATCCGAGGGGGGAGATTGTCAGGAAGGATTCTACATGTAGATGCCTTTGGTAATCTTATCAGTAATATTACTGAAGAGATATTTTTTCAATATGTTCAGGATCGGCCTTTCATTATTCAGATCGGAAGGGAGACCATCCATGGTTTGAAAAAAGGTTATTGGGAAGGGAAAAAGGGGGAACGGATGGCCCTTTTTGGAAGTGGAGGGTTTTTAGAAATCTCTATGAGGGAAGGAAGTGCCCAGAATAGACTAAAAGTTAATAAGAATGATAGGATTTGGATAAGCGTTAATTCCAAAGATCAAATATAGCGGAGGTCAGATTGAAACATGCTGTCTAAGAGAGCGCAGGAGATACCGCCTTTTATTGTGATGGATGTCCTTGAGAGAGCACAGGAACTGGAAAGAAGAGGGGAAGATATTATCCATTTGGAGGTGGGGGAGCCTGACTTTGATACTCCTGAATGTATCCGAGAGGCCTGTTATCGTGCTCTCTGTGAGGGGAAAACCCATTATACCCATAGTTTGGGTTTGATCGAGTTAAGGGAAGCCATTGCAGAGGATTATTGGACAAAATATCAGGTGAAGGTCTCTCCAGAACAGATCCTGGTTGCTTCTGGAACCTCTCCGGTGATGCTTCTTCTCTTTGCATCCCTTTTGGAATCAGGAGACGAGGTCATCCTCTCCAATCCCTATTATCCCTGTTATCCCAATATCATTCGATTTGTTGGAGGAAGACCAGTATTTATTGAGGTTTTTGAAGAAGAGGGATTTCAATATCTCCCTGAGATGATCAACGAAAAACTGAGTCCAAGGGTCAAGGGAATTGTCATCAACTCGCCATCAAATCCCACTGGAAATGTTATGAGCCCAGAGAGGATGGCGAAGATTGCAGAATTTTCTCCTTTCATCATCTCCGATTAAATCTACCATGGACTGGTCTATGAAGGGAGGGCCCATACCATCCTTGAGTTTACGGATCGGGCGTTTGTCATCAATGGATTTTCAAAACTCTATGCCATGACAGGGTGGAGGTTGGGTTATGTGATTGCCCCTAAAGAGTTCATCCGACCCATGCAGAAGATTCAACAGAATCTCTTCATCTCCGCAAGCTCTTTCGTCCAATGGGGTGCCCTGGCCGGTTTAAAAGAAGCTAATGAAGAGGTTCAAATCATGAGGGAGATTTATGACCAACGGAGGCGATTTTTAATTCCAAGGCTTAAAGGTCTTGGATTTGGAATCACGGTAGAACCTACAGGAGCGTTCTATGTCCTGGCCAATGCCAAGAGGTTTTCTAAAGATTCCTATCGCCTTGCCTTTGAGATTCTTGAAGAGGCTAAGGTTGGGGTTGCCCCTGGAATCGACTTTGGAAGCAATGCAGAAGGATATCTCCGATTTAGTTACGCCAATTCCCTGGAGAATATTGAAGAGGGAATGAAACGTCTGGAAAAATATCTGAAACGTTACAAGCAGTAAATTAAGTAAAAATCAGAGTGCTTGCTTTCAGGTGGCAGCCCTGGCCTATAACGTCTTAGATTGATGAATTTTTCGCTCTGCGCTATGGCCTATGCTTTTCGCCAGTTGATGGGCATGGCGAAGGGGTTCTGGGATTCTGAATCTTCTGCAACAAGCCAGGACGAGTTGGATACTGGTAAAAAGGTCAATTCTATGACCGGGGGAGATAAAAAGAGGTTTTACATTTTCTTTTGTTCTAAGCACCACCCCTACCGCCTTTCCCTCCTTTTGAATAACCTCATAACTTCCCTTCAGACCCCCAGGAGTTGGATAATGAATGGAGAGGGGGGTTTTCGCACAGCCAATGGAAGGAAGGTTGAGCCAAAGTCCTAAATGGGAGGCCAACCCGAATCTCCTCGGATGGGCCGTACCGTGACCATCAAAGATCATTACATCTGGTTTTATTCTTAATTGGGAAAAGGTTTTTAATAGAATGGGTCCTTCTCTGAAGCTTAATAGAGAAGGGATATAAGGAAAAGAGGTCTGCCCTTCAGCCACAGCCATATCTATGGTCTCTAAATCTGGAAAAGAGAGGATGACCATGGCTCCAAGGAGATGTTCTCCCTTTTTTGCATAGGCTACGTCTGCGCCCCCAATGGCATCCACTTTTTTAAATGTTTTTTCGAGCAAAATCCGATCCTTCAAAGATTCCTGAATTTCAAAGGCCTCTCTTTCATCGACATCCCATGGGTGGAGAAATTCCATCTGATTGCTCATTAAGTTAGGGAAAAATCTTTTCGACTCGGCCTTGGTTCACTTTTAAGATATGAAGGCTTCGGATCGACTTTCCGCTTTCATCAAACCCTTTTAATCCCGAAACACCTTGGAAATTCTGGGTTTGAAGGATTTCCTCCTTAAGTTGAGCAGGGGTTGAGACCTTTTTGGATTGAAGGATCTCTTTAAGAAATTTGGCTCCATCGTAACCGAGAGCCTCCAGGGTTTCAGGATCTCGCTGGTAGGTTTTTCGGAATTCCTGCACAAATCGAGAAACCCCCAAAGATGGATCTCGTTTATAAAAGGCATCGACAAAGATTGATTCCTCTGCTCCAGATCCACCTACCGAAATTAATCCTGGGCCATTCCATGAACTTGTACCGAGAAAAGTTAATCCCTTAATATTATAACGAGCTATTTGAGAAAGGATGAGACCGATGCGATCATGGGTATCTGGGATAAAGAGGCCACACTGGTAAATCTGATTTACTCTAAATTTGAAAAATCCTTTGATCTCCTCACTGAAATCTGTTTGATCTTCCTGATAAGCAACGACCCCTATGATCTTTCCACCCCTTTGGGTGACCTCTTGGAGGAAGAGGGTTTTAAAATGGGATCCATAGGGGGAATTAGGATAGAAAATGGCAAAGCTTTGGAGGCCAGATTCATTCACGGCAAAGTCGACCAGGCTTTGGACTTGTTGAAGGGGAGTGATTGAATTCTGAAAGAGAAATCCTCCATGGTCGAAGTTAAGGTCTTTTTGGAAAAAGGTGATGAGGGGCACTTTCACTTGGCCTGCTTTTCTTATGGCTGATTCAGCAGTTTGACTGAGAAGGGGACCGAGGATGGCCAGGACTTTTCTTTTAGCGGCCAATTCCTCAATGGCCTTTTCAACCTCGTGTGGACTTCCTTTTGAATCTCGGACCTCAAGGGAAATCCATGAATTTTTATTAGGGGGGTCTGTTTCTTTGACGGCTAATTGGATCCCTTGAAGGACCTTTTCGCCAAACGATTGACCGATTCCACTCAGAGGGAGGATCACCCCCAATCGATAGGTTGGAGCGAATCTCTCATCCCTTCTAAGGCTTTCCAATTGGGTCAATTTCAATTTTGCATAATCTCCTGCATAGGCTCCTCGATAAAGTGATTCAATCTGTTTTAATTCCTCTTCTGAATCGAACGTATCGATCAGGGTTCGCACTTTGGTTTTTAGTTCGTTTGAAGATGGTCCTTGGACAAGGATTCCTTTCCCATACCACAGGAGGGCATTGTGAGGGTCTTTCAATTCGAGGTAGTTATCTCCTAAAAGGGTGAAGATTTGGACCATCCGGGTTGGCGAGAGGAAGGTAGAGAAGAGTTCATTTAGAATACGGATGGAGTCCTTTGGTTTTTTTAAACGGAAATAACAGATTCCCATTCTAAATTTTGCTTCATTTAGGAGAGGACTCTGAGGATATTCTGTGACCAATCTTTTAAATCGCCAGAGGGCCTTTTCAGTTTCCCCTTTTGTTAAAAGAATTTCACCCTCTCGAAAGAGCAAGGTATCCTCAGGGGTAGAAAGGGGGTGGGCCGAGCAAAAGTTATAGATGAAAAGAAAGAGAAGGAATGTGAAGATGAATCTTGATTCACTCCCCCTTTTCTTCTTCCATGGGTGTGACATAATAAATTTCAGCAAGGTTGCGATAATTTTCGTTGAAATCAATCCCGTATCCTACAACAAAGACATCCTCAATTTCTTTTCCGAGATAGTCTGCCTCGATTTCAACTTCTCTTCGTGCTTTTTTATCCAATAGGGCACAGATCTTTATGGAATGGGGATTTGAAAGGGCCAATCGATCCTTGAGGAACTGTAGGGTTCGCCCACTATCAATGATATCCTCAATGATGAGGACGTCCTTTCCTTCGATGGGTGTTTCAATATCTTTGGTAATTTTTACCAGGCCAGAGGTCTTCATTCCAGCCCCATAGCTTGCCAATCTTACAAAATCGACCTTAACAGAAATCCGAAGTTGACGGATCAGATCGGAAAGGAACATGAAAGCCCCTTTCAGGATACAGATTAGGACTAACTCCTTTCCCCAATAATCATTAGAGATTTGTTCTCCCAGGTTTTTAACCATCGAATCGATCTCGGATCGGGAGATGAATCGCTTTAACTGGTATCCTTCCATATCCTTTGCTTAAAATTTCTAACCCTTTTCTAAAGGGAAGGCCCCATTAGAGGGCATGCTCTAAGACGATAATTTCAGGCTGTAGGGGGAGGGAGGCCTGGTTGAAGCTCATCTCACTTTTCCTGGATCGCTTCGCATTTGATTTTCCTTTTAAAAAATCTTCCACCGGAGCAATAGGAAATCCACACTTTGATGTCTTAAAATGCATTGGGATAATGACCTTAGGTTTGATTTGGTCTACCACTTGAGTTGCCTCTTTTGGATCAATCGTGTAAAAACCCCCCACTGGAATGAGAAGGATATCTACCTGACCAATCTCCGATACCTCCCGATCGGTGAGGATGTGGCCAAGATCTCCAAGATGGCAGAGGTTGATCTCATCGACCCTTAAAGCGAAGACAGTGTTAGACCCTCTTTCGCTTCCCTTGGACGGGTCATGATAGGTTGGGATTCCCTTGATGGGGATTCCCTTGATAGTTTTAGAGCCACCCCCTTTTAAAATTTGTGGATTTCCAGGAAGACCCTTTGTATGATTATGGTCAGCGTGATCATGACTAATGAGGACGATATCTGCCTGATCACCAATTTTGTCATAAGAGAGTTGTCCCCCAAATGCTCCTGGCTCATAAGGATCAATGATAATCTTTTCCCCTTGATCGGATGTAATTAAAAAGGCTGCATGTCCATACCATTTAATCTTCATAGAAAGTCCTCCTCCTTTTGATGAATCATTTTAGTTTTAAACTTCTTTTAGTCTTTTAGTCTTTCATTCAATGGGTTAAGAATATCATTATAGATATCATCATTCCCCGGAAATTGTCAATGATTTTGGGATTAAGATAATATTTTATTTTTCATGAAGAATGATATATAATTAATAACTGATTTCTATGAGTCAACCCCAAGAGATATCTGGACTGATTGCTCTCTCTGCAGGGATACTTTCTTTTGCCTCGCCCTGTGTGCTTCCATTAGTCCCTTCTTATATCACATATATCACAGGTGTCTCTTTTAAAGAATTGACCCAGAAAAAAGGATATTCTAAATTGAGATGGGCTACGATCTTTCATTCCCTCTTTTTTATTATTGGTTTTTCACTAATTTTTATTCTAATGGGGGCCTCTGCCACTTATCTCGGTCAATTATTCTCTCAATATCAGTATTGGATTATGAAGGGGGGAGGGGTGATCATTATTTTCTTGGGAATCCATTTTACTGGAATCATTCAGATCCCATTTTTACAGATGGAGAAAAGATTCGAGATGAGAAAGAAGCCCTTGGGGTATGCGGGTTCCTTCCTGGTTGGAGTGGCTTTTGCAGCAGGGTGGACTCCCTGTATCGGCCCCATTCTGTCTACGATCCTAATCTATGCCAGCACGTCAAAAAGCTTTTCAACAGGAATCCAACTATTGACTTACTATTCTATCGGAATGGGCATTCCATTTTTTCTCTCCTCTCTGGCTTTTAATTCATTCCTTTCTGCCTTCGATCTAATCAAGAAGTATATGAGGGTGATTACTCTGATCAGCGGTCTCTTCTTGATTGGGATTGGCATCCTTTTTTTAACCGATACCTTCCAAGAGATCAATTCTTATTTCAACATGCTCACCAACCCCTGAGCTCATTGCCTGACACTCATCAGGGCGAAGATCCCAGCCAAGCCAAAAAGAAAGGTAGGAAACCAGGAGGCAATAAGCGGAGGAAGGATGCCAGACTTCCCAAAGGTAATGAAGAGATAGAAGACGATGCCATAAGAAAAGCCAATCATCACACTCACACCAATGCTTAGGGTTCCTCCTCCTGAGCGACCAGTTTTCAATGCGAAGGGGATCCCGATGAGAAACATGATCAAATTTAAAAAGGGATAGGAGAGTTTTGAATGGAGGTCGACTAAATATCTTGTGGCATCGTATCCAGAGGCCTTAATCTTCTGGACATAGGTTCGAAGTTCAGCATAACTCATCTCATCTGAGTCCCTTTGAATCTTTTGGAAAATGTTCCAATCCTCCTTCAGAGGAAAATCCTTCTCTTTGAAGGAAGTCATTCGGATCGACCCATCTGCATCGAATTCTCTAATGGATCCGTTGTAAAATTTCCAATCATTATTCACCCACCTGGCCTCATTGGCGTCCATCCGCCGAATGCAGCGAAACTGATCATCGAATTCGTAAAGGGTAAACCCTTTTAAAGCCCTTTTCTTCGGATCGAGCAATTGAATGTTAAAAATCCGATGATCACTGTGATACCAGATTTTATAGTTTTTAAAAAAGGTGGTAGGGGGTTCTTTTCGCACCTTTACATCAAGGAGATATCGGGTCTTTTGATTGGTCCATGGAACAAGGTAATCATTTCCAATAAAAGAGAAGAGACTAATGAGTAAGGTGATTGGAATAAGCGGAAGGACGATTCGATAGAGACTAATTCCCCCTGCTTTAAATGCGGTGATTTCACTATGGCGGGAAAGCGTACCGAGGGTGAGAAAGGTGGCCAGCAATACAGCAAAGGGGATTGTCCATTGAAAGGTGACCTCTGGGATCTTATAGAGGAGGTATTCAAAGATCAAGATAAAAGGGGCTTGAAACTTATGAAAGAGATCGATCTTTTGAAAAAAGAGGACCACCACATAAATCAGGATTAAACATCCTAAACATAAGCCGAAAATCTTAAGGAATTCCCTGGTAATATATCGATAGAGGATTTGATAACGATTAAACATGATCCACCATCCTCTTCCATTTTTGTTGCAATCGATCAATGCCCTCGATTAGCCATAGAGCGGGTTTAAATGAGGATTCCCTTGTTGCCTTTATTAAAAGATAGATACCCAGTCCACTGAAGAGAAGGGGAGGGGCCCCACTGGCCAGATAGGGTGGGATAGTATGATTTATGGCAAGGAATTCAAATGCGATTACCGTTATATAGTAGGCTAACAGGATGAAAATGCTTAGAATGAACCCGTATGATCTTCCGGATCGACGGGGTTGAATGCCTAAAGGGACTCCAATGAGTGCGAAAATAATACATGTAAAAGGGAGGGTATAACGTTTATAGAGTTCAACTTCCTGAGAGGTTGTATCCTTTCCGATCTTCTTTAGAAGCGCTATCTTTTCTTTGATTTCGTCAATTGACATCTCAAACTCTTTTAATTTCTTACCAAGAGCGACGAGCGCCTTGGATAACTCCAGTCTTAAATCATAGGTGTCAAACTTAATCCTTTGAAATGTCTGGGCTTGAGGTTCATATCGATGAATATCCCCCTCAAGCAGTCTCAAGATGATTTCTTGAGATTCAGGATGATGAATAAAAAATCCCTCACGGGCAATGATGGTGTTGGATTTCCCCTTTTCCCTATCATCATAGATAAGAATTCCTTCCATCCGGTTTCCTTGAATGGGAACCTGATTTACATAGATGACCAGACCGTGAAACATATCATTGAAAACACGTTCTTTGATCTCAACATTTCTCTTAGATTGGGCAACAAGGAAGAGAGTGGCTTTAAATCCACGGTTTCCCCAGGGGAGTCCGTAGAACACCAAAAAGCTTGTGATGAGAAATGCAATGAGGGCAAAAATAGAAACAGGGATAAATAGCTGATAAAGGCTTGTTCCAGACGCTTTAAAGGCAGTGATTTCGCTGTCACTGGATAACCTCCCAAAGGCAAGGAGGGTGCTCAAAAGGACTGCAATTGGAATCGTAATGATTAAAAAAGATGGAGAGATGAAAATAAAGAGCATGATAATATTGGATAGGTTTCCTCCCCTATCCATAATCAACTCTATCAGTTTAAGAATTTTATCCATGAGGAGGATGATGGTGAAGACCATCAAACCAATGAAAAAAATAGGAAAGATTTCTTTGAAAATATAGAAAAAAGTGGTTTTCTTCATTGTTTAGCATATTCTACGGGATAGAATAGTAGGTTGTCAAACTATCGAGCCTTTTAAAGTCGTTAAAAATTTTATTGAAAACTTTTTCAAATACTCGATCAGAAGAGTTGACAAATTTTTCTGAATAGATTAGATTTTATTTAAATCGCGGGGTGGAGCAGTCCGGTAGCTCGTCGGGCTCATAACCCGAAGGTCGGT
>JBBIRT010000029.1:0-27828 GCA_037441725.1 Deltaproteobacteria bacterium | reverse complement strand
AATTCGAGGAAGGGATGTTACGTAGAAATGATGAGATGAAGGGGGAGATGAATCACCGGGTGATATACGGAAGTGAGGATTTTGTTCTTTATTTTCAGAAGAACTGTGGAATAGGAGGAATGATCAGGCCAATTGGAAGACCTAAGGAAAGAGACAAAAATAGAACCGTCCTTTCTCTATCCCTAAGATTTAAGGAGGAAATGGAATGGATTGGAAGATTTTTCTTACCACCTTCGGTACGATTTTTTTGGCCGAACTGGGTGATAAAACTCAGTTGGCAACCATCATGATGACTTCTAAGACAAAACTCCCTTTGTCTGTATTCACTGGAGCCTCTCTGGCTTTGTGCCTCGTTACGTTGGCTGGAGTTCTTTTAGGTGAAGGGTTGATTGCTGTAATCCCTCAGAATATTCTTAAAAAGGTGGCGGCCCTGGCCTTCATCGCAATTGGTCTCTGGATGTTTGTTGGCAAATAGTTATTCTTTATAATAAGAATAAATTGAATACAGATTCAAATCTATCCTTCTTCATGGAAGATAAGGTCCCCACTAAGTTTTTATAAATATCTCATCTGAGGTTTTCTTTACCATTTTTCCATCCGAATGATTATACTTATATTAAGATATTCGTGTCTTAAATTCTTGGAAAGGTTTTTATCAAATGAGTTGACAGGGAGGTGTGAAATTTGAGAAAAGGGCTAATCATTGAGATGTCTTTGCTTTTGCTAATAATCACTGGCTGCCAAAAGATGGATTTGGGGAAGCTGGAGGGAAAGGATATGTCTAAAGAAAACAGAGAATTGCGCATCGCCACGTTTGCTGGAGGATGTTTTTGGTGCACAGAAGCTGATTTCGAAAAGTTGCCCGGTGTTGTCAAGGTCATCTCTGGCTATACTGGGGGAAAAAAAGAAAACCCTACTTATGAGGAGGTCTCTTCTGGCACAACAGGCCATGTGGAGGCCGTTCAAGTCTACTACGATCCGACAAAGATCACCTATGAAGAATTACTTGATACCTTCTGGAAGCATATTGATCCCACAGATTCCGGAGGTCAGTTTGTGGATCGGGGTCCACAGTATCGTAGCGCCATCTTCTATCACGATGAAGAACAGAAACGATTAGCAGAAAAATCGAAAGAAAATCTGAACAGATCAGGAAGGTACAAAAAACCCGTCATCACAGAGATCCTTAAATTCACAAGATTTTATGAAGCTGAGGAATATCATCAAGATTATTACAAAAAGAATTCATACAAATATCAACTCTATAGGTCCAATTCTGGTCGGGATCAATTTTCAACTACGGTCTGGGGAAAAAGGACAGAAGGGATAAAAAGTATGGAAAAAAAGATATACCGAAAACCTGATGAGGACACTTTAAAGAAAATACTGACACCCTTACAATATGAGGTGACTCAAAACGAGGGGACTGAGCCCCCCTTCCAAAACCCATATTGGGACAATAAGAGGGAGGGGATTTATGTGGATATAGTCTCTGGAGAACCGCTCTTTAGTTCGCTCGATAAGTTTGATTCAGGAACTGGGTGGCCCAGTTTCACCAAGCCTCTTGAACCGGGGAATATTGTTGAAAGGGAGGACCGGAGTTTTTTCATGAATCGCATTGAGGTGAGAAGTAGGGACGGTAACTCCCATCTCGGTCATGTCTTTAAGGATGGACCACCCCCCACCGGGCTCCGATATTGTATAAATTCTGCTTCCCTCAGATTTATCCCTAAAGAAGATCTTGAAAAAGAAGGCTATGGAGAGTATCTGAATCTTTTTATGAAGAGATGAGTCTTCTTGAGAATAATCAGCCTGTTTTTTTTAGTCAATAAAAAGGATCAGTTAGAGAGGAGGAGAAAATATAGGAAATTCGAGGAAGGGATGTTACGTAGAAATGATGAGATGAAGGGGGAGATGAATCACCGGGTGATATACGGAAGTGAGGATTTTGTTTTTTATTTCCGAAAGAACTATGGAATAGGAGGAATGATCAGGCCAATTGGAAGACCTAAGGAAAGAGACAAAATTAGAACCCTCCCCTTTTTCATTTGGTAGTTGACGATCAACATTAATTTTGTTAATAGGAAAGAAGGATATTTTAAAGAAAAAGTTAACCAAGGGTAAAGAGCAGAGCTAATGGATCTTACCTCTTTGAGAGGGATGATTATAGATATTTAGGGAGATATCCGTTTGAAAAATCACGCATGATTAGGGGCCGATAGATGAAAACATTGAGTGAATACAATCAATATGGAGAGGAATTGGAGAATCTATTGGGATTACGTACTTCCCCGATTACTGTAAAAATGCTGGAAAAAGAAACAGATATCCCAGAAGGGGCCATTCGACCCAAAAGAGACCGCAACTATCATCTTGCCCAATGTCAGGCTTTTGCAATGTCACGGCGCGAAGGAGCCACGGTGGCTATGCTGAAGGAAGACAATTGGTGCCCAGGAGCAGTCATAGCTTACGGCCTGGTTCCCAAGCCTGATAGTCCTATCGCCAGAACCCAAAATTGCTTTGAGTATGGCAGGTATATCGGCATTCTCACTGCCCCATTGAAAAAGGCTACTTTCGAGCCAGATGTTGTAATGATCTATTGCGATACCAATCAACTTCGAATTATGCTTCTTTCACTGAAAATGGAAGATAGACCTTTGGTGAAGTCGAACTTCTTCCCTTTTTCCTGTTCTCATTCTGTTGTTCCCGTAATGTTGAATGGCGAATACTGGATCAACCTTCCCGACCCTGGTGAATACGCACGGGCCTTGACCATTGCAGGAGAGATGATGTTTTCTGTGCCCAGGGATAAACTGTCCGAACTGGTAAAAAACCTAAGGCAGTTTGATAAAAATGAATCTGGATTTGCCCATGAGCAAATGATGATGAGACCGGACTTTCCACAGCCCGAACTTTATAGAAAGATATTTGAAGCCTGGGGTATGGACCACGATTAACCATCCTCAAAACCCTTCTTTAAAATTCCTCCTATACAAAATACCTAAACCTTGCCCACCTTCACTTTCACTATTGACATTTTTTTGGATTTGGTATAGCTGTAGTACGCAGACATTAAATGAATATAGTGTGTTTGAGATTTATGATTTTGTTAAGATAGAAGGGTAAATGTAGAAAAGAAAATAGAGAGTTGGTTATTGTAAGAGAGTGGTTTTTTATGATTAATGAAAAAAAGGTGATGGTTTTCCATGGATAAGACTTAGAATAATGTTGAAGAGTTTCGAAGGAGGCTTAAAATGAAAAAGAGGGGATCACTCGGTTTGTTCGCGTTTATGGCCATTGTAATTTTTTTATTTGGTTCTGCTTTTGCTAAAGAAACACTCAAGAAAGATAAAATCTTTATTGGTCAAGCAGTTTCTCTTTCAGGTCCTAATTCAATTATTCACCTTTCAGGAGGTGCCCCTCCCCAGAGCTTGTGGGTTGAGGAGGTCAATGCCAAGGGCGGGATATATGTAAAAGAATATGGCAAGAGATTACCTATAGAATTAAAAATATACGATGATAAAAGCGACCATGGAACGATGGTAAGACTCATTGAAAAATTGATTATAGAAGACAAAGTTGACCTACTTTTTCCTCCTTGCAGTACCTCTTTTCTTTTTGCTACAGCCCCGGTTACTAATAAATACGGATATATCCTCATGGGGGCCGAAGGCGGGGCAACCAGTCTCGAGTCTTTAGCCGCTGAACTCCCCTACTTTTTCCCTGTTTTGAATTATTCTAATCACTATCAGATACCACTGTTAGCGGACCAGTTCTTGGAATGGGGTGTGAAAACAGTGGCCATCACCTTTAATGAAGACCTTCATGGTATAGAATATTCCAATACAGCCATTCCAGAATTTCAAAAGAGAGGATTACAAATCGTTATGCTAAAGAGTCATCCTTTAGGAATTAAGGATATGTCACTTTTATTGAAGGAGGCTAAGGCCGCTAACGTAGATGCCTTTTGCTCTTTCTCCTATCCTGACGAATCTGTCCTCGTTACTAAATAAGCTATAGAGATTAATTTTAACCCAAAAGTGTTTGAGGCGAATGTAGGCCCATTTGCTCTTTGGTTTAGAGACATATTTGGTGCCAATACGATTGAGGGATTAATTGGTGGAGGGGCCTGGAGCCCAAAGCAATCTCCAGCAGCCAAATCTCTCTATGATAAAATCATTACTCGCTATGGAGAAAAGGCAATTGATTTATGGGGAAATCTCTACTATTGGGGATCGCTACAATTTCTCGAGAAGGCCATTGAAAAGGCTGGAACCCTAAACCAGAAAAAAATAAGAGATACCATGGTAAATGAAAAGTTTGAAACGGCATTGGGATTGACCTGGTTTGATGAGAAAAAACGTTTGGCAAAAGAATGCCACCCCGGTGAGTGGGGTCAATGGCAACAAGGCGAATGGGAGGTCATCTTACCTAAGAATAAAGCTACTGCAAACCCTATCTTTCCAAAGCCACCATGGCCGAAGAAGTAGAACTGAATTGAGTTAAGTACACAGAAAGGGACTGTCTAAGGGGTCTAAATATGCCTTTTAGATAGTCCTATCTTTACCTCTCGTTGCCAAAGTGAAGAAGTAAATCTATAATAACTATTATTAAAACCCATCCTATCCGTTAGGAGTTGGCCACGCTTTAGATGATACAATTGAGCGTAACTTATTCACATTTAACAAATTTGATCATGCTTTCAATAATCTAATAAAATGAATGAGGAGGATGTGTGGTGACTATGAGACCGCTTCAAATTGATCTGTCCGTATTTAATAAACTTAATTTTGAGAGGCCACCTGTGGCTGTAAAGTATCTTTTCTTCAAGCCTAAAGGAATTGAACCATTACCAATGGATAAAAACCTTTCATTCTGTGAAATGCTTACAGAAGCACAGCGAGCAAAAGCTCCCTTCTATTTCAGCAAAGAACATAATGAGACCTGTGTGGGAAAGATATTGTTAGGAATGGCAGAGATGGAACCATTTGCAGAGGCTGGAGAAATTGGGCCGAGATTGGGTATCGTTCAGGACGCAAGGGTCAACCACAACTTCTATCATCATGTTCCAAGATTCTCAAAAGGGATCATCAATTATGTTGTTTTCGCCCCAATAGACAAATTAACCTTTGAGCCAGACGTCTTGATCATCACGGCGACCCTAAAACAGGCAGAAATCGTGATGAGGGCAATGACCTATTCGACAGGGGAACCCTATACCTCAAAAACGACTATGGTCATGGGATGCTCATGGATCTATATCTATCCCTTTGAGTCAGGTAAGGTGAATTACCTGATGCCCGAGTGGATTCATGGCATGACAGGAAGAGAACTATTTGCCCCGAATACAGTGTTGATCTCCATCCCCTATCAATGGTTACAAACTGTGGTGCAGAATCTAAGAGAGATAAAATTACAATTTCATACGAGCAAAAAGGAGTATCTTTCGGAGTTTGAACAGATCCTCAGTGATTTAGTGCAGGAGACCAAGAATGATTCAAAATCGGTATAAGCATAGATCAGGATTGAGCCATCGTTTGTCTCTGACCTCGCTAAGGGGGTCATGAAATAATAAAAGGGATTTGAAAAAAATGAGAGGCATTGGCTATGGTCTGCTTCGAAACGATTGAGAGATCCAATCTTTTAAGTATTCCCACCTGTTCTAAGGTGATTCTTACGTCTTTTGGGCTTGATTCTACTCCCTGATAAGACACAGGGCTATCTGTCTCTAACAGAATCCTTTCCAACGGAGTCCTTTGGATAGCCTCCCGATGAGGAGGGCTATAAGTCAACGCAGGGGTTGCAGAGATGAAGTACCCTTCAGCCAAAATCTCATCTAACAGGTCAAGGGGACCAGAATACCAATGGAAGACCGCTCGGCGAATCTTCTTATCCATAATCCTTTTCAGGGTCTGTCGATGTGAATACCGGCAGTGAACAATGATCGCTTTGTCAAACCGATAGGCAATATTTAGCAACTCTTCAAAAACTCTTTGTTGCAGTTCTTTCTTTACTTTGATTTTATAATCTAACCCAATCTCACCTAAGGCCACACAATCATTTACATGGCTTTGAATGAAAGATAGATTTTCCTCCACCTCTTCATCTTTTATATTCCAAGGATGGTATCCTATGGCTGGATATACATAGGCAGGGTTTCCAATGGAGATTTCAAGGATCTTTTTATTGGACTCAACATTACTCCCAACCGCGATAATGCCTCTAACCCCGGCTTCTTTAGCTTCTTTAAGAATTTTGGAAAGATTATTTAATTCATCCAAATGAGCATGGGTATCAATCAATGAAATCGCTTCCATTTCTTCCCTTGTCTCTCCATGATTATTACAAGATCCCAAATGGGTGTTAACTTTTAACCGTCATATTATTCATGGATGAAAAGGTTCATGGATTTTGAGATTCGCTCCTCTTGGAGAACAGATCACTTCGGTTCAATATCTTTTTTTCACATTGTTTACAGAATTGAGCCGATTTCTGATCAATCTCTTCTACATAAGTGGATGTATTCATCACACATCTTAAGTTGAAGCAGTGGACAAGACCAAAGGTGTGGCCTAATTCATGAATCGACTCTTTTAAAAGTCGGCTCCTCAGCAATTCTTTGCTTTCAGGAATCCCATAGAATGGGTTGTGCAGCCGGTGTAAGGAAACCAAAGCTCCTATGCCATTGAGCTGGGCCTCTCCAAAGAGAAAGGTAAAGATAGGGATAAATAAATCCAATTCTGTTACCCCTAAGATCTTCAGGGTTTCAGGTGGGGGATTATGAATTAATTGGAGAAGGAGATGGCTTGAATTGTATTGATTCCGGAGAGGATCATAGACCGATTGAAGATCGAATGACCGATGGCGTATCCGGGTCTGAATTTTGAAAGTCTGAAATAGACCCTGTTGGAGAGGCAAGATTAGGAAATCCTCGATTTCACCAATGGGGATGAGGTCAATATAGGACATGAATCGATGGTTATCGCTGTAAATTATATTTCTTAATTTTGTTATACAGGGTCACTCGGTCAATCTTAAGGATCTCCGCCGATCGGGTAATATTCCAATTGTTCTGATCCAATGTCCTCTGGATATGGGCCCTCTCTAACTCTTCCAAAGAAGAGATTTCATGGGGCTCTGATTTAGAGGGATGGGGAAGATTAAGATCCTCAGGTTCAATCCGATTCTTTTTCCCTACTACCACGAGGGCCCTCTCGATCGTATTCCTTAATTCTCTGATGTTTCCTGGCCAATCATACTGGAGAAGGATCTTCATCGCGTCGGGTGAGATATCGGTCACATTCTTATTCATCGAATAGGCATATTTCTTTAAGAAATAGTGAGCCAGCAGTGGGATATCCTCGCTCCTCTCTCGAAGGGGAGGGATTTCAATTGAAAAGACATTTAGGCGATAGTAAAAGTCCTCCCGAAAATTCTTTTCAGCCACTGCCTTTTCGAGATCGGTATTGGTTGCAGCAATAACCCGAAAATCAACATGGATGACCTTATTGCTTCCCAGGGGCGTAAATTGTTTGGTTTCGATCACCCTTAAAAGATCCATCTGCATCTTGAGGGGGATATTCCCAATCTCGTCGAAAAAGATAGTCCCCCCATTGGCCATCTCTAACTTTCCTTTTCTTTTATATTGGGCTCCTGTAAAGGCTCCCTTTTCATGACCAAAGAGCTCACTTTCCAAAAGCCCTTCAGAAAGGCCCCCGCAATTGATTGAAATAATTGGAAAGTACCTCCGATTGCTTTTACTATGGATGGCCTGGGCGATTAATTCTTTTCCGGTTCCGCTCTCCCCTCGGATTAATACGGTTGCATCGGTTTTGGCCACCACTTCCACCATCTCCAGAATCTTTTTCATTTGCGGACTCTCTCCCACAATCTCATCCTGAAGAGAGAGTTCTTCCACCTTCTGTCTTAACTGGAGGTTCTCAACAAGAAGCCTTCTCTGATTCACTGCATTTCGGACTAAAATGGACAGTTTATCTGGGTCGATGGGTTTGGATAGATAATCAAAAGCTCCCTCTTTCATCGCTTCCACAGCCGTGTCCACGGTAGCGTAGGCCGTAATGATGATGACAATCGTTGAGCTATCGATTCTCTTAATATGCCGTTGGAGTTCCATGCCATCCATTCCTGGCATCTTGATATCAACCAAAACAATGTCCCATGAGCTCTCCTGAAGTTTTTTTAAAGCCTCCATTCCATTTTCAGCCGTATCAACCCGATAGCCTTCAGTCTTAAACCAATTAAATAAAGAATCTCTAACCGAAAACTCATCATCCACAATTAAGATGCCGATGCCTTGGTTATCCATCCCTTCTCTCCTTCATCCTCCATTCAAAGGTTGAGGGCACTTGCATCAGATGCCCGGTTGGCACGGAGGGGTTTCCTCGGAAGGTTGATAATAAATCTTGTTCCCTCATTGATCTTGGATTCTACCTCTATCTGTCCTTCATGCTGTTCAATGATTCTATATACAACCGCTAAACCTAACCCACTGGACTCTTTGGTTGAGAAGAATGGTTCAAAGATATGAGGAAGGACCTCCTCCGGAATTCCACAGCCCGTATCAGAAATAACAATCTGGAAATTATTCCCTCCATCGAGAAGCTTAGTCTCAATCTTTAATTTTCCTCCCTTTGACATCGCCTCAATGGCATTAATCAATAGGGCCACGAAGACATGTTGGATTCCACTGGCATCACAGAAGAGGAGGTCATCTCCCTCTGTAAATTCTTCTATTAACTCAAGTTCTTTGATTGTCAGATTGTGTCTGACCAATTGAATGCTGTTCCGAATAATTTTATGTAAACGCTCCTCTGTCCATTTCCCAAAGTCCCTTTTAGCAAAAATCAATAAGTTTTTAACAATCTCACCACACCGCCTCGTTTCGTCCTTAATGACAGTTAAGTACTTAATAAGCGATTTGCTTTCTTCAGGAGATAAAGCTTGGTTTTGGACCATCTTCAGACAGAGACTGGCATACGTGAGGATCCCCGAAAGGGGATTATTAATCTCATGGGCCACGACCGCAGAAAGTTTTCCCAAAGAAGCGATCTTTTCCACCAAGATCATGTGGGCTTGAGCCCGCTTGAGTTCTTCACTCTTTTCCTTCACTTTTTTTTCTAAGGTTGCAGACCATTCTTGATTGGCCTCATTGGCTGCCTTCAGCTCTTTGGTCATCCGATTAAACGATTGAGCCAATTCTCCCATCTCATCGCGGGAATGAAAATCGATGGTATAGTCAAGATTTAATTTGGCCACCTCCCTTGTCCCCCTCGCAAGCTTTCGAATGGGAATATGAACCAACCGGATGATAAATCCTGCAAAAAGCAAAGAGGTAATAAAAATCATGATACTTGAAAATAGGATCATTTTTTTTCGAGTATTATAGGTTTCTTCATCTACACTTTTTAGAGACATCTTTACATCCAAGAGGCCAAGGAGTTTATCTTTAGAGGAATGGGCATGGCAATTCGCATTAAAACAATCGGGTTCATTTTCGATGGGATTGATGAGGCCTAAGATTCGATGCCCCTCAGGGGAGACCAGAATTCGGTACCGGCTTTCAGGATTGAGGGAGGTTGGGGCAGGTTCTTTCCCGTGGCAGACATAGCATTGCTCAGCCTTTTTATCCACGGTGGTGCCGATTTCATAAGGATTATCCGAAAAGGCAATCCCTCCAGGTTTGTTATAGATCCTAATCCCTTCCATTCCCTTTTCCTTACCTATCGTCATAATGATCTGTGAAAGGTTTTCTCGATCATTCTTCAGCATCGAATACCAGGTGGATCGTTTGATGAGGTCACTGGCCTGGATGGCGCTGTTGATCACACTCTCATTCAGATGTTTCGTGTAATAGGTGACATTAAAATACATGATCCCTGCAAATGAAACGACCAGGAGGACCACAAGAAGAGAGTATAATTTGAAGCTCAAACTCCTCGTTGCAAATAGTATTTTTCTTAACATCCTCTACTCACTTTCCTTCATATCATCTTGATATATTCAATTCTCTATCACATTTTACGAGATCCATCAATGAAAAAAACCCCGCTTCCCATATTGAAATATACTCTTTTGAGGAGGCGGGGATAAAGGTTCTTCCAGATCTCTAAGGATGAGATAGATTCCCTTTCATTTCTTATGGCGGAAGTCCTGATCCCCCATCTCTAAGGAAACGATTTAAAACCCGGATCCATCGCTCAGCCCCGACTAAATCGATTATCTCTTTAGACATCAGCCTCCCATCCTGAAGGGTTATTCCAAGCCTCTGATCTTCATAGTCAAGTTCTGAAATCATTGTCTCTTTCAACCGCTCCCACTCCTTCTGATACCAGGAAATGATTCCCTCCCCTTTGATAAGATACTTTTGATCATTCTGAAAATCCTTTGGTTTCATGGTCAATAAAAACCCCTCCCCATAAGGATCTTGTCTGATGAGTTCCGGATGATCTCTCAATCTTGGGTTGATTGAAAGAACCCAACCACTTACTGGAGAAACCATATCTAAAATCCCACCATCTTGGATGATCTGACAAAGACTCTCCCCACGAACCCTCTGATTCATAGGAGGAGGAAGAAGAACCACATGGACCCCTTCGATCATGCTCCCTATGAAATGATCCATTCCAATCTTAACCTCATCCTCCCCTTCTCTTTTTACCCAAGTGTGTCCTAAATGGTAAAAAAGAGAATTGTTCAAAGGCAGGAAAATATCTCCTAATTCCACAATCTCTTCATCAGCAATCTCCCTTAATACCTTTCTCATTAATCTACCACTTCTCATCTTAGGAAGAGCCCCCATCAATCGGAGCTTAATCGGAGTAGCGATCGGCCCGATAGCTTTCATAATGTAATCATGAAAGACTTTCTTCATCTCTCTTTGGTTCTTCACCGCTTCCTTTAAAGTTACAAAAGCATAGATGATCTGCTCCTTCTCTTTATCAGGAAGGTTAATCACGGCCACATCCGCCACTGAGGGATGGGAAAGCAGTGCTCTCTCCACTTCTGAGATTCCTATCCGGTGTCCATAGACATGGAGGGTATCATCGACCCTTCCCATGATCCAGAAACATCCCTCCTCATCCTTTTTAGCCCCTTCCCCTGTAAAATAATAGTTAGGAAAAGTGGTAAAATAGGTCTCCTTAAATGTTTTTCTATCCGGATCATTCCAGAAGCCTCTTATGATCCCAGGCCAGGGCTTGGCAATACTTAGAAAGCCGATTTCTCCCTTTTCACCTTCAGTCCCATCTTCCTTTAAAATCTTTAGCAGGATACCTGGAAGCGGCAAATTGACTGGTCTGCTATGTGGGGGAATGGGTAAAGAGCTGATCAGGATTCCTCCTGTCTCTATCTGTCCCCAGGTGTTTATGATCAGACATCGCCCTTGGTCTATCGAGACATGATCCTGATTCCATATCTCTAAGGGAACAGCTTTCATTCCTGAACTTAGAAGCCTCAAGCTTGAAATATTCCTTTTCTTTGCCCCCTCTTCTATGAATTCTTGAATAACCTGGGAAGATGTATAAAGGATCGTGACCCTATACCTTTCTATAATATCCCAAAGGCGATCCCGGGTGGGATAGGTGGGAATTCCTTCAAACATCAAACTGGTTATCCCGAGTGCAAGAAGCCCATAGATAAAATAACTGTGACCATGAATCCAACTTATGTCCTCGGTATGGAAAAAGGTATCTTCCTCTTTTACATCAAATACCCACTTCAAGGTTTGACACCCAAAGAGAAGATAGCCTCCTGTTGTATGGATGGCTCCTTGTGGTTTGCCTTTGCCAACACCTGTATAAAGGATAAAAAGGGGATCTTCGGCATCCATAATTTCTGGATCAGAATGAGATGGGAGATCTCCTTTGGCGATCTCTTCATGCCACCAGAGATCCCTATCTTTTTTAAATGGTATTTTGATCCCCAACCGTCTAACGACGATTACCGCCTCTATTTCAGAACATTCTAAGAGGGCCTCATCGGCTATAGTTTTATACTGAACAATTTTGCCATTTCGGTAACAACCGTCTGCTGTAATCAGGATTTTTGAACCGAGGTCTTTTATCCTGTTTTTCAGAACTTCGGAACCGGCTCCTCTAAAAATTATACTGTGAATTGCCCCTATTCTGGCACAGGCAAGCATGGCGATGGGGAGTTCAGGGATCATAGGTAAATAGATTATAACCCGATCTCCTTTTTTAACTCCTAATTTTTTCAGGACATTAGCAAATCTGCAGACATGAGCATAAAGCTTCTGAAAAGTAAACATTCTTTTTTCTTCAAGAGGTTCCCCTTGCCAGATCAAAGCGACCTTATTTTTCTTCCAACTTCTCAAGTGTCGATCAAGACAGTTATAGCTTACATTCAACCTTCCTCCTTGAAACCAATGGATTTCTGGTTTCTCGTAATCATACTCCAAGACCTTATTCCACTTCTGATACCATTCCAATTCCTCTGCAAGTTCAGCCCAAAACCCCTCTGGATCCCTGATTGATCTCTCATAGATAGGATGATAGGCCTCTATGGTTTTAATTTTTTCTCGAATCTCTCTCATTTCAAAATTAACATTGGGCTCTCTATGGTCCATTCCCCTTTTCCCCATCATGTAGAAGACCATTTACTATCTGGATAAACCGTTTTGGACCGATCACTTTCTTTACATTGTTAATATTGATCTCCCCATCCTGCATGGTGATGGGGGTCTGATTAATATGATGATGAAGTTCTGAAATAATCGAGGCCTTTATCATTTTTATTCGTATTGGATTATTTCGATAGGATTCTTGGCCATAGGACAGTTCTTCAAGTACAGCCATTTTAAACCTCTCCCATTCCTTCTGATACCAGGTAAAGGTCAACTCTTTAGAAATAAGGAATTTTTGATCTCGCTCAAAATCCGTCGGCCTCATCCTTAATAAATATCCACTTCCAAAAGGATCTTTGATCATAAGCTCTGGATGATCTCTCAATTTCGGATTAACCGAAAGGACCCATCCACTCACTGGAGAAATGATTTCGAAAATACCTTCTTTCTGAACGATCGAGCAAATATGCTCTCCCTGACTCCACTGGCTTCCAGGGAAGGGCAAATGTACTGCATTTACCTCTTCCATCATTTTCCCTAAGAAATGATCTACTCCAATCCGAATTTCATCAACCTTTTCTACTTCCACCCAAGTATGTCCAGCGTGGGAAAATAAGGTCTGTTTTGCATTTGAGGAGGAATGATTTAACGAGGCTTCTGAAGATAGGGTCGAATGGGTGGAAAGATTTCTAAGCTCCCAATCCAGAGGGCATTTTTCACACTGCAGTTCATATTTACAGAGTTTATACGAAATCAACCCTGCGGTCATCCATACACATTTCAATTCTTTCCCTGGAATAATCGAATGGCCTCTCTCTTCTTTGAGCTGAACTGTCTTCTTTTCCATCTCCTCCTCCCCATGAGCTCATTCATTTTTTCTCTTACCGATGGGGTGATTCTTATGAATTTGTTCACCATTAATCTTCGGAAACTAAGAAATAATCTTTCACAATCTCATCCCATTTCTCTTGATCTAAGTGTTTTGCCATCCCATCCACAATCAAACCCCCGTCTTGATAGACTAAACCAAGATTGGGATTCATTCTTGAAAGCAGATTTTCTTTTACTTCCTCAATCCATTTTTTCGCCAAAGCACCTTGAAGAAGATTTCTTTTATTTACTGAAAATCTGGGGGTCTCAACCTTCAATAACCAGTTGTGATAGGGATCCTTATTAATGTTTTCAGGGGAATGAACCACTTCATCATTGATCGCGATGACCTTCCCATCTACAGGGGAGAGCATATCAATTATTTTTGAATCGATCTTTAATGCCCATCCTTTATCTCCTTGATAAATCGTTGAACCTACTGTCGGAACTCTGATCTCGTCTATTTTCCCAACCAATTTTTGTGCAAAATCATCCATTCCTACCTTCACCATATTCCTGGCTTCTGGAATGGCCCAACGATGGCCTAAGTGATAGTAGAATTTTTCAGGAAGACGAAACCATTCACCCATGGTGGGTACAAATCTTTCCGCCGTCTTCAGGATAGCTTTTGCTGGCCTATTTAAAAACCTCCAGAAAGGAATGAAGAGGAGAAGAAAACCTATGACCAGCAAGTACTCAATATGTTTTGTTGCAAAGATGTCTACATAGTGGAAATCTTCCATTGGGGAACCTCCTTTCTAACTGTCATGCTTTCCTGAACTGTCTTTTCTTCCATAACCCATTCTGGCGATTCACGTATCACAGGCATTCGATTGACGACCCATCGAAAGACCCACACTTCTGTAAATATGATAGATAGGGTAATCACAATCTCCATCCAGGAAGGGATATACCTCTCACTCAATGGGATATACCACTTATAGGCGATGATGGAATAATTGAGTCGATTAATGATAATTCCCAGCATTGAAAGAATGGCTGCCATTTTGATCACGGTCAGGTTTTGATAACGAACCCCATGCAAAAATAGGATGCAGGGTAAGAGGACAAGACCGATCAGCTCGATCAGAAACCAAGTGCCCATCGGGGTAGCTAAAAGAGGCCATTGTTTACCATGAATGAGGATAAGGATCTTCATAAAGAAATATACAAACAAGGCCCCTGCGCAGGCTTTACCCAAACCGATGAGGATACGATTAAAGGAGTCGTGATGTTCCTGATCGATCTGCTGCCTGAAGACCCGATGGCTGATGGTCCCCTCAAAGATGACCATGGAGAGTCCAGCAAAAATGCTTGAAAGAAAGAAGAGCACAGGAATAAATTCTGTATACCAGAGAGGATGAATCTTATCTTTGGCCATTAGAAATAGAGCGCCCAGGCCAGATTGGTGAAGAGTGGAAAGGGCAATGCCAAAGATAACAGCCCCAATGGTCAACGAACCCACGATCTTCCTAATTCTTCTTAGCCCAAGCCATTCGGCCACAGCAGGTGAAAATTCAATGAATAGCGAAATCATATAGAGCAAGAAGTGCCACGATACAAGGAAGAGCACTGAATTCACCCCAAATTTATTTCCGAGGATTGGATTGACTATGTTCCACCATCGCCCTAGATCAAGAAAGATAGCGCCTGCATAAAAGACATAGGCGAGAAATCCATTTAAAACCGTTGCCCTGACGAGGGGATGATATTTTTCAGATCGGAGGATATAAACCACAAAAGTGAGGATATAGGCCCCTCCTGCAAAGGCGACCCCTACCATGACATCAAATCCAATCCATATCCCCCAGGGAAATTCCTGAGAAAGATTGGTCACAGACCCCAACCCTTTTGCCAAACGGATAAGAACGAGAACAGCACCCAGAAGGATGATTGGAAAAGAGATGATATTAAAGGGAGTAAAGACTTTTCCTTTGGGCTTCATCTCATTCCGGATAAAGACAAATAATTCCTTAAGGTTCTTCATTTCTCCATGTGCAGTCATTTCACTCATCGTTTTCCTCCTCTTCTGGTCTCCTCCTCTCGCTTCGTAACGGCATTCACTCCTATCAAGAATGCTGGCCAGAGCAATAATACCAAAGGAACAGAATAGAGAAAGTCTTTCGTATATTCTGGATAGGGGGTGGTGCCCAGATCGGTTCTGAACCCGATTTGTTCGAAAGGAACCTTAGAGATATAAAGATATCCTGTCCCTCCTACTTCATGTTCTCCATAGATGTGAGGAATGTAGTTTCCTGGATTTTGATAAATTCTTCGACGGGCTTCCTCGATCAATTCCCTTCTCGTTCCAAAGAGGAGGGCCTCTTCAGGACAGTTTTGGACGCAGGCCGGTCTTTCTCCTACCCTCAACCTATCCCAGCAGAGGTTACATTTCTGGATCTTAGGATTGGCACTTTGAAATTCAAACTTTGGAATTTCAAAAGGACAAGAAGGCATACAATATCTGCAGCCCATACAATTGGTATCCCAGGTGACCGGACCTTCTTTTCTCTTTTGCATCGCTTTTACCAAACAGGCCGCAACACATCCGGGTTGATTGCAGTGCATACATTGTCTCTTAACAAATACTTCTCCTTTTTCCGTCTCGTATCGGTTCACAACGGTCCATTGAATTACGGAAGTCTTCCGCTCTTTTTCAAATACGGATGAATCATCCGTGTCGGGACGAGGAAGGTGATTGGCCTCAGCACAGGCCGCCTCACAGGAACGACATCCGACACATCGGGTGGTGTCAACCAGGACTCCCATGAATTCAGGTAATTGGGTAATTATTTTTGCCTGGGATTTCTTTGGAATTAAAAAATTTACCAAAACCGTTCCTACCGTTGTTCCACCAAGTAGCTGTAAGAATAATCTCCTGTTGATTTCCATCTTTTTTCTCCTCTCGGCCATTCTTTCTTCAGCTTATGGCATGCCCGCTTCTTTGAATCATTCTTTTTACCACGATGCAGGTGATGATGGTCAATAAGACGAATATTGGTATCATAGATGGATCCCTCCCTTCCTTTCCTCCAATTACTCATCTGTTGATGAATGGAATAATTGCTTCACCAGAACCCTCCACCATTTTTCATCTAACTTCTCTGATGCCTCTGTAATCACTTCTTCTCCATCCCCATAGACTGTCCCAAGCGCTTCGTGATTAAAAGATGACCTCAATTTAGCCTTAATCTCATCAAAATATATTTTCATCTGAAAAGAGTCCATCAATCCTAAGATCTCTTCCCCTAAAGCTTTTGGTTTAATTTTCAGAATCCATCCCTCTCCATAAGGAGATCGGTTTATCAAGGCAGGGTATTTTTTTAATTTTTCATTAACCTCCACGACAGTCCCTCCCAAGGGTGAAATTTGGCTCAATTTGCGGTTTCCATGACGAATTCTCCAGGCAACCTCACCTTGATTCAACGTCCTGCCCAAAGGAGGAATCTCTATCTCCTCGATCTTCCCCATAACCTTTTGGGTTAGATCATCCAGACCTACGAGAACTTCATCTTTCCCTTCAAGCTTAGCCCATGTATGTCCATTGTGATAATAGAGATCCTTTGGAAACTGTAGACCATTTGATCTTGGCGAAACTGCCATTACAGGAGAAAGATAGACTGCATCTTTATTAGCCAATCCTAAAGAAACTTCTCTCTTAGCAGCCCTTCGATGTGAAATCACTTCAATCAAAATTGCTATTGAGAATGTTAAAAAAACCAATATGATGACCATTTCATTCCCTCCTTTTTTATTTTTTTCACTTTATTTTTTCTCAAAAAACGAGCCAAAATTTAAAGTTTTATTAAATTTTTTAAATTTTAAAATATATTATAATTTCAATAAGTTATAATTTATAAATAAAACTGTGAAAAATAAATGATTAAAAATAAGATGATGAATATGTTGAATTTTTTTACAAAAGCTATTAATCCTCTTTTAACTAATTAAAATTAAATAGATATTATTGTTGAAAAAATAAACACTTTACTGTTAATTTTTTCAACAAATTCTACTATTAATTCTTCAATTTAAATGGAAATTGAATTTTTTAATGAATCGTGATAAAACCAATCATAAATTTATAAAATACCAAACCATCTGCTTTTGTTATGGGGGGGAAAGAGATGATGACAGACGACTCAATCTATCGACAACTTCAAAAATATTTAAATAGATTGCCTGCAGGATTTCCTGAGGTAGAATCTGGATTAGATATTCGATTATTGAAGCACCTTTTTACTCCAAATGAAGCCAGACTAGCCATGCAGTTGTCTATGAAACCAGAACCTTTGGGCCGTATCTACCAAAGGGTAAGGAAGTTAGGGATGTCTTACGAAGAATTGAAAAAGTTAGTTGACCAAATGGCCCATAAAGGCACGATCTTAGTGAGCGAAGAGGGTTATTCAGAAAAACATTATAGCAACGCTGCCTTCTCTGTGGGAGGGATTTACAACTATCAGGTAAATCGCCTAACCAAAGACTTGATTAATGACTACTGGCATTATCAATCTGAGGCTCGTTTAAAATTGGGGACTTCTAAAAAACCTCAGGATAAGAGGATGCTCCCTTTACGCACAATCCCAGTGGAAAAAAGTATTTCTCTTCCAGAGAGAATGCAAGTGAGTCAATATGACGATATAAGAAAGACCATTGAAAATGTGAAAGGTAAGATAGCCGTCACCCACTGCATCTGCCGACAAAGTGGAGATATTCAGGGAAGACCCTGCACTAAAACGGATCTACGCGAAACCTGTTTAATCATTGGACCGGACCATGCAAAGCGACATGTAGAGATGGGGATTGGTCGTTTTATCACCAAAGAGGAGGCTTTCCAAATATTAGATAAGGTTCAAGAAGCTGGCTTGATCCTCCAGCCGGAGAATTCTAAAAATCCAGAGGCCATCTGTTGCTGTTGTGGAGATTGTTGTGTTCTCCTAAATCGAATAGTCCAAAATCCTCGCCCGGCGGATCTCTATCTCTCAAATTATTATGCAGAGACAGACTCAGAACTTTGTAATGGTTGTGAAAGATGCATTCAGATCTGTCAGCTCAATGCGAGGGAAATGGTGGATGGCACATCCACTGTGAATCGAGAGCGCTGCATCGGATGCGGTAATTGTATTACCCTCTGTCCCACCCATGCAACTCGTCTGAAGAAGAAAGAGAGGGAAATCCCCCTTTTTAAGGACAAGGACGAATATCATATGACCATGTTATCCAATCGGGTGGGAAAGATGAAGATGTTTTTGATCAAAACAAAAATGCTATTAGGGTTCAAAGTATAGAATAAAATGAACCCCTCCCAGACTCTTCCGATGATCTCTGCATCGGATGTTAAATTCCAATCAATAGAACCCGCGGTCCCTCCCGAGGATACCTACCTGTGATAAGGCGTTGGAAGGTTATTCCCCTCATCGAAATCCACCAAAGTAGAAATATCCAAGACCATAAATCATTCTATGGACGGATAAAACAGACCTTGGAAAACATCTCTTTTTATTGCAAAATAGAGTAGTCTTGTTTGGGATAAAGAGGAAAAAAATTAATGGAAAAAAAGAGGCCATCACCTTCATCAGATTTTATCAGAGAGATCATTGAGAGAGATTTATCCACCAATAGGTTCCAGGGGCGGGTGGCTACCCGTTTTCCTCCGGAACCCAATGGATACCTCCATATTGGACACGCAAAATCCATCTGCCTCAATTTTGGAATCGCCTCCCAGTACAAAGGGACCTGTAATTTGAGGATGGATGATACAGATCCTGAAGGGGAAAGTCAGGAATATGTGGATTCGATCATACGGGATGTAAAATGGTTGGGCTTTGACTGGGGAGATCGTCTGTTTTTTGCTTCTGACTATTATGAACAATTGTATCATTTTGCTATTCAATTGATTAAAAAAGGAAAGGCCTATGTTTGCAGTTTGAGCCCTGAAGAAATTCGAGATTATCGGGGAACCTTAACTCAACCAGGAAGGGAAAGTCCCTACCGGAATCGATCGGTCGATGAAAATTTAGATCTGTTCGAAAGGATGCGCTCTGGAGAATTTGAAGAGGGCACCCATGTCCTGCGAGCCAAAATTGATATGGCCTCCCCTAACATCACCATGCGAGATCCCGTGATCTACCGAATTAAAAAAGATTCTCATTATCGAACTGGGAGGAAATGGTGCATCTATCCGATGTACGACTTTGCCCATCCCCTTTCAGATGCAATCGAAGGGATCACCCATTCAATCTGTACCCTTGAGTTTGAAAACAATCGACCCCTCTATGATTGGTTTCTGGACGAATTGAATGTGGAATGTCATTCTCAACAAATCGAATTTGCTCGCCTTAATCTCAGCTACACCGTGTTAAGTAAACGGAGACTCATCGAATTGGTAGAAAAAGGCCATGTCTCTGGATGGGATGACCCAAGAATGCCTACCTTAGCTGGGATGCGAAGAAGGGGTTATACGCCTGAGGCCATTCGGAATTTCTGTGAGCGTATTGGAGTTGCTAAAAATGAGAGCCTTATCGATATGGCTCTCCTTGAACACTGCGTTCGGGAGGATTTAAATGAAAAGGCCCCGCGTGTAATGGCCGTCCTTCGTCCCCTCAGGTTAGTGATCGATAACTACCCGGAAGATCAAGTAGAGGAGCTTGATTGCCCATATCACCCTCAAAATCCAAAAATGGGCTCGAGGAAAGTCCCTTTTTCTAAAGTTCTGTATATCGAAAGAGATGATTTCATGGAAAATCCTCCTAAAAAGTTCTATAGATTGTCACCCGGTAAGGAGGTCCGCCTTCGATACGGATATTTTATTAAATGTATAGGTATCGTCAAGGATCCCAATACCCACGAAGTCATTGAAGTCCATTGTACCTATGACCCTGAGACCCGTAGCGGCTTTGCCCCAGATGGGCGAAAGGTGGAAGCCACCCTTCACTGGGTCTCAGCAGAACACTCCTTACCCGCCGAGGTCAGACTCTATGATCGACTCTTCAATGTCCCTGATCCCTTGGAAGAAGGAACGGATTTCATAAAGCATCTGAATAAAGACTCACTCAACATTCTAACGTCTTGCCGTGTAGAACCAAGTCTGGAAGGGGCATCTCCTGGAAGCCAATTCCAATTTGAGAGATTAGGTTATTTTTGTGTCGATCCTGTGGACTCCTCTCATGAGGCCCTCGTATTTAACAGAACGATAACCCTTCGAGACACCTGGGCAAAAATCTCTGAGAAAGAAAGAAGATAAAAGAATGTACCGATCAGTGGATGGCCCCATTCTTAGGCAATTGATCGATATCGCAGGCCCAAAGGCGGTCTTTTCTGATGAGGACACCCTTTCCCTTTACTCAAAGGACGAGACGATTGGATATTCTCATCGGCCTGAAGTGGTGGTCAAACCTACTACCTCGAAAGAAATTCAGGAGATTATGCATCTTGCCAATATAGAGAATATCCCCCTCACCCCCAGAGGCAAAGGAACTGGACTGAGTGGTGGGGCGATACCGGCTTATGGAGGAATTGTCCTCTCTTGTGAGAGAATGGAGAGGATCCTTGAAATCGATCATCAGAATCTGATGGTAATCACAGAGCCAGGACTCATCACAGGAGAATTGCAAAATGCAGTGGAGAAAGAAAACCTATTCTATCCTCCTGATCCTGCCAGTCTTGCCAGTTGCAGTATTGGAGGCAATGTCGCTGAAGGGGCTGGAGGGATACGTGCGGTCAAGTATGGAACGACCAAAGATTATGTGAATGGCTTAGAGGTAGTTCTTCCTTCTGGAGAAATGATTTCTACAGGTGGAAAAGTGGTGAAGGATGTCACAGTATATAATCTTACCCAATTGGTCATCGGCTCTGAAGGAACCCTTGCCATCGTCACCCAAATTGTCCTCAGGCTGATCCCTCTCCCCCAATTGAGGAAAGACCTTCTTGTCCCTTTCAATTCTATCGATCAGGCTGCCATAACAGTTTCAGAAATCATTCGTTCTCGAATCGTTCCTACTGCAATCGAATTCATGGAAAGAAATAGTTTTGAACTGGCAGAGCGCTTTACAAAGCGAACCCTTCCTTTCAGAGAGGCCTCTGCCCATCTTCTTATCACGCTGGATGGCAATCAGCAGGAAGTTTTAGAGGAAGACCAGAACAAGGTTGGAGAGATATGTGAAAAAAATGGAGCCCTTGATATCCTCATCCCCCCTTCTCCTGCTGCAAGAGATAGGATGTGGGAAGCTCGTAAGTGTCTATTTGAAGCTGCGAATCATTTTGGAAGTATGTATAAAAGCCTGGATGTGGTCGTTCCTCGAAGCCTGATCCCCATCCTGATCAAGAAAATCAATAAGATTTCTGAGAGAGCACGAATGAGGGCGATGTCTTTCGGTCATGCAGGAGATGGTAATGTCCACATCCTCCTCTTTAAAGGAGAACTTCCTGATCATGAATGGGAGGATAGAATTGATCAAACCCAGAGAGAACTTTATCAAGAGACCATTGAACTTGGAGGAAAAATCACTGCAGAACATGGAATCGGGCTTTTGAGAAAACCCTTTCTTTCAATGAATCTTGATCCCTGCCAGATGAGGTTATTGAAAGGTTTAAAAAAGGTGTTTGATCCCAAAAATATCCTTAATCCTGGTAAGATTTTCGATTTATAATCACCTACAGGATGCACTCACCCCTTTTATCATCCATTAAATCAAGTAATGGATGTTCTTACCCTCATTTTAAGATGATTCTGGTTTCCTCCACATGATCCCTCCACAGGCAATCCCATTTTCAACATCCAGCCCCCACTTCTTAAACAGCATGTTATAGAAATCAGGTCGTGGAAAATCAGGCCTCATCTCTTGATTAAACTGAAGATATCCATGCAGAATCTCTTCAAGGTGCCTCAATCCTGTGACCAGCTCTTCTACTCGGTTAGGTGGAACGGAGAGGA
The DNA here is from genome assembly GCA_037441725.1 of Deltaproteobacteria bacterium. Lineage (GTDB taxonomy): Bacteria > Desulfobacterota > BSN033 > BSN033 > UBA1163 > JBBIRT01. Next base: position 5,425 of record JBBIRT010000029.1, on the reverse strand, counting down.
TAATCTCATCCTCTCTGGCCAGTGCCCTCTGGAAATCTCCAGGATCAGGCAAGGTAATACGATAATCTCCTTTCTGGATGACAGGCACAACAGAGTAAATGCAAGAATCAAGAGGGTTAAACTCAGAAGTCACCATATTTCCCTCTTTATACATAATGGCCATTAGCATCACCCTCAATTGGGTAGGATTAGAATAGATGAGAATCACATCCGGTTCAAAGCGAGTAGCACTCAATGGGGAGGAAAGAATCCCAATATATTTACCGTATTCAAAAAATGGACTATGTTTAGACACCTTCCTGGAAGCTTCTAAAGTAGATACCAAAGCAGGATAAAAGATATTGCCTTCAAGGAAAAATTCAGGTGCTTCAACTATTCCGTAGGCGATTAAAGGAGCCCAACACCAGGAATCTTCTTTAAGCATGGCTATCGTCTCCCTATTGCGGCGGGTTAAGGCAAAAGCCTGACACTGAGCAAGGTGATAACCACGGTCTCTTTTCGGTCTAATGGCATCTTTTGGAATATCTCTTTCATTCTCCAGCATCTTTACCGCTATCGGCGCTGTCCGCAGATGGAGCAACTTCTCCAGCTCAACCCCATAACCATTATATTCTTCTGCTTTTGTCATTTGAATAGCCTCCTTAACTATTTACATCATTAATTGCAGGTTGTCTAAAGATGTTTCATCCTCATGACCAATCATTGACCCTCAGCTGTTCAATCCTAAGTAGTTTCGAATTATTTGTTGGTTTTTTTCGTAATCTTCTATTTATTTTACTGTCCTCTATTGATGCCAGTATTACTAACGATTTACTATAGATCCATCTTACCTGGAAATTCGAACCCCATCTCTTCACTTAATTCCATAATATCTTTTAGACCAACAGGGAATATAATCCTCCATGGAGTATTGGCTCCTTTTTCAATTCCTCCCAAGACTCATCATATAAGTTTCCAATTACAGTGAAATAATGGCCCTCCTCTTTATTGTTTACATCTCTCAATAATCATCTTTAGGTCTTAAGAACCCTACTCGCTGGTAATTGGATGTTTATAGTGATAAGGCAGATGATATCCTGAAGGATAAGGATGAAAGGCTGTGGGTGGGGCATCCGGTTTCACCGTGGGATGATAATTCATCAAACCCATCAGTGGGGTTTTCAGCCATCCATCCTCAAAAGGACTGCAGAAAGTGTTATTCCAATGCAATTTGGAGAAGAACCACTTCCCATTCTCCTTGACATATTTATTCTCATAGTAACCATGGAGCCACTCTTGTCGGGGAAATGCCCCAAAAGGTTTGGCCTCACATAGCCAGGTCTGCCATCTTCCCCAGGCTGTCTTACCATCTGGGGAAATATCCACCACTCCCCCAATTTGCAAAATGATGAACTGAATCCAGGGTTGGTTAGCAGATCGAATCCCCTTGCCAATCCAGTCCCAGTACATCTTTTTAACTCCTTCTTTACCAAGGAATAGTCCATGGTCTACAATCTCCACTGATTCAGCATTATCTGAAAACAGATCGATAATATCCTCCCATCTCTGCAAGTCAAAATAATAGGCATATATCCTTTGGAGATTCTCTATCTCCTGAATATCTTCCAAAAGAGTTACCCTTTTTTCCAATTCTTCCAGATTCATTTTTTACCTCCCTTTTCTTTATCTAAAGGTTTCTTTATAAGGGTAGTGCGCATAAATCATTTTCCTGTAATGGGATGTTTATAATGGGGTTGTAAATGAAATCCAGAGGGATAGGGATGATAATAGGTTGGAGGCTCATCCGGCGGAACCTCTTTACTTGGTCCGTGCTGTCCCACTACAGGAACCTTTAACCAACCATCTTCATAAGGGGTTCTGAAATTCAAGAAGAAAAATACCTTCTTAAATAACCACTTCCCGTTCTCCTTAACATATTCATTCTCATAAATCCCATTACCCCAGAGTTGGCGCAACTCCCCTTCATGAAGCGAGAGGGTTGGTTTGGCTTCAATCATCATACAATACCACCTTCCCTTGGCCGTTTTTCCATCTGGCTCTACATTGACTACCCCCTGCATGATCATCCCGATGGAAAGCTCTCCGACCCTGGGTGGTTTTCCTCCTAATAACTCCAGATAGAATCGTTTGATCCCTTGTTTGCCTTTATAAACCCCATAGTCTGCTATCTCTACAGATTCAGCATTATCGGAAAATAAATCAACGACCTTCTGATACTCATTGTAATCCAAATAATACCCATAGATTCTTTGAAGTTTCTCAATTTGTTTGATATCCTCCAAACGAGTGATCCTGGCCTGCAATTCTTCTAAAGTTGCCATTTTCAATTCCTCCTTTCTTTATTTTGATTATGGATTTCTTATTATTAATAATTTTTATCTCATGGCATTCCATACCCTCATCTCAAGTTTGACCTATCCATCCCCAGTGATTGGATGATTAAAGTGATAGGGAAACTTATAGCCTGATGGATAGGGATGAAAGGCCGTTGGCGGTGCGTCGGCTGTCTGCATGGTTAGCAAACCGAGCAACGGGATACGGATCCATCCAGCCTCAAAAGAGGTGTAGAATGTCACATTCCAGTGGAGCTTCTTAAACAGCCATCTCCCGTGTTCCTTGATGAACTCGTTTTCGTAATATCCATGAAGCCACTGTTGCCTCGGTACTCCTCCTACTGGCATGGCCTCGCATAGCCAAGTCTGCCATCTCCCTTTGGCCGTCTTGCCACCAGGATCAACATCAACCACCCCACCCATCATCTGGATGCAAAATCGTACCCATGATTCGTATTTTCTACTTCCTATGGTGTCTACATACATCTTCTTGACACCTGTTTTGCCCAGGAACAATCCACAACTTTCGATTTCAACAGACTCAGTATTTTCAGAAAACAGGTCTACTATCCCCTGATAGTTTCCTATCTCGAAATAATAGCCATATATTTTTTGGAGATTCTCGATTTCCTGAATGTCCTCCATGAGAATCACTCGTTTTTCAAGCTCTACGATATCCACCGCCCCTTCCCTTTGTGGCAGGTGACCCCTTCGATTTATTTCGTTCATTCCATGCCCTCCAGTTTGGTCCTTTTCTCTCCTAAAAAATCCTCTCTTGATTACAAGATTAAGTATTCATTTTGAGAGGATATTTCTGACCCTCGTAAAACATCATCTAACTTCCCTCTCTTTCCCTTCATGGGAGGAGGGACATTCAAGATATGCATTTTCAACATTCTCTTTGCTGCCGCTAAATCTTTTCGGGCTATAGCATGAAAGATTCTTCTATGTTCTTTAAGGTTCTTAAAAGAATACTTTATAATATCATCAGGATCACCCTTTCCAAAAAAACTTACAATTAAATTCATAGTGGTAACCAAAAATGTTTCTAACAATGGATTCCGAAGAGAGCGAGCCAAAATGACATGAAAATTTGTTTGGAGGTAGCTTGGGGAAAAACCCTCTCGCAAATATTGATCTGTGATATTAATATTTCTCTCCAATTCTTTCAATTCACCATCTGTAATCCTTTCGATCAATAATTCCAAAGAGGATAATTCAATCATTAACCTGGCCTCAATGATTTGCCCAAACGTTACCCCCCCTCGCACCGAAAAATTCTTTACGGATTTAATCACATCTGAAGTCTCCGGGGCTTTAACAAAGGCTCCACCATTACTTCCTTTAACAATATAAATAAATCCTGAATCCTCTAACACCCTGAAGGCTTCGCGTACAGCCATCCTGCTTACATTGAATTGCCTTGCCAATTCTCTCTCAGGAGGCAATTTATCCCCAGACTGGAGAAGTCCAGAATGAATACCCTCTTTGATCTGGTCTGAAATCTCCTCAAAAGCCCGTTTCGATGGTAATGGTTTAAAAATTATTTTTTGATGTTTCGGATCCAAAATTTACTCATAAATATTTGGTCTAAGGTTAGACCAAATTTAGATAGAGGCCTTTTTATTAAAAATAATTTTAATTTTTATAAATCATTTGATTTAAGAATTTCCGGAATTTTTATAGTTTTAAGATTTAATGGTTTTTGGATTATGATGAATCATAGTGATTTCGAAGGTCTAAACAGTTTTTGTTATCGCTGCAAGGTCTTCTCAATATTTTGGGAGATGACCTTGCAGCGATTTCGTTTCAAATAAATCGTACTGTTACCACTCACAGACCCATCGTCCAATGATCTGGCGCTTCTCCATTGCCTCAACCACCTTATTGATCTCCTCAACCTTGAATTTATTACTGATCAGTTTCTTAAGATTAATCTCCCCCCTCATGGCCATATCCGCAAATGCGGGAATATCCTCATGGGGTCGGATGTTTCCATAAAGAGTCCCCTTGACGCCCTTACAATGGGGAGGGGTATAGGCAAGGGGGAGACCTGTCATAGCAGATTCTGGAGTGATCCCAATTTGAATCAATGTTCCTCCAAGTCCAAGTGACCAATGGGCCTGGACAATAGCCCCAGGATCACCAATCGCTTCAAAACAATATTTTGCCCCGCCTCCTGTCAGCTTCTGAATAATTGGAACAGGATCTTCTTTACTGTTGTTGATAAAATGGGAAGCCCCAAATTCTCGGGCAATGGCTTCCTTGCTTCCTTCCAGATCCACGGCAATGATGGGATAGGCACTTCTTAATTTCGCTCCCTGTACCACATTGAGACCAACACCACCCATCCCCCAAATCGCCACAGAGTCTCCTGGTTTTACTCCTGCAGCATTATAAACGGCACCAAACCCTGTGGGTAAACAACAACCTAAAAAACAGGCCTGATCCAATGGTAAATCATCTCTAATTTTGATCGCTCCTATTTCAGGAACAACCATATATTCTGCAAACCCTGAAACTAATGTCTGATGGTTCAATCTATTCCCCTTTGCATCGGAAAGCCGGGAGGTCATATCCATCAGCGAACCTGCCCCATGGAACTCATGGCTCTTTCTACAGATATATCCTTGACCACTGGTACATTCAGGACATTGTCCACAGGGACACATCCAGGCTGCCACCACATGGTCCCCCTTTTTTAGGGAGGTCACTCCTGGACCCACCTCTTCAACAACACCGGAGGCCTCGTGTCCAATCACTAAAGGAACAGGAAATTTAAAGTTTCCAACAATGAAGGAATAGTCCGAATGACAAAAACCGGTATAGGCGGTTTTGATTAAAACCTCTTTTTCCTTGGGTGGTGCTAAATTAATGGTCTCGACGCTTACTGGCTTATTGTACTCTCTTAGGACTGCAGCTTTTATTTTCATATCGCTCCTCCTCTGCATTGAATTTTAAATTTAGGGAATCCTCCCTTATTTCTTTAACCTTTAACTGCATAACCCCCATCTACAGGGATGGCAACACCTGTGACAAAATTTGAAGCAGGACTTGCTAGAAATACAGCCGTCCCGGCTAAATCAATGGGA
>JBBIRT010000028.1:25343-27904 GCA_037441725.1 Deltaproteobacteria bacterium | reverse complement strand
CTCCCAAACCCTCCCTCTATGCTCTGGAAATGAATCAGGGATGGTTTTCTTCCAATGGGATCAACATTGGAGATATCATCCGATTTTCAAAATGAGCAGGGTGCTTTCTATAAAATCCTTTCAATGATCAGGGCATAGTCATTTCCATAATAATTGGGAATGACTCCTACGGTTTTAAAACCCATCCTGAGATAGAAGGCCTGGGCCCCGCGATTACTTTTCCTCACCTCCGCCCACAATTTCTTAAGGCGAGGGATCTTCATAGCCCTCTGAATGAGCTGGCTAGCGATCCCCTTTCTTCTATGCTGGGGATGGACCGCAATAGAAAGAATATGGCCATCCCGAGAAAAGATGATATACCCTAAGATCTCTTCCTTTGGACTCAATTCCTTATTCGTATAAACAAGAAATGTTTCCTGATAACGGGAGTAGAGGTTCAGGAAAGTGTTTGCATCATAGGGAGATTTTGGAAACGATTGGTTTTCAATCTGGAGAATGGCCGCTAAATCAGAGAATGTGAAAGGCCGAATTATGCCCACCTCTTTTTCCCCGAAATCATAGAGGCAATGCCACCGGTCAATGACTGAGAGCGAATGGTTTCTAACCCTGTGCTTCTCATCAACTCTTCATATTTTTCAATTGATGGAAAATTGGAAACCGATTTTGGAAGATAAGTGTAAGCCCCTCGATCGCCAGACATTATCCCTCCAAGCCAGGGAAGGATTCTTTGAAAATAGATTGGGAAGCATCTCTTCATCCACCCCTTCTCAGGAAGGGTAAATTCTAAGATCACGAGTTTTCCTCCTGGTTTGATGACTCGAACCATTTCAGATAGGGCCTTCTCTTTCTCAACAATATTTCTCAAACCAAAGGCAATGACTGAAGCAGAGAAGGAGTTGTCTCGGAAGGGGAGGAAAAGGGCATCGCCATAGATCAATTTGATAGCCTTCCCCAAACCCATCTTAGAGATTTTTCTCTGTGCCCTTTTCATCATCGGCATCGAAAAGTCCAATCCATAAACTTTTTGATCCTGTCCGTTTTGATGAATGATTTGAATCGCCACATCCCCTGTCCCTGTGGCAAGATCTAATATCTGACCTTCAGCCCCTCTCAACTCTTGAACGGCCTTCTTCCTCCAGTGAATATCCATCCCAAAACTGAGGAGATGATTAAGAAGATCATAGGTTGAAGCAATGTTGTCAAAAAGGCTTCGGATCGAATCAGGATGAGGAGAGTAGATTTTCATATCGATTAAAATTATAACCAGGCGAGTACTTATTGACAATTGACTTCATTACCATCCTTAATATAGAATTAAAATGCTAGGTTTACAGAAAATCCCCCAAGCGGATGCCAGGTGACAATATGAGAGTGATCTTCATCACGCCTATCGTTTTATTAATGATATTCTCTCTTCCTTGTCAGGGAGAGATGTATAAGTGGGTGGATGAAAAAGGAGGAGTCCATTTTACGGATGATCTTTCAGCTATTCCAGAGAGATATCTTCCCGAGGTAGAGACTCGGAAATCCTTGAGAGAGCCCTCAATCCCTCAACCTCAGGAACCCATGAGCCCTAACCTGCCTAAAGAGGTTTCTGAATCCGAGGCCATCACCGTGGATCTGGTGCAAAGACACGAATTGTTGTTAGTGGATGTCCTATTAAATGGGAGAATCAGCCAACCATTCATTGTAGACACAGGGGCCAGCTTTACCCTTATCAATCGAAAGATTGCAAAAGACTTAGGGGTGACCATTGATGAAACCACCCCATTTATTCCAATCCTCACAGTAAGCTCCTTGATTTTTACCCCAATGGTGACTTTGCAGTCTATAAAGGTAGGAAAGGCGGAAGTTAAAAATGTTGACGTCCTCATCCATGATATACCCTCTCAATCCCCTGGACTCTTGGGAAACTCTTTCCTCAATAAGTTTAGAGTCGTATTGGATTCTCTCAATGGGAAAATGACCCTCTATTCCTTACAAGGAACTCCCTCTCCAGATCGGCCAGGAGGTTATGGAAAGGATTTTTGGGTCGGTCAGTTTCGTTTTTATCATAGAAGAGTTGAAGAGGATAAAAAAGAATTACGAGGGAAAAGGTGAATCCGGTTCAGAATTTATTCGGGTCAGCCATGCCATTCGATATTTTGAAAACCAATTAGATGAACTGGATCGAAGAGCTTCTTTCGCAGATGTACCCCGGAACTGGAGGCAGTAAAGAGGATGGATTGGGTAAAGGTAGGGATTATTGAAAACCGATTTGAAGGGGACAGGGTTTCTCAAAGTCTCAAGGAGGCCAGGATTCCATTCCTGATCAAGTCATTTTCGGATACTGCCTATGATGGTCTTTACATCCCTCAAAAAGGATGGGCCATGGTGATGGTCCCTAAGGAGTTTGAACAGGAGGCAGAGGAGCTGATCTCCGAGGTCAAGGAGATTTTTAAAGAGGGAGGAGAAAATGAAGTGGAATAGCCTGGAAGAAATTCTGAGATTTGCAATCCGGAAGGAAGCGGATGCAGCAGCTTTTTATAAAATGGCCGCCGATCGTTCTAACCCAGGGGTAA
>JBBIRT010000028.1:0-25331 GCA_037441725.1 Deltaproteobacteria bacterium | reverse complement strand
CTTTAAGGAATTGGCAAAAATGGAAGAAGGACATAAGAAAAAGCTTGAAAGATTTGATATAAAGAAGATCAGCCAGATAAAATTGAAGAAGACCAAGGGACTGGGAATTGGTGAAGTGATGGAGGATGTTCCTTTTAGTTCGGATATGAGTTATGCCGACCTTCTTCGGATGGCCATAAAGAATGAGGAGAAATCCCAACGACTATACCTTTCTACAGAAAAGCGGGTTGATGACCCAAATTTAAAGAAATTACTTTTAATCCTGGCTCAAGAAGAGTCAACCCATAAGGAGAGGCTTGAGAAAATCTACGATGATGAGATTTTTAAAGAATTTTAAAAAGGACTTCAACCCAATCACCCTTTTTCTCAAAAATTAGAAAGGAGGGGGGAATGGTTCCTGGATTATGTGGGGAATCTGAAATGATCGTTAGAGAGGAGGATTTGGTCAGCCCTGTGAAAGGAATGGCCATCGAGGTCCTCTCCACCCCAAGGCTCATTCAACTAATGGAGGAGGCAGCCATCAAGGCAATTCAAGAGTTCATACCCAATGATCAAATCAGTCTCGGGACGATGGTTAAGGTCAGACACATCGCCGCTACCCCTCTTGGCATGAAGGTGACGGCTAACGCCCTTTTGAAGGAAACGGTAAGAAATCGGCTTTTCTTCTTCATTGATGCCTTTGATGAGAAAGAAAAGATCGCCGAAGGAGAACACGAGCGAGTGATTGTGTCGAAGGAAAGATTTATTCAGAAGACACAAAAGAAGAGGGCAGGATGATCCCCGTTTCATTTAAATGGAACACCCAAAATAAGTCGATCTCGATTCAATGGGGTGGAGGGATTGGAGCAGAATGGAGGGAGGGAAGGGTCTCCCTAAAAATTCTTGGAGGGACAGTTCCCTTTCCAATCGGGAGGGTGAGGGTTGAGCCTCCGAGAAGGTTTCCCATTCGCTGGGTTTATTTGAAAGGTATGTTCTCTTTTATCACTGATTGGAGGATTAAGAAGATAGAGGGAACTATTTCTTTCCAAGACCCAATGATCAATGGGGTTCTTTACGGATGGGCAAATGTTGTTCGTTCATGGAATCCAGATCAAAAGATCCATCTCTCTGTCAATTTTTTGGGAGAGAATTGGTGCAAGGGAGAAATTTTTACATCACCCAGAGCTTTATTTTTTCATTTAAGGAAATGGATCCTTCCCATGTTCCGTGAGATCAGGGGAAGGAAAATTAAAAGGAGGTGAATCCAGATGGAAGCAACGGATTTAATCAAGACACTTTTAGAGGGATTTAAAGCCGTCGCCAAGACTGAGACCATTGTCGGGGAAGGAATCAAGGCAGGAGAGTTTACGGTTCTCCCGATCTCAAAAATCTCTTTGGGGATTGGTGCAGGTGCAGGAACAGAGCAGATCAAGACTTCAGGGGGAAGCGGAGGAGCAGGTGGGGGAGGAATTTGTGTAGAGCCGATTGCCTTCCTGGTGATCAAAGAGGGAGAGGTCTCTATTCTCAATCTGAGAAGAGGGCCTGCGATCATAGAGTCCTTTTTTGGGAAGATTCCTGACATGGTGGAGAAGGCTGTCAATATTGTCAAAGGTAAGAAAAAGGGTGAATGAAACGATATGAGATCTTAGATCATACGGCAGATATCGGCCTCATTGTTTATGGAGATGATCTAAAGTCCCTTTTCGAAAATGCAGGAGAAGCCTTCTTTCACCTCATCACTGATTTAAGAAGGCTAAGAAGCCGGATCGAGAGGAAAATCAATATCAAGGCCGAGACCTTGGAGCGTCTCATGGTGGACTGGTTGAGTGAACTCCTCTACCTCCATGAGGTTGAGAATCTTCTATTTAAAGAGTTTAAGATCAAATCGATCGGTGAGGATGGTTTAGAGGCCGTCATCAGGGGCGAGCCATTTCAGGAAGGAATTCATGTGATCAAAACAGAGGTGAAAGCGGTGACTTACCATCAGATTGAAGTAAAACAGAAAGAGGGTCAATGGAGGGCTCAGATCATCCTCGATCTTTAATGTTGAAATCTTGGAGGGAGTATTGTGACGGATGAAAAGATCAAGGTTCAGAAGATAGATGATTATCGGTGGAGGATTCCACGAGAAGGAAAGATGAGGACCGATGGAATGGTCTATGCAGATGAGCGAATGTTTGCCGATATTCAGAAAGATCAGAGTTTGGTTCAGGTGGCCAATGTAGCATGGCTTCCGGGAATCGTGAGCCACTCCTTGGCGATGCCAGATATCCACTGGGGTTATGGTTTTCCGATTGGAGGGGTGGCTGGCTTTGATATGGAGGAGGGGGTCGTCTCTCCAGGAGGAGTGGGTTATGATATCAATTGAGGGGTAAGATTGATGCGCTCAGGGTTGAGTCGCAAAGAGATTCAAGGAAGAATAAAAGAATTAGTGGAAGCCCTCTTTCGCAACATCCCTTCAGGAGTTGGATCGCATAGGAAGGATCTCAAGTTGAATCGGGAGGAGGAGCGGCAGGTATTGAAAAAGGGGGCCAGGTGGGCTGTTGAAAAAGGGTTTGGTACATCAGAAGACCTCAACTATATTGAGGAAGGGGGTTGTATTGAGGGAGGAGACCCAGAACAGGTCTCTGAAAAAGCGATGGAACGAGGCAGGGCCCAATTAGGGACAGTAGGTTCTGGAAATCATTTTGTAGAAGTAGGTTATGTGGCCGAAGTCTTTGATGAAACCATTGCTCGATCCTTGGGTCTATGGGTGGATCAAGTCACGATTATGGTGCATACCGGATCAAGGGGCTTAGGCCACCAGGTCTGTGATGACTACATCCGGGTGATGATGAATGCAGCCAAAAAGTATCAAATTGAACTTCCAGATCCTCAACTCTGTTGTGCTCCAATCCTCTCACCTGAGGGGGAGCAGTATCTCAAGGCCATGGCCTGCGCAGCCAACTTTGCCTTCACCAATCGGCAAATGATTAGCCACTGGGTGAGGGAGACCTTTGAGCAGGTTTTTCAAAGAAGCCCAAAAGATTTGAAATTGGATTTAATCTATGATGTCTGCCACAATATTGCGAAGATTGAAACCCATAGGGTGAACGGGGAGAGTAAAAGGTTGTGCATTCATCGAAAAGGGGCCACCAGGGCCTTTCCTCCAAACCATCCTGACATCCCATCAGATTACCAATCCATCGGACAACCAGTTCTCATTCCTGGGGATATGGGTCGATGTTCCTATGTATTAGTTGGAACAGAGAGGGCGATGGAGGAGACCTTTGGTAGTACCTGCCATGGAGCTGGGCGGGTGATGAGTCGTCATCAGGCCATCAAGGCAGCCAAGGGAAGGTCGATCGCAAGGGAATTGGAGGACAACGGCATTATTGTGAAAGGAGCAAGTCGGGGAACCATAGTGGAAGAGATCCCTGATGCCTATAAGGATGTCAATGATGTCGTGAATGTGGTCCATCAAGCAGGGATTAGCCGAAAGGTAGTGAAACTTATTCCCATGGGAGTGATCAAAGGCTAGGGTTAAATATGGTCGTAATCCGCCCTACGGTCTTTGGCAAGTTTTGGATGGAATAAATTGGGTTGAGGGAGAAGGTTGGAATTGATCTATTATTCCTCTCTTAATTCGAATTTTTTAGGAAAGATATTTGTGGCTTCCACAGAAGGGGGAGTCTGTATGGTAGACTTTCTCAGATCTGAGGGGACCTTTTTGAAAAGATTGAGGGATAGATTTTTAGGTCCGGTCATTAGAGATGATCAGAAGAACAGGGAGATCCTGAATCAACTAAAGCGATATTTAAGAGGAGAAAACGTATATTTTGATTGTAAATTGGACCTAAGGGGGACACCGTTCCAAAAGAAGGTATGGTCAGCATTGACAAAGATCCCTTACGGGCAGACTCGCTCTTACAAAGAGATTGCTCAGGCCATTGGTCACCCAAAGGCTTTTCGTGGCGTCGGTAATGCCAATCGTCAAAACCCTATACCCCTAATCATTCCCTGTCATAGGGTGATCAATGAGAATGGACATTTAGGTGGATTCCGTTATGGAAAAAAAATAAAGAAAAAGCTCTTAAACCTTGAAAAAATTATGTGAGCATGAATCTTTGGAAGGATGGACTATAATTTTTACTAATTCTTTTCAACATTAGAATCATTATGGTTCAGTTCAAAATTGTACGATTTGGTTATAAAGAATCCAGTCAATGGGGTAATAAGACTTTATTGCTTAGAAATATATTTGTAATCAATAAATTATAAACTCTGCTCATTGGCATTTTTATTGCAGAAGATATTTTAAAAATCCGATAAAGCCAAACCTCGAGTAATCGTGGGGCGGAAAGCCACGGGTCCAGGGTTGATCAGATCTCCTGGATAGCCGGGTTGCCGAATCAGAACTTTGGAAATCCCGTGGCTTATATTAACCACGGGATTTTTCATTATCCATCCTCAGTTAGGATGGAGGAAGAAGTGGGAGATGTCTATGATTGAATCATGTATCTTTTATGAGGATTCGAAATGTATGCTCAAAGGAGGCTGTTGCGATCTTGACTGTAATTTGCCCAAAAACGGTCAACCCTCTCATTTTTATGATGAGATTGATTCCTTTAATGAGTGGCAGAGCGAGAAAAAAAAGAAGAAAGAGGATTTTGATCAGGAATTAAGATAGTGATTCTCTTTCCCTCTCCACCGCTTTCTTAAAAATCTTCAGCCCATTGGATGGCTTCTGGCAATTTTTCGATTACATCGTTCGAAGTGAAATAAAATCCCTTTTCTTTTTTTACAAAATCACCTGCCAATCCAACCACAAAGGTAGAGGCACAACAGGATTCAAACAGCTCGTTGATGGCAGCAAAACCTGCAATGGTGCCAGATAAAATATCCCCTGTTCCTCCGGTGGCCATCCCTGGATTCCCGGTGAAATTTAATTTGGTTTCCCTCCCATTTGAGATCATATCAATCGGTCCCTTTACTACGAGAAGGCATCCAAATTGTTTGGCAAAATGAGTGACATTCTCTTCAGTGGGTTCCTGTCCTGTCAACCTCCTAAACTCACCCCGATGGGGGGTTAAGACCATATTCTCTCTTAAGACTTCTAAGCTCTTTGAAATCGCATTCAGTCCATCTGCATCGATAATCAACTTTTGGTTTTTGAGCTCTTTGATTAATCCAATCACCAGTTCTTTTGTTTCCTCTTTTATGCCTATCTCAGGGCCTAACCCCAAGCCAGGTCCGATCACGACAGAATCACAGCGATATTGATTGACCCTCCTCACAATCTCAGAAAGGTGTTCCCCCTTTAAATAGTCCCCTTTTAGACAGGTTCCAAGAAAATCAGGAATTCTTTCGACAGCCCCTGAACAAGGGTCGGGTGAGCAATGGTAAACCAGGTCGGCAATTTTTGCTGCTGCCCTTCCAGCATACTCCAAGGCCCCCCGAAAGAAGGCAGAACCTCCAATGATCATGACCCTTCCGGCTTCTCCCTTATGGGCTGCTGGTTTTCTTTTCTGGAGTGCTTTTACCTCTCCAGGACCAACTCCTTTTTCAATCCCAGAGGGAATCCCGAGGCTTAGGACCTCAGCCCCTTCACATTTTGGAAAGTGAAAACTTATTGTGATATTGGATTCCAAGGAGGTTTTAGAACCATAGCCAGTAGGAATATCAATGGAGACCTTTTTTGCATTGGTCTGATTCATCCTTAGGACTGTGCTCTTATAAGGTTCTCGGAGTTCTCCCTGGATCCCTGTGCCAAGCATTCCATCCACAATGATATCAAACTGGTCAAGGTCATGATTTATAAGATCAGTTGAGTCTCTAATGAAAAACCTTTGAAGATGGGTATGTTCTAATATCTGCCAATTCCTTTTGGCCTCCTCAGTACGGATCTCATTAGGATGTCCGAGGAGAAAAAGTGTGACCTGATTCTGATCCATTAAATGCCTGGCGGCCACAAACCCATCGCCCCCATTATTGCCTGTTCCGCAGAATATTCCGATCTTTCTATTCTTGCCATACCTTTGCGAGATCACATCGGCTACTCCTCGACCTGCATTTTCCATCAACACTAATGTCTCCAAGCCATAGTATCTTGAGTTCACATCAAGGATCATGGTCCTTTTTCCGATGGCTTCAATCTTTTTTCTTATCTCCATCTGAGGTTCTCCTTACCATTTATTCAGGCATTTTCAAAACCCCTGCTCCTTGAATCTTTCCTTGTTTCAGAAGAAGGAGAGCTTGATTAGCTTCTTCCAAATTAAATTCTTGGACCTCGGGGAGGATAGGAATTTTAGCGGCGAGGGGAAGGAATTCCTGGATATCCTTTCGGGTAATATTGGCCACACTCTTTAATTCTCTTTCGTCCCAGAGGTGCTGGGCATAGTCAAGAGGAGGAATAGGATTTCTTTTCCGAATGACTGCGAGTACCAATCTCCCACCCTTTTCTAAGACCTTCAAGGCATGAGGAACAGTCTCTCCCACAGGGGTAAAGTCAATGGCGCAGTGGACCTTCTTGGGAGGAGGATCCTCAGGTCTACCAGTCCATGAAGCTCCAAATCTCTTGGCCAGTTTTCGATGTTCTTCACTTCTTGTGAAAGTAAAGACCTCAATTCCCCAATAGGTAGCAATCTGAATTACAATGTGAGCCGAAGCCCCGAATCCAAAGAGGCCAAGGGTTTGATTCTTTTTAATTCCAGAAAGGATTAAGTCGCGATATCCAATAGCACCGGCACATAAGAGAGGAGTGGCTTCTGCATCAGAGAATCTCTCAGGGATAGGATAGGCGAAGTCTTCTGAAACCACTGCATATTGGGCATATCCCCCATGAGTATGGCACCCTGTGGCTCGGAATTCCGAGCACAAATTTTCATTCCCTTTTTGACAGAATGGACACTTTCCACATGCGGAATTAATCCATGCAACTCCAACTCGATCCCCTAAACGAAAGGTGGTGGTTTCGGGTCCCATTTTTGCAACTTTTCCAACAATCTGATGGCCCAAGATGATGGGGAGATTTGGAATGAGTCTCCCCTCAATCTCGTCAAGTTCTGTGTGACAGATTCCGCAGGTAGAAACCTTGATGAGGATTTCCTTTGGTCCTAAATCAGGATCAGGCCAGTCTTCCATTCTCAGGGGTTTATTTTCAATAGGAGCAATTTCTCTTAAAATCATGGCTTTCATAACAGGATTCTTTCTTTTTCAATTATAGAGGGTTGATGAGTATAAGAATTAAAAATGGGCAGAGAGGGCAATGATCAACACTCCTTCACCATGTTTTGGCCCCCCGATAGAGACAGTCCTTCCAGGAGAAAGTCTCACCTGGGTATTGAGAATATCCTTCTGCTCTTGTTTGATTTTTACCTTCACCTCTGCAACATTCCTTTGTTTTCCAATCAAGGTAAGTTCAATCTCTCTGCGAGAGGCGATGGGGACTAAAACAGGTTGGTTGGGATAGAGGGTATGCATTTCTTCCCTTAAAAGTCGATAGGAGGAAAAACTGAAGAGAGACTTCAACTGATCTCCCATATCCCTTAAAGAGGAGTCGATTCCACTACCAACATTAGAGGCCTCAAAGACTCGAAGCCGAGTTTGGACTTGAGCATAAGAGAGTGAAGTCAGCAGAAGAAAAGAGACGAAGATGGGAAGAAGGAGGGGGGTCTGTTTCATGATGCAGTTGAATCTTTGTCTACCACATCGAATAACCATATGATGGTCACCTTAGGCTTATCAAATTCATAGACCATGATGTTATGGGTCTGACTTTCAACATATTCTACAACACTTAAGTCGGGATGGGAAGGGATTTTTTTATAAAATATCTGGGTAGAAATAAGAAGAAAAGATCCGAGAGTGGCAACGACCGGGATCCAAACCTTCTTTTTCAAAAAGGGGGAGGAGGTAAGCCAGGATTGAATGAATTGCCATAGGGTGGGTCTTTCTTGGAGATGGATGCCTCTCTCGATTTTTTGCCATAGCCAAGGAAGATCTTCTTCTTGCGTGGCTTCTCTGATCTGAAGATTAATAAGACTTCTCAGCTCCTCCATAAATTTTAAAGACTTCTGACAAGAGCGACACTCTTTCAGATGATCTTCCACAAGGATTCTTTCTCTTGGGGTAACTTCCTGATCAAAATATTTATTGAGAAGTCTTAATATTGAAGAACAGATGTCTTTCATCTTTGTCACCCCATTTCCTATGCCTGGTTCATATGAAAGGATCCTCTATTCTATCCTTTAAAAGGAAGTAATTTCACTAAGACTCTCCAAATCCTTTTTCAATAGCTCTTGCATCTTCTTTCTGCTGTAATGGAGACGGGACATCACCGTGCCAATAGAACATCCCATTGTCTCAGCCATTTCCTGGTAGGATAGGCCTTCTACTTCCCTGAGAACGAGGACGGCCCTCTGTTCTGGGGGAAGTTTATCTAACGCCCTGTTCAATCTTTCCCTGAGCTCTTTGTTTAGAAGGGTTTTTTCTGGTCCTCTTTCAATATCCTCTGGGGGTTGAAAACTGCCCACATCGTCAAGGCTTGAAAGGGGGTATTTCCCTATCTTTCTTGTATGGTCAATAGCTGTATTGATGACCATTCGGTAGAGATAAGTGAAGAATTGAGACCTCCCTTTAAAATTCTTAATCGAATGAAAAAGTTTGATAAAGACTTCCTGCACAATATCCAGAGCCTCTTCTCTTTGTCTCACCACTCCATAGGCGATTTGATAAACCTTCTTATGGTATTGATTATAGATCTCCTTTAAAGCATTTGGATCCCCTTGTTGACACCTGGAGATCCATCCCCTCTCATTTTGATTCACTCTCTTAATCCTTTAGACGAAAGAAGAGTTAAAATATTCAAATTATATCCTATTCTCCCCCAATCTCCAACCATAGGAAGACCCATAATTTTAGTTGAAAGAAATGAATTTTCAGTATAAATAATAAGCATCCTGATCGAAAAGAGGTAATTCTATGCGAAGGGATCCTCATCAAAGGACGGTTGAGAACAGATCATACTCCTACTGGTTCTTGTTGACGGCTTCGATCTTTATTACTTGTTTAATCACCTCCAATATCATTGCGGTCAAGCTGATCCGTATCTTTGGGCTGGTATTGCCAGCAGCCATCATCATCTTCCCGATCAGCTATATTTTTGGAGATGTGCTTACAGAGGTTTATGGATACCGTCAGGCAAGACAGGTGATTTGGTTAGGTTTTTTCTGTAATTTGATCGTTGTGGTGGCGATATGGCTAGGGCAGATCCTTCCAGCAGCCTCTTTCTGGGATGGGCAATCTGCCTATGAACAGATCCTTGGTTTTACTCCCAGATTGTTAATGGCTTCTTTTTTGGCCTACCTGGTTGGCGAGTTTACCAATTCATATGTCATGGCTAAGATGAAGATAGCCACCCAGGGCCGGTGGTTGTGGGCCCGGACGATAGGATCAACCCTTGTCGGGCAGGGACTGGATTCTTTAATTTTCATGACCCTTGCCTTTATAGGAACCATTCCCTTGTCTACTCTATCAGGAGCCATCGTGGTCCAGTGGCTCTCAAAATCTATTTATGAGGCAATCGTCACTCCAGTCACCTACAGGGTGGTAAATTTCCTCAAAGAGAAGGAGGGGCTGGACGTATTTGATTTTGAAACACGGTTTAATCCTCTATTATTTCGGGAATAATTTACCTATGGACACCATTAGAAAGTTTGGACTGCTCATCATCGGGTGGTTATTCGTGGCCTTGGGGATCCTTGGCCTTTTCCTGCCCTTTCTTCAGGGCATACTATTTATCTTAATTGGTTTGGCCATCCTTTCTTCAAGAAGTGAGATCATCAGACGTTTTTTAAAAAAATTTGAGATGCGATATCCTCGCCATCATCAATATATTGAGCATTGGAAAGAAAGGTTTAAAAATTGGTTTAAGAGGAGGTAAATCTTTCAAAGAATTCCCTGATCGGACAATAAGAGAAGAAAGAGCCTTCTTTGAATTCGATTGCAAAAGGGAATCTTGAGGTCCTTTTGGAAGGGAGTTGCAGGGAAAATGAGAATGAAGAATCCTCCATGGAAAAAGAGACTTAGACGGATAAAAGGGAAAGCGGAGAGACTTGCCTTGCTCTCCCAGTTGGGTCGAATTCTCAACTCTACCTTAGATCATCTGGAGATCCGAAGAAGGGCAATGGAGGCGGCTATTCGATTAATGAAGGCAGAGGTTGGGTCTCTTCTTCTCATCGATGAGCAGAAAGGGCAACTCTTTTTTGAGGTGGCCTTAGGCGATCGTGAACAGGATATTAAAAAAATCCCAATCCCTATAGGAGAAGGGATTGCCGGGTGGGTAGCCCAATCCGGAAGAGCATTGATTGTGAATGCTCCTCGAAAAGACCCTCGATTTTTTAAGGGAGTGGATGAGAGGACAGATTTCAATACACGGAATCTCATCTGCGTCCCTATCAAAATCAAAGAAAAGATCATTGGAGTCCTGGAGGCGATCAATCGAAAGGGGAGAGGTGGATTTAGTCGAGAGGACCTCCCCTTGCTCACCTCTCTGGCTGATCAAGTGGCCATCGCATTAGACAATTCAAGGCTCTATCAAGAGTTGGAAGAGATGTTTTTTCAAATCGCTGAATCTTTAGCCGATGCGATTGAGAAGAGGGACCCTTATACTGGGGGACATACCCAGAGGGTTACTTCTTACAGCCTTGCCATTTCGAGGTATTTAGGACTTAGCCCTGTGGAAAAGAAATGGTTAAGGGTTACCTCTGCCCTTCACGATATTGGGAAGATTGGGATTGAGGATCGAATTCTACGGAAGCCTGATTCATTAAATTCAGAGGAGTTTGACATCATTAAACGCCATTCTCTCATTGGGGTGAAGATCATTGAACATATTCGGCAGCTCAAGGAGAGCATCCCTGGGGTGAAGTATCATCATGAGTATGTCAATGGGAAAGGTTATCCCGAAGGCCTGAGGGGAGAGGAGATTCCAATTTTTGCACGGATTGTAGCCGTGGCTGACACCTTTGATGCGATGACTACAGATCGACCCTATCGCAAGGCAATGGAATCAGCGATAGCGATCAAAGAGCTTAAAAGGTGTGCCGGGATTCAGTTTGACAGGGGGGTAGTAGAGGCGTTTATGAAAGCCTATCAAAATGGAGAGATAAAGAAACAATGCGAAAGGATGGGTCCTGAGTTATAGATAATTATAGATTTAAAATAATTCCATCTATTCATTATCTTTTAGATATTTGAACGGTTTGGGTTTAAAGATGTCGATAGACGAAATCATTGAATCCTGGAGAAGGTCCCGTAATATTTCATCTTGCATTACAGATTTAAGGATTTTTAAGAGGAGAGAAGGGGAATACCTTCCATTTCCAAAGTATATCCATCCAACTCTCAGGGAGGCCTTGAAGATGGAAGGGATTGATCGACTCTATTCCCATCAGGTGGAGGCCATCGAGGCGGTTCATGAAGGGAAAGATGTGGTGGTGGTGAGTCCTACCGCCTCAGGAAAGACCCTTTGTTATAACCTTCCAGTATTGAATAAAAAATTGGAGGATCCCTTTACCAAGGCCTTTTATCTCTTCCCCACAAAAGCCCTTTCCCAGGACCAAATGGTGGAGCTCCAGAGCTTTATCCAACGAATTGGAGAATCTGTCACCACCTTTACCTATGATGGAGACACTCCCCAGGAGGCTAGACAAGCAATCCGCACCAGGGGGGATATCGTCATCACCAACCCAGATATGCTTCACACAGGCATCCTTCCCCATCACACCAAATGGATGAACTTCTTTCAGAATTTGAGGTTTGTGATCATTGATGAGCTTCATACCTATCGAGGAGTCTTTGGCTCTCATATGACCAATGTGTTGAGAAGATTGAATCGGATCTGTCAGTTTTATGGATCAAGACCACAATTCATATGTTGCTCGGCAACGATTGCAAACCCAAAGGAGTTGGCTGAAAAACTCCTTGAGAGAGAGGTCATCTTAGTGAATCGAAACGGGGCCCCGGTGCCTGAGAAGATCTTCATCTTTTATAATCCACCTATTGTCAACAAAGAACTTGGGATACGGGGAAGCCACATCCATGCAGCAAGAAAGCTTGTTGCCCCTTTTATTGAAAAAGGGATACAGACCATTCTCTTTGCAACCAGCCGACTCTATGTTGAGGTCTTGACCAAATACTTAAAAGATCGATTTGAGAAGAGATTAGAGGATCAGGGAAAGATCAGGGGATATCGTGGAGGGTATCTCCCTAAGATGAGAAGGGAGATTGAAAAGGGATTGAGGGAGAAGAAAGTGAAGGCCGTGGTCTCCACCAATGCCCTTGAGCTTGGGATTGACATTGGAGACCTTGAGGTCTGTCTGATGGCTGGTTATCCAGGAACCATTGCTAGCACCTATCAACAGGCTGGCCGGGTTGGAAGACGTTCTGAAAAATCATTGGCCGTATTGGTTGCGAGAAGCCAGCCTTTGGATCAATTCATCATTGAAAATCCCGATTATTTTTTTGGACAATCACCGGAGCATGGATTGATCAATCCTGATAATCTCCTCATCCTCCTCAGCCATATTCAGTGTGCAGCCTTTGAGCTTCCCTTTAGGGATGGAGAACGGTTTGGAGGGGAGGATTTGGGGGAGATGTTAAGGTATCTTGAAGAGAAAGGGACTGTCCACCATGTGGGACAGAATTGGTATTGGACACAAGATGCCTATCCAGCGGAAAAGGTCAGTCTTCGGTCGGCCTCTGAGGAGAATTTTGTGGTGGTGGACATTACGGGGAAGAAAGAAGAGGTAATTGCTGAGGTGGATTTCACCAGTGCCCATACCACCCTCTATGAAGGGGCGGTTTATCTAAGAGAATCAGAGATCTATACCGTAGAGAGGCTCGATTACCCGAATCGCAGGGCCTATGTCAAGAAGACCGAAGGGGATTATTATACCGATGCGATTGACTATACGGATGTCTCTATTTTGGAAGGCTTTGAGAGAAAAGAGGGAAGAGGGACAGTCTTTGAACATGGGGAGGTCAAGGTGGCCACCCGTGTGGTGGGTTATAAAAAGATCAAATTTTACACTTTGGAGAATGTAGGTTATGGAAAGATTGAGCTTCCAGATCTCCAATTTCATACCACTTCCTATTGGATCACTTTTAAAAGGGAGATGGTGGAAAGGCTTCCTTATCCTCGCCTGGAAGTGATTGATGGAGTTTTAGGCCTCGGATACGCCCTCCACTCTATGGCTGCCCTTCACCTCATGTGTGATCTCCATGACCTCAATCGATGTGTTGGAGATCGAGGGGCAAAATGGTTTTTAAGGCTGACAAGGGATTCCAAAGGGGTTTATTCATCCTATAACACTCCTAATGAAATTTCTATAGAGGAGATGGACCGATTTGAACCTACCCTTTTTCTTTATGATAATTATTTTGGAGGAATAGGGTTTAGCCCCCAGCTTTTTGATGATACCCAGGTGATTCTCGAGAAGACGATGAAGCTCATCTCCAGATGCCCCTGTGACTATGGCTGTCCGTCCTGTGTAGGTCCGATCAGAGAGGTCGGAGAAAAATCAAAGGAAGTGGCTTTGGCCTTGTTAAAGGAGATTTTGAAATAAAATAGACTTTGAAGAATCAAGGATTTCAGTGAATCCTCGAATTAAACAATCTATGGATCTTAAAGAAAGATTAAATTCCCTCCCCTCCTTCTCTCAAGACCTCCAGAATCAAAGATCTGAGGTGATCAACCAATTAAGACAGAGACTGAACCGTATTGTCAAGTCTCAAGAAATCCCTCAGAGGAAGTCATCCTATCCTATTGAAAAATTGGTGAAAGGGGAGGTCATTTCAACTCCTGAAGGAGAAACCTTCTTAAGGAAAGAACAATTTCCAGCCCATTTCCAGTATGGAGGGATGACCCTTCTGGATCTCCTTCATATCCCTACCTATCCTGCCCATCTTCTCTCGAGGGATGAACGGTTAAAGGAGCTTGACTTTCGAAAAGTCCTGTTCCTCGATACCGAAACCACAGGGTTAAGTGGAGGGACAGGAACTCTTGCATTTATGGTTGGTTTAGGTTTCTTTAAAGAAGGGAGCTTTTTCATTCAGCAATTCTTTATGAGAGATTATTCAGAGGAGAAGGCTTGCCTTTCTCTCTTAAAAGAGAGGCTTGAATCTTTCCAGTATTTAGTGACCTTCAATGGGAGAAACTATGACATCCCACTGCTTGAGACCCGATTTATCCTTTCCCGTCAAGCCCCAAAGATCAAGGAGATGCCTAATTTCGATCTCCTCTATCCTTCCAGAAGAATCTGGAAAGGGGCCTATGACAATTGTCGGTTGGTTACCCTCGAGTCCCAACTTTTAGGGGTGGAGAGAACAGATGATGTTCCTTCAGAGTGGATCCCTCATCTTTATTTTGAGTATATTCAAACCGGAGATGCCAGAAGGATTTACCAGGTTTTTTATCATAACCAGATGGATATCCTTTCGATGGTTGCCTTAGCAGGAAGAATACACCTTGTCTATCATGATCCCCAAGCAGCTAAGGCCAGAAAGGGAATTGAACACTTTGCCCTGGGGAAATTGTTCTGGGAGCATGGAGAGCGAGAAAAGGCCATCCCCTGCTTTGAGACTGCATTAAAACGATGCGATGAGGAACTGATTTGGGAAGTGATGAAATGGCTCTCCATGGCATTGAAGAAGACAGGCCAAGGAGAGAGGGCTCGAGCGTTATGGGAAGAAATGCTCACCTGGCCTTATAAAAAGGATATCTTTCCCTATATTGAGCTGGCTAAATATCATGAACATAGGCTTAAGGATTGGGAAGGAGCAATTTCCTATGTGGATGAGGCCTTTGCCTTCATCCCTCCCCATCAAGAAAGAGAGATCGAGCTTCTCAGGCAGAGAAGACAGCGGCTTGAACAGAAAAGAATTTTAAAAACGAGTCGATGAAAAAGGTAAGTTTGAATCCTCTTAAAATTAATTATATAATTGTTTTACTATATCGATTGAGGAATCCTTCCAAAAGAGGGATTTACCCTTCTCTTTTCTAAGGCGTTTAATTTTCAATAGGTTAAAAGGGAGTACTCTTTTCATGATAGGAGCATTGATTAAGAAGATTGTAGGGAGTAAGAATGAGAGGGAATTGAAAAGGATCAAACCCCTGGTGGAGAAGATCAACCAATGGGAATCAGAGATCAGTCCATTAAAGGATGATCAACTCAGAGGGAAGACCTCTCAATTTAAAGAGCGAATTGATCGAGGGGAGAGCCTGGAGAGTATTCTTCCTGAGGCTTTTGCCGTGGTCCGCGAGACAGCCAAACGAACCCTTGGTGAAAGGCATTATGATGTTCAACTGATCGGAGGAATTGTGCTTCATGAAGGGAAGATTGCTGAGATGGCCACAGGGGAAGGAAAGACCCTAGTGGCTACCTTGCCAGCTTATCTCAATGCCCTTAAGGGTGAAGGGGTCCATATCGTCACAGTAAATGATTACCTGGCCAAAAGGGATAGTGAATGGATGGGTGGGATCTATCGTTTTCTTGGATTATCGGTCGGAGTGATCCTTCATGAGCTCAATGACCAGGAAAGGAAGAGGGCCTATCATTGTGACATTACCTATGGAACGAACAACGAGTTTGGATTTGATTATCTCCGTGACAATATGAAGTTTTCAATTGAGGATTATGTCCAGAGGGATCTTCATTATGCGATTGTCGATGAAGTAGATAGCATCCTGATTGATGAAGCCAGAACTCCTCTTATCATTTCAGGTCCAGCAGAGGAATCCACTGATAAATATTATCGGATCAACCGCATCATCCCATTTCTAAAGGAGGAAAGGGATTACCAGTTGGAGGAAAAGAGCCATACCGCCTTTTTGACTGAAGAGGGGGTAGCACGTGTTGAAAAGCTGCTTCATGTGGAAAACCTCTATGATCCAAGAAACATAGAGACCCTTCACCATGTCAATCAGGCTTTAAGAGCCCATACCCTTTTTAAAAGAGATGTGGACTATGTCGTTAAGGATGGACAGGTTGTCATCGTTGATGAATTTACAGGGAGATTGATGCCAGGAAGGAGATGGAGTGATGGCCTTCATCAGGCGGTGGAGGCTAAGGAGAATGTTCGAATTGAAAATGAGAATCAAACGCTGGCGACCATTACCTTTCAAAATTATTTCCGAATGTACAAGAAATTGGCGGGAATGACTGGAACGGCAGACACAGAGGCAGCGGAATTCCGTAAGATTTATAATTTGGATGTGGTGGTCATTCCGACCAACATGCCCCTGATCCGAACAAATTATCCCGATATCATTTATAAGACCGAGAAAGAGAAGTTTCGTGCCGTGGTCCAGGAAATCAAAGCCCTCCATCAAATGGGACGTCCTGTTCTGGTGGGAACAATCTCAATTGATAAATCTGAACGATTAAGCCAACTCCTTAAAAAGCAAGGGATCCCACACAATGTCCTCAATGCCAAACATCACGAACGAGAGGCAGAAATCATTGCGCAAGCAGGAAGGGTAGGGGCGGTGACGATTTCAACGAATATGGCTGGAAGGGGGACAGACATTCTTCTCGGAGGAAATCCTAAGTTTTTGGCAAAAAGCCTGGTGGAAGGGGAGCCAACAGAAGAAGCGATGAAGAAGGCGTATGAAAAGGCCTTGGCCATTGTTCAGAAGGAGAAGGAGAAGGTCATCCAATTGGGAGGGCTCCATGTTTTAGGGACAGAGCGGCATGAAGCACGACGGATTGATAATCAATTAAGAGGAAGAGCAGGCAGACAGGGTGATCCGGGTTCCTCCCGATTCTATCTCTCTCTGGAGGATGATCTGTTGAGGATTTTTGGATCAGAACGGATCTCTCATATCATGGATCGACTGGGAATTGAAGAGGATCAACCGATTGAGCACCGTTTCATCACCAAAGCCATTGAAAATGCCCAGAGGAAAGTGGAGGCCCACAATTTTGAAATTCGCAAGCATCTCTTGGAATATGACAATGTTATGAATAAACAGAGAGAAGTCATCTATTCCCAGAGGCGAGAGGTCCTTATCAGCAAGGATCTGAAAGAGACCATTATGGAAATGGTGGAGGAACAGAGTGAGGATCTGGTCCGCTTCTATACCGATGAAAAGGTCCATCCAGAAGATTGGGATCTGAAGGCCCTTCAAGATGCCGTTTACCAACAATTTTCTTTCAGATGGTCCATCCCCCCCATAGAGGATGGGATCAGGGTAGACCAGTTGAGAGAGATGATCATCCAGAGTGCGAAAGAGGTTTATCAGAAAAAGGAGGAGGAGTTTGGGGCTCCCATGCTTCGATATTTAGAGAAGGTGATCATGCTTCAATCCATTGACCATCACTGGAAAGATCATCTCCTGGCCATTGACCAGTTGAAAGAGGGGATTGGATTAAGAGGATATGGTCAGAAAGATCCTCTCATCGAATATCAAAAAGAAGCCTATCAAATGTTTCTGGAGATGTTGGATAGGATAAAGAAAGATACGGTTGAAAAGCTTTTTGCCATTCAAATCGCTAAAGAAAAGGATTTGAACGAAGTGAAGATTGAGAGGAAGCAAACCTTTTTCCTCACCCGAGGTGAGATGATGCCGGGTAGGTCAGGAGTGACAGAAGATGGGAAGGGGGTAACCATTCGAAGGGAAGGGAGAAAGGTTGGGCGAAATGATCCCTGTCCTTGTGGAAGTGGAAAAAAATATAAACGATGCTGTCTCCTTAAAGAGGAGGCAAGAGCCTGATCCATTGTGAAATTCGGATCGGGGGGAGGCTGAATTTCTTAGCCTTTTCAAATGATGGCCCGAAAGAGTAGGGGATGAAGATAGAAGATGAAACCTGCCAACTTTAGAGTGAAGGGATTTCTTTTCTCAGGGATTTCAGCAGGAATTAAGAAAGATGGGAAAAGGGATTTTGGTCTAATCTATTCAGAAACCCCAGCACAGGTGGCAGGTCTTTTCACCACCAATGCGATCAAGGCAGCCCCTATCCAAATAGACATCCAGCGGATTAAGAACGGTATTTGTCAAGCCATCGTGATTAACAGTGGCAATGCCAATGCCTGCACAGGGGCTCAAGGGTTGAGAGATGCAAAGAGGATGACTTCCATGGTGGCCAAAGGTTTAGGGGTAAAAGAAGATTTGGTTTTTACTGCTTCTACTGGTGTCATTGGGGTTCCTCTTCCTATGGAAAGAATTGAGAGAAACGTTTCCAAACTAATCCAAGCCCTTTCTCCTGATGGATGGATGAACACGGTCGAAGCGATCATGACCACAGATACTGTGCCAAAAGTGGAGGTGGCCAACGGTCAAATTAAAGGGAAAAAAGTCAAACTGTGTGGGATGATTAAGGGGGCAGGGATGATTCGGCCTGACCTTGCTACCATGCTTTGTTTCCTCATGACGGATGCCCATATGAAGACCCCTCTGCTTCAACAGATGCTAAAACAGGCTGCTGAGGTTTCATTCAATCGGATTACGGTAGATGGTGAAACCAGCACCAATGATATGGTCCTCCTTTTGGCCAATGGAAAAGCAGGTCATCCATGCTTGAGCGAAATGGATCAGGACACGGAAGTGTTTCAGACGATGCTGAGAAAGGTTTGTCAGGGTCTGGCCGAGCAGGTGATAAGAGATGGTGAAGGGGCTACTAAATTGATTAAGATTGAGGTCAGGGGAGCTCGGAATCAGGATGATGCCAAGCAGGCAGCTTATGCCATTGCCCATTCCCCGCTGGTGAAGACGGCCTTTTTTGGAGAGGATGCCAATTGGGGAAGAATTCTATGTGCCCTGGGGCATTCGGGTGCAAGGGTGAATCCCACTCGAATCGATGTCTTTTTTGACGATACTTTAATTGTAAAACACGGGGTGGGGGTCCAGACTCAATCAGAGGAGAGGATGGTTAAGGTCATCCAGAAGGACTCTTTTAGAGTTGTCGTGAACCTCCATCAAGGGAAAGGCCAATTTTCAGTTCTAACCACTGATCTTTCCATTGACTATGTTAAAATCAATGCTTCCTATCGGTCCTGATTCTTTTCAAAATCCCTATCCTCCTTGTGGTAATCTTTAAAAGACCGCTTTCCAAGGTTTTGGAAGGAGGACTCTCCGCCACTTTTGGCCTAAGTCATCTCCATAACTGAGGGGTCCTTCCATCTCTCTTATTTGATGGGGATGATTATGGACAGAGTGACTGAGGAATCTATTCAAAACCTCAAATGATGGAAGACATCTCACTCAGGGGAGTTAATGTACGTGAGGCTTCAGTTTATCCAATTTTGGAGTCGAACTGAAATGATCTTTGGAAGAGAGCTAACTGCCCAGAGTAGCTTTCTGGCGAAGGGGTTTGAGAAGAAAATCGAGGGCATCTAATATATTTATAAATACGATATCAGCCTTTTTCATCGCTTCAGAAAAGGTTCCTTCTTTTCCCAATACAGAGATACTCAAACCAGCCTCCTCCAGGATTGAAACATCATCTTTTCCATTTCCAATCGCAACGGTCCGGATGCTTCCCAACTGATGCAATAGATCTAATTTTTGATGAGAGGATTCCCCCTCTTTAAAATAGAGGATGGTTGCCTTCACCCTTTTTAAGGATTCCTCAACCCATTCTCTTTCGCTTTTAGCCAGGATATAGATTTGGGCCCGTTTGGCAAGAAGGTTGATCTTATCCTTTACCTTTGGATGAACCCTTCGATCCGAGGCAAGGGTTCCCTCAAAATCGATTAAGATGAATTCAATTTCCAGATCGTCCTGGCAAGGCCTTTTGATAGGAATCATACTCCCCCTTCACTCTCTTCTATCATTGAACTTGGCTTTTTAGAAACCTCTGTCTCATGACTTCATAGAGGATCATCCCTCCTGTAACGGAGGCATTGAAAGAAGTAAGAGGGCCTTTCATCGGGATGGAAAATAGCCGGTCACACTTTTCCTTTACCAGAGGTCTCATCCCTTTCCCCTCCGATCCAAGCACAATAGCCAAGTGAACATCGAAATCAATTTGGTAGATCAGCTCCTTAGCTTCCCCCGATGCTCCATAGATCCAGATCCCTTCCTTTTTCAGGAGATCGATTGTTCTGGCAATGTTTACTACCTGAGCAATAGGAAGGTAGGTAATGGCTCCAGCAGAGGCCTTTACCACCGCTGGAGTGATTCCAACAGATCGATCCTTCGGAATGATAATTCCATGGGCACCACACCCCAATGCAGTTCGGATGAGAGAACCAAAGTTCTGTGGATCCTGGATGCCATCAAGGATGAGAAAAGTAGCTCTCTTCTCTTCTTTTCTCCAATTTAATAACATTTCTTCAAGGGTAACCAGAGGAATTTCCTGAATGAAGGCAATGACATTTTGGTGGACCCCTCCTTGGGTCATCTGGTCAAGAGAATTCCTTGAAACATCCTTCACAGGGATTCCCTTCTGTCTAGCCAGATCAAGGATCTCCAGAAGGGAAGAGTGAGGGGTTTGGGTTCCGATCAGGATTCTCTGGATTTTGAGGCGAGATGATTTTAGCGCCTCTTTTACAGGGTGAAGACCATAGATGATTTGAGACATGAATTAAATATAATATTTTTTAAGAGATATCTTCAATAATCTTCTGAACCGTTTCAATGGGATCCTTGGACTCTCTGATAGGGCGACCGATGACCAGATAATTAGCCCCAGCTAAGATGGCCTCTTTCGGAGTGAGGGTCCTCTTCTGATCATCTTTCTTATCTGTTGGGGAACGGATTCCAGGAGTGACAATAATAAATTTATCTCCACATCGCTCTCTGATGATACGGATCTCTTGAGGAGAAGCCACGACACCATCCACTCCAGCCTTTGAAGCCAAAAGGGCCAGTCGACCTACCACTTCAAGGAGAGGTCCCTGAATCCCCACTTCTTTTAGGGTTCCCTCATCCATGCTGGTAAGGATTGTCACAGCAAGGATGAGCGGTTTTGGAATACTCAAAGACTTGGCCATTGCCCTAGAGGCCTCTACGGTCTTTTTCATCATTTCAAATCCCCCAAGGGCATGGAGATTGAACATGGTGACATTCAATTTGGTTGCTTCCTCTCCTGCTTTGGCAACGGTATGAGGGATATCATGGAATTTAAGATCGAGAAAGACCTTCTGTCCTTTTTGACGAATCATGTCAATGACCTTGGGTCCAGCATGGGTGAAAAGTTGTTTTCCAACTTTAAATAACCCAACGTGATTTTTTAAAAGATTAACCCAGCGCTGAGCCTCCGTGAAATGCTCCACATCAAGGGCAAAGATAATTTTCTCTTTTGGATCATCTGCCATGATTAAGATTCCCTTTTTAAATCGTGAGTTAGCTCTGACCTTGGAGATGGCTCATTTTTTCCTTTATCATATAAAGGGTTAAAATGCAATGTCAACGGATAATTTTTATCAAAGGACATCGGTTTTAGAAGCAAGTTCCTCGATTCTTGGCCTAACCTTATTGACCCCAGAATCAATGGAAAGATTTCTTCTCTGTTTTTCCGTGTCTATTTTATGAGGGTGAGGCTCAGCCAAGGGAGATAGGTGATGACGGTTAAGGCGAAGAAGAGGACGGCAATAAATGGGAGAGAGGCCCAATAGAGTCGGAGCACAGTTTTTTCAAAACGGATGCTTGAGATAAAGAGATTGATTCCAAGAGGTGGGAGGGATGCACCGATTTCGAGGTTGGTCAGAATGATGATTCCAATATGAATCGGGTGAATCCCGTAAGCCTGAGCAACCGGAGTGATGAGGGGAACCACCACGATCAGAGCGGAGAAGGTCCCCATGATACAGCCAACCCCCAAGAGAAAGAGATTTAATACGATGAGGAATAGGATAGGGTTTGTGATATGGGCCTTGATCAAATCGACCATCTTCATTGGAATTTCCACATCGATCAAGTAGTTGGTCAACCCTTGGGCTGCCCCAAGGATGATCAGGATTCCACCCACTAAAACCATACTTTTTCGCATTACCAGAGGCAATTCCCTCCAACGGATATCTTTGTAGATGAGAACCTCAACGATGAGGACATAGACCGCCGTGATGGCTGCAGCTTCACTCACGGCGAAATAGCCACTGTAAATCCCTCCTAAAACAACAAAGGGGAGGGGGAGCTCCCAGATCATTTCTCTTAAAGCGGAATAAACCTCAAACCAATGGAACGGTTTTCGTGGGACCCCTGACCCAAGGGCTTTATAAATGCTAAAGAGAGAGAGGAGGGTTACCAGAAGGATCCCTGGTAAAATTCCTGCAAGAAAGAGTTGATCAATTCTCACTTTTGCAACAATGGCATAAATGATTAAAGGAAGACTGGGGGGAAAGAGGAGTCCGAGGGTACCTGAGGTGGTCAATAACCCGAGGGAAAAATTTTCAGGATATCTTCCTTGTAATAAGGCCGGAAAGAGAATTCCACCGAGGGCGATGATTGTTAATCCTGTTGCACCGGTCAGGGCTGTAAAGATGGCACATGCAACGAGGGCAATGATCGATAGACCGCCTGGTAACCACCCTAGGATGGCATTTGATAGTCTAATCAACCTTTTGGGTGTACCGCTTTCTGAAAGGAGGTATCCAGCAAAGGTGAATAGGGGGATGGCAACCAGAACAGGATTGGTGGCTATCCGATGCATCTCAATGATGATGGCTGAAGAGTCAATCTGGCCATCAAATAATAGGATCAGGGTTAAGGCACAAATGACCGCAAAGAGGGGGGCTCCAAAAAACATTAGAAGGATGATGAGGATAATCCAGAAGGTCAATTTTTTCCTCCTGGATGAGGTCTTCCATCCCTCTTTACCATTTTAAAAAGGTGGCTCAATGAAAGGAGTCCATAACGGAAAGTCATCAGTCCAAAAATGATGGGAAGGATAATCTCTGGGATCCAGGAAGGAACTCCTAAAAAGGCAATTGTTTCCATCGCCATCTCATTTTTAATAAATTTATAGGCTGCAAAGGTGAGCAGAACACAGACAAAAAAAGCAAAAAGGTGGGTCAAGAATTCCATCAGCTTCTTCCCTGAAGGGGAGATCCATCGGGAAAGCACATCAATGCTGATATGACGCCCTTCACGGGTGGCAAGGGTCGCGCCAACAAACCCAACCCACAGGACTAGATTACGAACCAAAGGATCTCCCCAGGTAAGGCCTGTGGAAAAAAGATTTCGAAGAATGATTTGCATAAAGGCGGTTAGGATCATCAGACTTAAGAAGACAATGATGAGGATCTGTTCCATCTGATCAATCGTTTCGTCTATTCTTCTCAATCGATCCATTATTTTCTCCCCCTTCGGTAATCCTCAAGGAGGGAGGTGATTTCATCAAAGACATTTTTAGAAAAGGTCTTTCCCTTGATATGACTCATGGCCCGGTTTGAAAGTTTCTTAAATTCTTCAATCTCTCCATGGGATGGGTTAATGATTTTTACGCTATTTTTCATCATCACGTTGATGGCTTCTTGATTTTCATTTCGAGTGATGATCTTTAATTGATCCAAGTGACGTTGGGACGTATCGATCAAGATATTTTGGAAGGCTGAAGGGATACGTTTAAAAGTTTCCTTATTCATCACGATCCCACCGGTCAGGTAGACCAAAGGGACATCCGTTAAATACTTGATTTTGGTAAACCACTGGAGTGAGATGGCTAAGGTGGGAGGAGCATAAACCACATCAACCATTCGAGTCTGGAGGCCTACCAGAACATCAGGGACGGATAGAGGAATCGCGGAAACTCCGGCTTCATCAAAGATGGCCTTGGACATGGGTGATTCCTCCCAGATCCAAACCTTTACTTTCTTAAGATCAGATACACTTGCAATAGGTGAGTTTGACATCAAATAGACGAATCCGGCTTCAGACCATCCTAAGAGAATATAGCCATTGTTTTCAAAACCCTTCCTAAAGAAGGAGTCCATCCTATTAAGAACGGAATCAACTTCTTCATAGGTTTGAAAAAGAAAAGGAATTTGAAGAACATCGATCTCCTTAAAAGGGACAGAAAGGCCTCCAGAGGAAAGGGCAGCTCCTTGAATCTGCCCCATTTGAATTTTCCGAAGCATGTCCGTTTCATCTCCCAGAACCCCATCGGGATAAATTTTAAATTGGACTTTATTCGCTGTTTTTTGCATCACTTCATTATTTAATGCATTAAATGTTTTCATCCATGAACTTCCTTTTGGAGCAAGGGTAGCCAATTTGATGATGATATTCTTCTCCTCCGAAGTAGAAAAAGTTGGGGAGAGAAAGGCTATCCATAGGATAATGACCAGGATCCCAATGGGAAGGGTGCATTTCATCTCTTTCCTCCTATTCAAAATATTCTTCCACATGATCGAGCAACTCCTTAGCCATCTTCTTAGCTATGGAATTAATGAGGGTTAAATCAGGTTCTATCGTTACAGGAATCTCCAAAACCTTTTTCAGGGTGGAGATGAAGAGTTGTTTATCCATAGTACTCAGGGCATAATATTTTGCAAAATAGACATAACCCATTAAAAACTTTTCCCCTCCAAGGTCAAATGCCCTCATAAAATGTTCCTTAGCCTTTTTGAGATCTCCTCCGGCCATTTTGGGTCTTGAGGCAAACCATATCCCCATAAAGAGGTGTGGACCCCCATAATAGAATCCCTCATCTAATTCCAATACTCTCTTCATCATCCATTCCACTCGAGGGAGTTGGGACATTGCCTCCACAGAATCAAGGTTTAATAAGATCCAATTGGCCCAACAGGTAGCTGACCAGAAAAGGTAGGGAACATCTTTTTTCCCGAGGTTCTTCAGCGATTCTGCGAATTCGTCAAAGGGTTTCTCTACAGGGTTTTTGATCCCCCTTATTTCTAGGGCCCTTAAAGAATATTGTTTCCCTTTCTCATAAAGCAAATTAGCGTAGTCCCTATTCTGATCTTCTGAGAGGAGGGAAGCAAATGAAGAGTAGCTTTGAGCTCCAGCGATGAGCAGTTGGTCGTTATCTGGCCAAGCTTGGATCATCCCATCAATCAACATGAGATAAGCAGGCATCCCGTCCCGGATCATTCTCAGATCTGATTGCCTGTAGGAGGCCTTAGCGACCTCTTCCAACAACATTGCGGTGGTCCCAACGGTAAACTTTTTGTTGGGAAGGCAGGCAGAGAAGATAGAGATGAGAAGTAGAAGAAAGAAAAATCGATTTCGAAAGAAGAAGACTCGCATTTTGCTCTTTTAACCCCTTATGGAGATAAAAACCCTATGCAAATTTATATTTCTAAATTGAAAACATGTCAACCCTCATGTTGAAAAAATAGGAATACCTCAATCAAATGAGAGCTCTGAAAAACTTCCAAGAATGAATGGAGAGGTGTCATTCCAAAACTTT
>JBBIRT010000027.1:0-28061 GCA_037441725.1 Deltaproteobacteria bacterium | reverse complement strand
GTTGAGTCAATTTTCTCCTGGGCCAAAGGGACCATTACTTCAGGTTGGTTCAGAGGGTACATATTTAAAAAAACGAGGCTTTGACGGAGATGATATTGAGCCCTTGCAGTCCCAAGCATTCCTACTGAGGCCCCCATGATGGCTACTGGTTTTCCATCAAAGGCATTATCCCCATAAGGCCGAGAGGCATGATCAATGGCATTTTTTAAAACCCCTGGAATCGAGTAGTTATACTCGGGAGTGGCAATTAAAATTGCATCGGAAGCTCTAATTTTCGCTTTGAATTCTTTAACCTTCTCAGGAGGTTGAGTTTCTAAATCTTGGTTAAATGGGGGAATCCCTTCAAGATCGAAGATCTCCAATACTGCATCCGATGGGACCATTTCAAGGGCAGTCCTCAATAGAGCTTTATTATAAGAGGCCTTTCGAATACTCCCTGCAAAACCAAGGATCGAGATTTTATCCACCTCTCCCTCTCCTTTCTTTTTTTTACAAATCAAGACCTATTCTTTAGGACGGATTGGGTCCTTAAAATTTCTTTACCTCTCCCGAATCTCATTTAAGGGACGGAACTGATCAACGACTCTCTTAGGGATCATGTTTATTCCCTCTCTCTGAGAGGTTCCGGTTTTCACTTCTTCCGAGAGATTTTATGACCTGGTCCTTCTCTTGAAAGATTTCTATTCTCCAGAATCACCTGATCAATGATCTCTCCACAGAAGATGCATCTCCATCCCCAAAAATCTTCGTGAGGGCCAAAGAATTTTTCATAAACCATCCCGCTGTGACACCGATTACATACCATCTGTCCCTCCCAATGGAATTCCTCCAGCTTCTTTCCTATAAATCATAATCCACCCATCGATCCTGTAAAGACCACCAATTCATTTTTAATTGTTTTGACTCCGTTGATTCTCCTTATCAGATTTTCAATCTCCCTTTTCTCCTTATCAGAATTTACGACGCCGAAGAGCCTCACTGAATTAGGTCCCTCTACCTCAAAGAGATGAAGACCATCAAAACCAGCCTCCAGTAAGGCAGATTCGATTTTTCGACTCAGCGAAAGTTTTCCGAGCAATTGGATTGAATCGATTCCGCAGGATTTGATCTCCTCTGATCGGGCCGCCTCAACAATCATTTGGGTCGCACTATCGATGCTCAATTTGTCTGTATTTAAAATCAGATCGTAGAGCCTTGGGTTCAGCCAATCTTCATCATAGGCAAATTTAATGAAACTCTTTTTATCCTGGTCGGAGCGATGAAGTATCTTTTCAGCGGTCTCTCTCCCCACCTGCTTTTCCTCCATGATCCTTTGTATCCTTTTCTCCATGGATCCGGTGACCAGGATGTGGAGGGCACAATCAAAGGACTGGAGCAGGAATTGAGCTCCCCTTCCAAAAAAGAGGGTGTTCCCCCTTTTGGCTAACTCGTAGATCACCGACTGGAGTCGGTTCAGGTAAATTTTCGGCCGTTCACTAAACAACCTTTCCAAGAAAGTAGGAGCCTTTTCATCCCATTCTTTTAGATCAGAAAAAAGACCCATCCCTGAAGCCGTCTGAATGAGCTCCTCTTCTCCAGAAAAGGCGTATCCCAGGGTTTCTGAAACCTTCCTCGCAATTTTTTCTCCATGAGTTCCAATCATTTCAGAAAAAGTGATCAGATACATGGGCTCTCCTCTCCTTTTTGAAAGACTTTTTTAAACTTCTTCCAGCATGGTGGTAAAAAGATCATGATGTTCTTCCTCATCTTCAAGGATCTCTTTGAAGATAAAGGCTGTGGTGACATCCCCCTCTCGTTGAGCTTGATCGATGATCTTTTTATAGAGTTGAATGGCCTCTTCTTCGGCCTTGGTATCCAATTCCAGAAATTCTTTCAGGTTCTCTCCCACCTGGATAGGGGTGGGCTTTGTGGTTGGCGTCCCCTCAAGGTACCAAAGTCTCTCGGCGACCTTCTCTGCATGCTTCATCTCTGTGATGGCAGTCTGCTTAAATTGATTCTGAACCGCTACGGCTTTTACCCCCATGACCTGGACATGCTGCCACATATATTGGATGCTTACCCCAATTTCTCTCGCAATGGCGTCATTCAACATCCCTTTTAATTGATCACTTACTTTGGTGACCGGTGGTACGTGAGTTGCCATTTCATTCCCTCCTTTTTGGTTTTATAAACATTTTAATCACAATCGATCAAAAAGAAATTAGTGATTTCCTGTATTTTTAAGAATCTCATACAGTATTTTTTCTTCTTTCCATTCCTTTAGAGGTGATGAGAGGATTCATCGACTTGATAGAATCGATTCCAGCAACCCAATAATCCCATTTTTTGTTGAGGAGCCTTTTACAAGAAAATAGTCTGCTTCTGCCTCTTCTGCGGCCTCCCGATATTCTGGCGTGTCATAACTGGTGAGGATAATGATGATGATCCCGGGATGTTTTTCTTTGATCTTTTTTGTCAATTCAAGGCCATTCTCCCCAGGCAATTTGATATCCATGAAGATGAGATCAATGGGGAAGCGATCTATGATTTGGAGGCCCTCCTGACCATCCCCTGCCTCGAGGATCTCCATGGTTGGGAATCGAAAATTCAAGGCCTCCTTGAGCAACTTCCTGAAGATGATGCTGTCTTCTACAATTAATGTCTTTAACATGATCAACCTATCCTTTTGGAATGGATTAAAAAGACCTCCCCTTTTTATCTAAGAGGAGATTCTTTTATACTTCTTCTTGCCAAAATGATAAATGGGGGGTATTATGTATTCCGAGAATTTTTATAGTGTATTTTTAAAGTGAAGTGAGTTTTCCAGAATGAAAGGGGAATCATAGGATGGATCAGAAGTTTCAAATCGTCATCGCTGAAGATCACACCATTCTGAGGGAGGGATTACGCTCTCTCCTCTCTTCAGAGTCTGATTTTGAAATTGTGGGAGAGGCAGAGGATGGTCGAGAGGCCATCCGATGTGTTGAGAGGTTGAAGCCCCATCTGATCATCACAGATCTTTCCATGCCGAGAATGAACGGAATGGAGGCGATTAAAGAGATCAAAAAGAGGTCCCCTGGGACAAAGGTTCTGGTCTTGACTGTTCACAAGGCTGAAGAATATATTCTGGCCGCTTTTCGGGCAGGTGCCGATGGATATTTATTAAAGGATTCCACTCATGCTGAGTTGGTCATGGCCGTCCATAAGGTTTTAGGAGGTCGACAGTACATCAGCCCAGAAATTTCAGAAAAGGTGATCGAGGGATATTTAGAGGGAAAGAAGTTGTTAAGATCCCAAACTCCATGGGAAACCCTGACCCAACGAGAAAGAGAAATCTTGAAGTTGATCGCTGAGGGTTATAAGAGTAAAGAGATTGCCGACGAGCTTTGTATCAGTGTCAAAACGGTTGAGAAACATCGTGCCAACCTCATGGAAAAATTGGACCTCCATAATGTTTCTGCTCTGACTGCTTTCGCTATTGAAAAAGGTTTAGTTTCACGAGAGTAAAAATCAAATGGGCCAGCTCGCCCTGATCTTGGTCCCTTGATCAAGGATGGATTGGATCTCAAATGTCCCTCCTGAGAGTTCTGCTCGTTCGCGCATGCCCGTCAACCCAGTCCCCCGATCAATCATTTCAGGATCAAAACCTAAGCCATTGTCCTCGATGGTCAGTTCAATTCGATTCTGAACCTTTTCGAGAGAAAGAAAGATGAAATCAGCCTGGCTATGTTTGGCTATGTTATTCATAGCTTCTTGAATGATCCGATAGAGGACGATCTTCAGATGATCAGGAATATCCTCTTCTTCCAAGGCCGTTTTTCTCTCGATGTGGATGTGGGTGTAGATTTTCTGAAATTCCCTGATGAACCAGGCCAAGGTGGATAGGATTCCTAAGTCATCGAGGATGGAAGGTCTCAGGTCCATCTGGATCCTTCGGGCCTCTTCGATACCCGTTTGGGTTAAGGAGATAATATCCTCGAGGGTAATTCCTTGAGGGACAATCCCTTTTCCTGCTTGGCTCAATTTACTCTCCAACCCAAATTTGATAGCCGCCAAGGTCTGGCCAATGCTATCATGAATTTCTCGGGCAATCCGTTTCCTTTCATTTTCCTGAACCTTCAGGAGCTCTGAGGAGAGGAATCGAAGACGGCTCTCTGAGTCCTTCAATTCTTCTTCGAGGTTAAACCGGATGATCGCTTCACCCACCAAAGGGGTCAAGGATTCTATGAATTCGAGGGTGTGAAAAGAAATCTTATTTTCCATCTCATCGGCCAGATGGATGGCTCCAATAATCTTCTTTTGATATCGAATCGGTACGATGGCCACAGACAGGAATCCATTCTGAACACAAGCGCTTCGGTACCTCATTTTTTCTGACTCTGAAAGTTTTTCGATGAAGCGAGGGGTATTTCCACAGCAGAAGGATCCTGAAGGAGTGACCACACTTGCCTCCTGCGGGTCGATCTCTCCTAAGATCACTCGAATGCAAGCGCATTGGTGCTCTCGAAGGGAAAGCCAATTCTCCGATTCCCAGAACTCGCGACTAAAACCCACATAGGCCTCATAGGGAATGATCCCATGGTGTTCCAATACCCGGATTCCCAGGCATCGGCATTGACTCCATTCTTGAAAGAGGTGGACCACAGATTCAATGTATTCCTTCCTTGAGGTCTTTTTCGCATAGAGTTCCAAAAGGGCATTTCGAATGGTTATCCGCCTTTCCTCTTCTTTCTTTTCAGTAATATCTCTTGCAATGGTAGAGAAGTATTGGATTTTTCCTTCTGAGGATCGATGGGAGAGGATGACCTGAGAAACTGGAATCTCCTTACCTTCCTGATTGAGGAAAGCAGCCTCACCCTTCCATATCCCATCCCGCATAGCCGTAGGGATCCCTTCTTGAATGACTATGGAACGGGCCCATTCAGGGTGACTGTCAAGAATCCTGAATTTTGAGAGATCTTCCCCTCCTTTCATCCCTAACATCCTGCGGGCCGATTGATTTAAATAGAGCAATTTCCCCTCTGGATTGGTTACCCCCACAAAGTCTGAGGTGGCCTCAAGGATAGCCGTTAACCAGGTTTGAGCCTTTTGAGCCCGTGTCCGTTCAGTGACGTCATTGAGAGAGAAGACTAAAAATTCAACCTCATCCGAGTCATTCAATATAGGCGTCAGGGTCCAATCCCAATAAGTTTCTCCCCATTCGGGATGGTCAGGGAAGACAAAGGGTTTGGCAACGGCCTGATAGGGTGTTTTGGTTTCGACCACCTGTTCAAATATTATTCTTGCATCCGACGGGTAGAACTCGAAATGGTTGTGTCCAGGAAATTCAGAGACTTCACGCTGACAGGCCTTAGCATAGGCTGAATTGACCCGAATGAAATTGAAATCCTTATCCAGTAAGACCAGAGGGGTGATGGTATGTTTGAAAAAGGATTCCAAGATTCTTGATTGTTCTATAAGTTCTTGATTCAACGTAGCCAGCTCAGCCGTCCTTTCTTGAACTCGAAATTCGAGTTCATCTTTAGATTGGCGGAGTTGTTCTTCCATCTCTTTTCGTTCGGTAATATCTCGGAGGATGGCTGTAAAAAAAGTCCCCTCCTTTGTCTCCCAGGTGGCTAAAGAGAGTTCTATTGGGAATTGAGATCCATCTTTTCGAAGTCCAGCCATATCCACTGTTTTTCCAATCATCTGAGTGATCCCTGAGGTCAGGAATCGTTCGATTCCATTCTGGTGAGCCTCACGAAATGGGTCGGGGATAATGGAAAGAAGAGGTTTTCCTAATATTTCAGATGCAGGGTAACCAAACATCTTCTCCGCCCCATGGTTCCAGAATATGATTTTCCCGGAACGATCGATTGAAATGATGGCATCCCCTGCGGTTTGAACCACACTTCGAAAACGTTCCTCACTTGCCTCCAGAGATTCCAAGGTCTGATTGAGATTGAGGAACAGTAGGTGATAGGGTTGGCTCAAGCCAGTTTCAATAATTGCCTTATAGATGAGATAGAATGAGATAATTTTTAAGAAGTGTCCGATCATGTTTGAGAATCCATAGGCATGGATGTAAAAGGTAAATGCCAACTCAGAGACGATTGTAATGATGAGTGACCATAAAATCCAGTGGAGCACTTTCTGATCGAATGATTGACGATGTTTCAGAAGAAGACCGATGGCCAACAGAAGGATCGTCGAGATGATATATTCACTTAGGATCTTAAAGGAAGTTAACCCCGATCCTTCAACAAAACACACCGGGAAAATGTCCCAATAAAAGATCGTGCTGAGAAGGAGAGAAATCGTCACCATATATCCCACGAAGATCGAGTAGGGGTTGAGTTTTCGTTTAATGAAATAAGGGGCGATGAGGAGGGAGAGACTCTCAATATATCGGGCGGTGATCCATAACTGGGTTGCCAGATTCGTTTCGGAGCCCTTAAAAACCCCCATCCCCTTATAGGCCAGGGTGTGGATCAGGTCCACTGCTCCCACGAACAGGTAGGCGATTCCGATGAAAAGGAGATAGTGGTTATCGATGAATGACCTTGAGTTCCAGGCAATCATAAAGATGCCACAGGCCACCACAATGGAAAAGACCTCAGCAAAACTGTGAAAGAGTAGGTAGTTATGAAAGCTGATCCAATAGAGGGAGATAAAAATCAGAACCCATATCAAGAGAATGAGTTTGTTTCTTGAAGAGAAAAGAGATCTTTTCATTTTTCATTTCCTTTTAAAGCAGTTAAAAATTTTAACGGATTAGGTTGAGCAGAACGATTCATCAATGGGGTGATCCCGTCTTATCTTGGGGATGGACGATAAAAAAGTTTTTCAGGGATGAATACTTTTTCCCTCCAATCCCCTTTACCCTTTTTAATTCTTCAACGGATAGAAACCCTCTCCTTCTTTCTCTATAGGCGACGATCTCCTTGGCCAGGGATTCTCCAATTCCAGGAACTAAACAGAGATCGTTTATGGAGACTTGGTTAAGATCAAGGGGGATAGAAAAGACGAGGAGTTGATTGGCTGCCATCCTTTCTATTTTTACCTTGATCTCCTGAGAAGAATATTTCCTCACGTTGATGAGGGTACCGGTTTGAAGAATCTCTGAGAATGAGGGAGGATCAAAACGGGCAGGTTCAAGGAGACCACCTGCCTTTTCAATGACCTCTCTTAAGGTGGGTGGATTTTGGAAGAGATAGACTCCAGGTTTTAGGACCTCTCCCTTGACTTCAATGGCAATCTCTTGAAGGGTCTCCTCTTGGGAGGAGAAAAATAGGTTGGAATAAAATCTAAAGTAGATCAAAACAAGCATGAATAAAGCAAGAGCAATGAGGATCTTTTGTTGGGCCATCGAAAACGAAGGGAGGCCAGAGGTGACCTTCACAGGAAGTATTCTGGAAAGGGATTTGATCTGGTTTATCGGTTTCACATTTTGCATTCCCCATTCTATTGATCTTCTTCCTTTAAAAGTTTATAGTCAATGGAGTCGACCAAGGCTTGCCAGCTTGCCTGAATGATGTTTTCAGAGACTCCAACCGTTCCCCAATTGGATTTTCCATCACCTGATTCAATGAGCACTCGGGTCTGGGCAGCGGTTCCATCCTTAGAGGAAAGGATTCTTACTTTATAATCCAGGAGTTTCACTTCTTTGAGTTCGGGATAGAATTTTTCCAGGGCCTTTCGAATGGCATTGTCCAAGGCATTGACCGGGCCATTTCCCACTGCGGCTGTATGCTCAATCTGATTCCCTACACGAACCATGATGGTGGCTTCTGAGAGAGGAGGGCTTCCTTCCTCCCTCTTCTCTACTATGACACGAAATCCCATCAGTTCAAAGAACTTTTTATGTTGTCCGAGGGCCTTCTTGATGAGAAGCTCAAATGACCCCTCAGCCCCTTCAAACTGAAATCCCTCATTTTCTAAGCGTTTTAGATCATCGAGAATCTTCCTTACCATTGGATCTTTGCTCTTTAAATCGATCTTAAATTCAGCAGCCTTATAGAGGATGTTCGATTCCCCAGAAAGGTCTGAGATGAGGACCCTCTGACGATTTCCAACCCTTTCTGGAGACACATGTTCGTAGGTGAAATCCCTCTTTCGGATAGCACTGACATGTAAACCTCCCTTATGAGCGAAGGCGCTTTCTCCTACATAGGGGAGATACTTGGAATGGGGAAGATTGGCCAATTCTGAAACGAAACGGGAGACTTCGGTAATCTTTTTTAATTGGACATCAGAGATACAGTCCATTCCCATTTTCAGTTTCAAATTAGGGATGATTGAGCAAAGATTGGCGTTTCCACACCTTTCTCCATAACCGTTCATGGTCCCATGTACCATTTGGACCCCTTCTTTCACAGCGAGAATGGTGTTGGCTACAGCCATTTCCGTATCATTATGGGCATGGATTCCAAGGGGAACCGTGATTTTCTTCTTTACCTCTTTGATAATGGATTGGACTTCATCCGGGAGGGTCCCTCCATTCGTATCACATAGCACGATCCAATCGACGTTGGCCTCCTGAGCCGCACTCAAGGTTGAAAGGGCATATTGAGGATTACTTTTAAATCCATCAAAAAAATGTTCTGCATCAAAAATGACTTCTTCTACCTGACCTTTGAGGAATTGAATCGATTGATAGATGATCTCAATATTCTGATCTAAGGTGATATTCATGGCTTCAAGGGGATGGATATCCCAAGACTTTCCAACAATGGTGACTACCCTTGTTCCAGCCTCAATTAAGGCCTGAATATTAGGATCGTCTTTGGGCAGGGTGCCTGCCCGACAGGTGCTCCCAAAAGCCACCATCCTCGCGGAAGAAAGGGGATTGGATTTGATTTCCTGGAAGAACTGGAGGTCCTTAGGATTCGAACCTGGCCATCCCCCTTCAATATAGTGGATTCCCAATTCATCCAACTTTTGAGCAATCCGCAGTTTGTCTTCAACAGAAAAAGAGATATCTTCTCCCTGGGAGCCATCCCGGAGAGTCGTATCATAAATTTTAATGGACCCTTGATCTACCAAGATGATGTTCCCTCCGTATAGGTTTTTCCGCCTATCCTTCGATTGGTTTCATTATTTTTCTTCGGTCACGGTTGGCTTATCCAATTCAAAGGCGTCATGGAGGGATCGAACCGCCAGTTCAGTATACTTTGAGTCGATAATGCATGAGATCTTGATCTCTGAAGTTGAAATCATCTGGATGTTGATCCCTTCCTTGGCCAGGGCTGAAAACATCTGAGTCGCCACATTGGAGTGGCTCCTCATCCCTACCCCTACAATCGAGACCTTTGCAATGTCTTCATTAAATTTAACTTCCTTTCCTCCAAGCTCCTGACTCGTTGCCTTCACAATCTGAAGGGTCTTTGCAAAATCTGATTTAGGGACCGTGAATGCCACATCGGCATAGCCCTTTTCGGTACTGGAGGTTTGAATGATCATGTCCACCACGATATTGGCATCCGCAATGGGTTTAAAGAGTTTGGCTGCAATTCCAGGGACATCTGGAAGACGCATGACCTCAATCTTAGCCTCATTTTTATTATAAGTCACTCCAGAAACGACCACCTTTTCCATTTCTTCATCCTCCTTACAGACGATGGTTCCGGGATTATCATTAAACGAAGATCGGACGTGAATGGGGACATCATACTTTTTTGCAAATTCAACCGATCGGATCTGCAATACCTTGGCTCCAAGGCTGGCCATCTCCAGCATCTCGTCATAAGAGATTTTGGGCAGTTTTCTTGCCTTTGAACAGATATTGGGATCCGTGGTGTAGACTCCATCCACAT
The DNA here is from genome assembly GCA_037441725.1 of Deltaproteobacteria bacterium. GTDB lineage: Bacteria > Desulfobacterota > BSN033 > BSN033 > UBA1163 > JBBIRT01. The sequence continues at coordinate 18,288 of JBBIRT010000027.1, read as the reverse complement.
CTGTATAAATCTCACAAATATCTGCCTTTAGAGCTGCCGCGATGGCTACCGCCGTGGTGTCCGAGCCTCCCCGACCTAAGGTCGTAATGTTCTCAGATTCATCAACTCCTTGGAATCCAGCTACAACCACAACCTTTCTGTTTTTAAGGTCATTCAACATCTTTTCCGATTCAATCCCTGTGATCCTGGCCTTCCCAAAAGCGCTATCGGTAGCGATTTTAATCTGAAATCCTAAATAGGATTTTGCATCTGTCCCCATATCCTTGAGGGCGATGGCGAGTAAGGCAATGGAGACCTGTTCGCCTGTAGAGATCAGAACATCCATCTCCCTTTCATCAGGATGAGGGGTGACCTGTTGGGCGAGGCGGATCAGTTTATCCGTTTCTCCGGCCATAGCGGAGACCACCACGACCACATCATGCCCCTGATTTTTTGTTTGAATGACCCTTCGGGCTACATTCCTGATTCTCTCAACATCCCCGACAGAAGTTCCACCATATTTTTGAACCACCAGTGCCATTCAACTCCCTCCTATGATCATCAAAGGATTTAAAGGCTTAAGAAATGATCATTTCTAACCTCTCAACAGGACTCGATCCAATGAGCCCTCTAAACCTTCAATGATTTCTTCATATCGTTTCCCCTTTGGGGTAATTTCAATCCTTCGAGAGTTCTGATCCCAATAATCGATTTCGATCCACAGGACTTCTTCTGGAAGAAGAGAAGGAACCTTATCTGCCCATTCGATGGCTGTAATTCCTTCTCCATAAATATAGTCTTCTAAACCTAATTCCTCAGCTTCTTTCTCCAGGTTGAGTCGAAAGAGGTCAATGTGATAAAAAGGCCATTTTCCTCTATATTCGTTGACCAGTGTAAATGAGGGGCTTGAGACATAGGTTGATTTATCCACATTTACTCCCTCTGCTAAACCTTTAATGAGTTGGGTTTTCCCTACTCCCAATTCTCCCACCAAAGCGACGACATCTCCAGCACGGAGAAGATTTCCAATTTTCTTCCCTATACGGATCGTTTCTGATACCTTTTTCGTTTGAATCACAATCTTACTCAAGAATATCCAATGCCTTGGATCAAAGGGGTCGTTAAATATTCTTAACTCACCCACCCGATCATCCAGAAATACTCAAGCCATGGTTTAGGCCTTATATTTAAAATCCTCGGGGTTAAGGCTCTCGAGCCATTCTTTTAGTTGATCCCCTTCTTTATCCATATCAATCGTTCGAGCCTTTTCAATCACCTGTTCCGATACAAAAATGGGAGCGTCCACTGCCAGGGCAATGGCCATGGCATCACTGGGACGGGAGTCAATAACGATCTCTTCGCCTCCTCGGTTCAGATGGATTGAGGCGTAATAGGTGTTCTCTTTCAGGTCATTGACAATAATCTTTACCACTTTAGATTGGAGAACCTTTAGAATATTATTGATTAAATCATGAGTAGAAGGGCGATGGGAGGAAATCTTCTTTAGCTTCATGGCGATTGCATTTGCCTCAAAAGGGCCAATCCAGATCGGGAGCCCGGTTTTATTGGCTAAATCCATCAGGAGAACAACAAATCCATTTGAGGTAGAATCAAATGTTAAAAACTTAACCTTCATTTCAACATACATGTTCTCTCACCTCCTGATTAAAAAATGGGGGGTTTCGCCCTTTTTAACGAGGCAAATGGAATCTTAGAGAAGCACCTACTCCATCATATTCTTCTAATAACGCACTCTCTTCAATCAATTTAACCTCTCCATCCTGACGGATGGTCGACCTCATCATCTCCTCTCCAAGATCAACCACCTTTATCCCACCTTTACAGAGGGGGCATGGAACGGAGGGATCATTCGGAGGGTAGGTCAAAACAATTGAATTACATCGTTGGCACCTTGCCCCTGAGAGATGAAAGGAGTTGAGGAGATAAAGAATATGTACCTGACCAGCATTTAAAGCCTCGAGGGTTGGGTTCAACCCCAAGGTCACCAGGCCTCTTTCTTTTAGGGTCTGAATCTGGTGATGGATGGCTTCTCTCTCTTTTTGATGAAGCCGTTCAAAAACGCGTCTCAAGATTTTTGAACGGTCTTCTGAAAAATCACAGGGAAAGGAATCAGTGATTTTTTGTTTGACTCGTTCAGAAAGGAAGATCTTGAAGTTGGCCAGAATCCGTTCCTGACCGATCAAGACGATTTGTTTCCATTTCCCGGAATCAAAAAGTTCGGTCAGTTGGGTAGCGACTTCCTTATGATGCCGATCCATATGGTCTTTAATATGGCGCTGATACCTCATCTGTGCCCATCCCCCTTGGTCATGACGACCCGGGACATAACTGTCGATAGAAGATTCAGCCATAAGACCTTCCAGAGAAACCTCAAAGAGTCGGGCGGAATCCGTATCCACCATCACGATCAATGTATTCTGATACTGGGAAGAGAGTTGAATCAAAGGTCTCAAGACAGGAAGATCAGAGATAAAACATTCATTCTTAAAAGAGATGATGGAAGGGTAGGTGAGGAAGGTTCCATTCCCACTACAGGAGAAAATGGCCACCCCATTCATATCCTCGTAATAAACCCGACGAACCAATCCCTCCACGTACTTCTCAATCTGCTCCTGGTCTCTGATCAAAATATTTTGCCAATCTTCCTGATTTTTAAATTGATCATTTGTCTTCTTTAATTGATTTTTAGTGAAAAGACGAATTCTCTCTCTTTGCTGTTCATCATCCCATCGGGTATCGAGGTAGAGGGAGATGAAGGGATAAGGAGTCTCCTGGAGACTGGCCAGTTTCTTGATTTCGTTTTTCATCTTTATTAGGGATGGGGAGGATTCCCCACTTAGGTCTTTATCATAAAGGAGTTCTCTTTAAAAATACTAACCGACTTTTTAAAAGGAATCAAATCCTTCCTTTGAGTAGGGTAGGAATCTTTTCAATCATATCAGTTGCCATTAGGGATTTCTCTCCCATTTCTTGAGTCCCTTGGTCCCCTGCCATCCCATGGAGGTATACGGCCATTTGAAGAGATGTAATGATGTCAAACCCTTGACAGAGTAACCCTCCAATCATGCCTGCCAAAACATCCCCAGTTCCACTCGAGGCCATTCCAGGATTACCGGTGGGATTGATAAAGACCTCCCCCTTGGGGGTGGTGATCAGGGTAGGAAAGCATTTCAGGATAAGATGCACGGCATGAGATTGGGAGAAATTCCTACTCATTCTAATCCGATCCTCGAGGATTTCTTTAATGGTAGTTTGCATCAACCTGGCCATTTCTCCAGGGTGGGGGGTAAGAATGAGTGAGTGGTTCGATACGGGAAGGGTTTTGGGCTGCATGGTCAGAGCCGTTAGACCATCTGCATCTAAGATGATCGGGAGGTCCAAGCTCCTGATCAATTTGAGGACAAGCAATTGTGTTTCTTTAAACGTCCCAAGTCCCGGACCGATGAGGACAGCCTTTTTATTTTCACAGAGACGAGTAATGGCATGAAAGGCCCTGAGACTGAGGGTTTGTTTGGGTGTTTCAGGAAGGGGCTCCGTCATCACCTCTGTCAATTTCATCTCCATAATGGGATTGAGACTTTTTGGAATGGCAAGGGTGACCAGCTCCGCTCCCATCCTCCTTGCGGCTTGACAGGCCATGGCTGCTGCCCCAGTCTTACCGACCGATCCTGCGATGACCAGTAGGTGGCCATAATCTCCTTGATGAGGGTCTGGATGTTTCGGTCGAGATAACCACTTTTGAATCTCCTCTTTTTCTAAGAGATAGGTAGGGATCTTTTCCTCTTCCAACAATCGTTTTGGAAGACCAATATCAATGACCTTTAACTTTCCTACATAGTCCAACCCAGGAGGGATGAGATGCCCTATCTTCGGCAGGCCAAAGGTGATAGTGAGGGAAGCTCGGATTGCTGCCCCAAGAGGTCTTCCTGTGTTCACGTCTAATCCGGAGGGGACATCAATGGCCACCACAGGTTTTTGAAGTGTATTTAGATGCTCAATGACCTCTCGGTAGTAGCCTCGAACCTCTGCATCCAAACCTGTCCCAAAGATTCCATCCACCAATAGGTCAAATCTTTCTAAATCCCTTTTGGCTTTGATGTAATCTTTAGAGGAGGGGAGGGAAACAATCTCTCCCCTCATTCGGTGGAAGATGTTGAAATTTGTTTCTGCCTCTCCCCGTAAGCTCTTTGGATCAGTGAGGAGATAGACTTTAACATTCATCCCTTGATTCAAAAGATAGCGGGCGATCACCAGCCCATCTCCTCCGTTGTTTCCCTTTCCTGCGATAATGGCAATCTTCCTTGTTTTAAGATCAGGAAAGGAATCTAAAATCACCTCCGCAGCTCCCCTTCCTGCATTTTCCATGAGGACAATTCCTGGAATGCCATAGAGCTCGATGGCCTTTCGATCCAGTTCTTGCATCTGCTCAGCAGTTGCTACCTTCATGGTTCCCTTCCTCTAATAATACATGAGCCACGGCGTAAGGCCTGTCGTGGGAAAGAGTGAGGAGCGCATTCTTCACCTGGAGTTTTTCACAGATCTCTTTTGCCCTTCGATGGAGGGAGAAAATAGGTTTTCCCAAAGGATCATTTTCTACTTCGACATCAACCCATTGGATTCCATTTCGAAGCCCCAAACCAATGGCCTTTAGAAAAGCCTCCTTCGCAGCAAACCGGAGGGCGAAGCATTCTGAAGGACGAGCCCGTTTCTGGCACCAGAGAATTTCCTTCTCCGTAAAGACTCGATGAAGAAAGAGATTCCCCCAACGAATCATCATACGCTCAATTCGATCAATATTGACAATGTCGATGCCTGTTCCGATTACCATCTTAGAATTTCGGAATCCAGAACGGGGATTCGGAATGAGCAGATCCAACCCATATTCTTATCGTATGCTCATCTTTTTCTCAGCAATTCTCTATTCTGCAATCGATGCCCTATTTGATGAGTTCGATCATTTCTCGTACCGCCCGATCCAATCCTACCAAAACGGCTCGGGCAATAATACTATGACCAATGTTGAGTTCTTCAATTTCTTTGATCTCTGCAATCCTTCTGACATTGACGTAATTGAGTCCATGTCCGGCTGCAATTCGAAGATTACAGTGGATGGCTTCTGCCACTGCATCAAGAATCTTTTTTAGTTCCTGATCCACCTGGAAAGGGGTTTGGGCATCACAATAATGACCGGTATGGATCTCTATGGAATCCGCTCCTAATTCTTTAGAGGCTTTGATTTGATCCCTCTGGGGATCAACAAAGAGGCTCACCAAGATTCCACCCTTATGGAGTCGCTGGATGGTCTCCTTCAGGGAGGGAAAGAATTTGATCACATCAAGCCCCCCTTCTGTGGTCAACTCTTCCCTTTTTTCTGGGACAAGGGTGACGATATCTGGTTTGGTTTCAAGGGCAATACGGGTCATCTCCTCAGTGGCTGCCATCTCAAGGTTTAATTGGGTTTGAATGACCTCTCTCAGGATTCGAAGATCTCGATCCTGAATATGCCGGCGATCCTCTCTAAGATGGCAAACGATGCCATCTGCTCCGGCAAGCTCTACCAGCCCGGCCGCGGTGATGGGATCAGGATAGCTAACTCCTCGAGCCTCTCTAAGGGTTGCAACATGATCAATATTGACCCCCAATCTCGTCATGAGGCCTCCTCCTTATTCGGCGGTTTTTCCAAGGTATTTCTTGACCAGATCTTCAATGTCCTGGGCAAATCGATGCAGTTTTGCTTCATCCTCTCCTTCCACCATGATTCGGAGCAGAGGTTCTGTTCCCGAGTAACGGATTAATATTCTACCTGTATCTCCCAGGGTCTTTTCAATCTCTTTGATCCTCCTTTCAATCTCAGGAAACTCTGAGATCTCCCTTTTGTCTCTGACTTCAACATTATAGAGGACCTGAGGGAGAGGCTCCATTACTTTAGCCAACTCCTCTAAAGGACGTTCCTTATGTTTCATGATCGCGAGCACTTGAAGGGCAGTGAGGATGCCATCACAGGTAGTGTTGTAATCTAAAAAGATGGTATGGCCTGACTGTTCTCCTCCGAGATTAAAATCTCCCCTGACCATCTCCTCCACCACATAACGGTCTCCAACTTGAGTCCGGATGATTCTTCCCCCTGCTTTCTGAATGGCCTTGTCAAGACCCATATTGCTCATCACAGTGGTAACCAGAGTCGCTTTTTTCAACCGGTTTTCGGATAACATCTGTAAGGCACAGATGGCAAGGATTTGATCTCCATCCACCTGATTCCCTTTATGGTCCACAAAGATGATTCGGTCTCCATCTCCATCGAGGGCAATCCCGATATCTGCATTCTTTTCCAGGACAAGACGACGGACCACTTCGGGATGAAGGGATCCACAATTCTGATTAATGTTTTCCCCATCAGGTTCAATCCCGATCGGGAAAACCTCAGCCCCTAATTCCTCGAAGACGGTTGGAGCCACCCGATAGGCCGCTCCATTGGCACAATCCAAAGCAATCCGAAGTCCCTCTAAAGTTAAATGGTTTGGAAAGGTATTTTTAAGAAAAACGACATACCTTCCAATGGCGTCATCGATTCGATGGGCTTTTCCAACGGCACTCGCTGTGGGTCTAAGAGAATGGAGATGATTTGAAAGGATCAATTCCTCGATTCGAAGCTCCATCTCATCGGGAAGTTTGAATCCATTGTGAGAGAAGATTTTAATTCCATTGTCATAATAGGGATTGTGAGAGGCTGAGATCACCACGCCTGCATTCGCCCTCATGCTGGTGGTGATGAAGGCAATGCCTGGAGTGGGTAAGGGGCCGACCAGCATGACGTCTGCTCCCATCGAACAGATCCCTGAAGCCAAAGCGGTCTCAAGCATATATCCTGAGAGTCGGGTATCTTTCCCAACCACAATTCGATGTCTCCCCTTGACCTCCTTAAAGATATGGGCAATGGCCCTGCCCAATTGCATGGCCATTTCTCCTGTCATTGGATCGACGTTGGCAACTCCTCTGATCCCATCTGTTCCAAATAATTTGCGGGTCATTTCTCTTCCATCTCTGTCCGAATTGATCTTTTCAACCCTATCAGGAATAGAGGATTAACTCTCTATTCTTTCATCCCTGACAGGCGAACGGCATCTGCAATAGCAATGGCTCTTTTCGTTTGCAGGATATCGTGACTCCTGATAATATGAGCTCCATTGAGAATCCCAATGGCAATACTTGAGAGGGTCCCTTCCAACCGGTCTTTTGGTTCTGCATTGAGGATCTTTCCGATGAAACTTTTGCGAGATGTCCCTAAAAGGATTGGTTTTCCGAGAACCCGAAATTCATATAGATTTTTGATGATCAGGAGGTTGTCTTCGACGGTTTTTCCAAAGCCAATTCCAGGGTCAATAATGATCTTTTGAGGGTCCACTCCCTCAGATTCGGCCTTTTGAATAGATTCCCTCAGATATTGGATGATCTCAGAGAAGAGGGATTGATAATGAATATCTTTCTGCATGGTTTCTGGGGTCCCACGGATATGCATGAGAATGATTGGAACATTCTCTTTGGCGGCTACCTGAGCAAGGGCTGGATCAAAGTGGAGTCCACTGATATCATTGATAATTTCTGCTCCGGCCTCGATCGCCCGCTGAGCAACGGCAGATTTATAGGTATCAATTGAAATAGGCACCTCTATTCTCTTGGCAAGGGATTCGATGACAGGGATGACCCTGCGAAGTTCTTCTTCTAATTCAAGAGGTTTTGAGCCTGGTCGGGTCGACTCTCCTCCGACATCGATGATATCTGCACCCTGTTCAACCATGTTAAGTCCATGGGCCATGGCTTTTTCTTTATCGAAAAAAAGCCCACCATCTGAGAAGGAATCTGGGGTGACATTGAGGATTCCCATCAGGAGGGTTCTTTTGCCGAGGTTAAAAATCTTTTTTCTGCAATGTAACGTAAAATGGGTTTTAGAGAGATTCTTAATGGTTCCTTTAAGAGACTGGCCTAAGGGATAGAGATCGGGATATTGTTCTAATTTTAGAATCAGTTTTTCAAAATGTTTTTGAGTTCCCATGAGCAAGGCTTCTGTGGTTTTGACGCTACAGTCAAACCCTTTTCGGTCTATGGCGACATCCCCGCCCAGAGAGAGCATCTCTTGTTTGAGAAGATTGGCTGTTCGAGGAGAAATTCCCTCCATCTTTAGATTCAGATGCAAGGCCTTTCCTTCCATCAATTTGATGCCAGTTGGGTCCACCCCTAATCTTTTCATCTGGTGGATGGCTTCAAAAGCGTTGGTGATGTGAAGGCATCGAATGAGATTCATTTCTTCTATACATTCTCACCTTTAATTATGGCATCGATCTGACTTCCATCGAGGACTTCTTTTTCAAGAAGGGTATTGGCCAACCTATGAAGAATGGCCATATTGGCATTCAGGATCTCCTTTGCCTTTTCATATCCCTGGGTGACAATGGCCTTCACCTCATTATCGATTAAGCGAGCTGTCTCTTCGCTGTAATCACGATGTCTTGCAAACTCTCGCCCTAAGAAGATTTCTTCTTCCTTTTTCCCAAAAGTTAAAGGGCCGAGCTTCTCACTCATCCCCCACTCGCAAACCATTTTTCGAGCAATCTCCGTAGAGCGTTCAATGTCGTTGCCTGCACCAGTGGTCTGGCGGTTCAATACCAGTTCCTCTGCTGCCCTTCCTCCCATCATTACCGCAATATTGTTCATGAGATAATCTTTGGGGTAGGTATGTTTTTCATCCATGGGAAGTTGCTGGGTGATGCCAAGGGCCCGGCCTCTCGGAATGATGGTGACTTTATGGATGGGGTCTGTTCCAGGGATCATCTTAGCCACCATGGTATGTCCTGCTTCATGGTAGGCAGTAATCCTCCTTTCTTCGAAAGGAATGATCATCGATTTTCGTTCCACACCCATCAAGACTTTATCCTTGGCTTGTTCAAAATCAGCCATTTCAACCCTTTCCTTTCCCAAACGGGCAGCTAAAAGGGCAGCTTCGTTTACAAGGTTTTCGAGATCCGCTCCTGTAAATCCAGGGGTCCCTCTGGCCAGGACAGTAAGATCAACATCGTCTGCTAACGGGGTCCGTTTTGAGTGAACCCTTAAAATTTCTTCCCTTCCTTTTATATCAGGGATGGGAACCACCACCTGGCGATCAAACCGGCCTGGTCTGAGCAGAGCAGGGTCGAGCACATCGGGTCGGTTTGTTGCAGCAATCAAGATGACCCCTTCATTCGATTCAAAACCATCCATTTCTACCAGTAACTGATTGAGTGTCTGCTCGCGCTCATCATGGCCTCCACCCAGACCTGCTCCCCGATGCCTTCCCACGGCATCAATCTCATCGATGAAGATGATGCACGGGGCATTTCGCTTTCCCTGGAGGAATAGGTCCCGTACACGGGAGGCCCCGACCCCGACAAACATCTCAACAAAATCAGAGCCACTGATGCTGAAAAAGGGGACATCTGCCTCTCCTGCAATTGCCCGGGCCAGAAGTGTTTTTCCAGTTCCAGGGGCACCAATGAGGAGAACTCCTTTTGGGATCCTTCCTCCAAGCTTTGTAAATTTCTTTGGATCTCTGAGAAAGGCGATGATCTCCTCCAATTCATCCTTAGCCTCTTCAATCCCAGCCACATTCTCAAAGGTGACCTTATGATGTTCTTTGGTAAGAACCTTCGCCCTACTTTTTCCAAAAGAGAGCGCCTTTCCCCCTCCTATTTGAACCTGCCTCATAAAGAAGAGCCATACACCAATCAATAGGATCATCGGAAACCATGAGATAAGAATATTCTGCCAAAGAGGGGAGTCTTCTTCTTTTTTTGCCTTGATGGTCACCTTTTTTTCCCTGAGAAGTTTAATCATTTCAGGGTCTTCAGGGGCATAGGTTTTAAATCGTTTCCCATCGGTATCCTTCCAAGTGATATTTCTTCCTTGGGTTTCCACCTCCTGAACTCTGCCATGATCCACTGCTGAGATAAATTCAGAATAATTTCTTTCTGAAGCAGATTGGCGAGGTTTATTGAATAGATTAAAAAGGAGGACCATAATGATGATGATGATTGCCCAAAAAATTAAGTTTTTATATAGAGAACTCAATAAACTCTCTCCAATTCATTAGTTAAATCAAGACTAACATAATCTCTCTATTAATTCAATATGATAGAGATAGAGGGGGTAATGCATCACTAAGGTGGAGAACCAAATAAGAATCAGTGCATAGGTGATTTTCCAGTTTTGGGACAAGCTAAGGTTTCCGCCATAAAATTTTCTCCCACATCCCTACCTAATTTCCCGAATGAGGGGTGGATTCCATCGAGAGGATTGGCCAAACGAACGGTTGAAGGATAAAGCATGAATTTGAGTTTATAGCATCTAATTTATTGAAATGATTATTAAATTTCTTTCATTAAAATGTCTATTTTTCATCTTGAAAAAGGATTTAAGAAAGTGTAGATTTAAAGGCACATGATCCGATAGGGGGACAATAATGTCGATTGATCTTTTAAAGGCCTGTCCGCTCTTTGCTGGTTTGAAAGAAGAAGAATTAAAGATGATTCGGAATATCGGTTTATTAAAAAAGATTAGGAAGAAAGAGATTATTTTCTCAGAGGGTGAGGAGGCTAGAGGATTTTATGTGACCCTTTCAGGAAGGGTGAAAATCTATAAGGTATCCCCGGATGGGAAGGAGCAGATTTTACACATTATCAATCCTCCAGATTCTTTTGCTGAGGCCTCTCTCTTTCTTGAAGGAGTTTATCCTGCCTTTGCTGAAGCCCTGACGGATGGACAACTTCTCTTTATTCCCAAGAGGGATTTTGTCCATTTAATTGAAAAGAATCCAAGACTGAGCTTGAATATGATTGCTTCTCTCTCCCATTTCTTAAGACGATTGACCTCTTTAGTTGAAGAGCTTTCATTTAAAGAAGTCTCTTCAAGGATCGCAAAATACCTGATCGAACTTTCATCCAACCAACCTGGGGAAAGAAGGGCAGTTAAAGAGGTTGAGTTGGATCTGAGTAAGACCCAATTGGCATCAAAATTGGGAACGATCAGTGAAACCCTTTCAAGGACCTTATCGAAGATGAAAGCTAAAAAGATTATCGATGTGAGGAGGAATAAGATTTTAATTTTGGATTGGGAGGCTTTGGGAGACTTGGCTTCTGGATTGAAACTGTGATTAGCTATTTTTTAAAGAGGGTGAATTGCCCTACCATTTTCCCTTATGGACCATTTCTTTGGCATAAAGGGCTGCTCCTAAGGCACCAACAATCTGTGGTTCATCGGGGATATTGATCGACATTCCGAAAAGCTTCTTAATGATCTCAGCAATTCCTTCATTCTTAGCCACCCCACCACTGAATGTAATCTCTCCTTTCACCCTTAAGCGTTTGGACATCCGGAAGATTCGGCTGGCAATGGATTCGTGAAGGCCTCTGATAATCTCTTCTACGCCATATCCTTCCGCAATCAGGGAGATCACCTCAGATTCAGCAAATACGGTACACATACTTGTGATGGAGACCCCTTTCTTGACCTTAAGAGAGGCCTTTCCCATCTTGGAGAGCTCAACTTCTAAGGCATGAGCCATTACCTCTAAGAACCTGCCTGTTCCTGCAGCGCACTTATCATTCATCACAAAATCGGTGACTCTACCCTGATCATTTAAAGTAATGATTTTACTATCCTGACCCCCAATGTCAATCACGGTACGAGTTCTGGGGAAGAGAAATTGGGCGCCCCGAGCATGACAGGTGATTTCTGTGACCTCCATTGATTTAAAAGGCACTCTGATTCGCCCGTATCCAGTCGCCACCACCATTGAGATATCCTTTTCCGATATGGTTGCTTTAGCCAGGACCTCTTCAAGACATTGGGCTGCCGTTTTTTGGGGGTTTGCCCCTGTCCTCATGATGGAGTAAGCCACAATTTCTTCTTCCCTTAGAAGGAGGGCCTCAGAAGATAGGGAGCCAATGTCAATCCCAACAAAGATCTCCGAACTCATCATCTACTCCATCATCTCAATGAAGGCCTCTAACCTGGTGCGAGTCTGGCCTTGGGAATAATTATTTGGATCCGTACAGTCTCCGGGCAGGATAAGATAGGGAATGTTCTTCTCTTTAAGCCATTCTCCAATCACTGCTGCGCCTCCACAGGATTGTCTGCATCCCCAGTGAGAAAAATGGATGACCCCATCGATTGAGTAGTTTTGAACCATTTCTTCTATCGCCTTTACCCTTCTTTCTATAGGGCCTGCCCAGACATTTGAGAGAATCTTATGGGTGAGGCTTTCATAGGGTTTGTATGGATCTAAAGAAGGCCAATAGAGATAATTGGACTCTTCAAATGAAACCGCTGCCTCCCTTTCATTAAGAATATGAAAGATTTCATTTTTATAATATGGTCGCACGTGATGTAACCAGAGGAGGCGAAATTTTTCTCTGGGAAGATATCCCTTCTGTTTGGACACCCGGTTTTGAATGAAATGGTAAAGGCTTTGATAAAATTGAATGGCCCATGGAGACCCTATGGAATAAAAATTCATTCCTGCCAAATAACTGAGGCCCTCACTCCCCGGGAAAGGAGAGGGGATAGATCGCCTCAATCCATTGATCTTCACCATATACTGCCGGGCCTGATTGGAGAGATTTATGGCGGAAGAGAATCTCTCCCTATGGATTGGAAGGTGAAGCAAATGACAGGCGTTTTCTACCGTCTCTTTAATCTGTTCTTTCATGTACTGATGGCTGGAAGAACTTTCGTGATAGGGTGGGTCTAACATCAGGTGTGGGCACTTATAAGTTTTACTGAAGTAATGGAATAACTTGTTTGCCCCATCGCAGAGGTGTGAGGAGGAGAGGATGAGGTCAGGTTTGGGAAGAAACCCCTCTAAGGCAAGGCCCAGTGCGCAACGATAAAATGAACAGAGATCGGTTGAAAGGCGACTATCTGCCTTGGCAATGGGGCGATGACTCCAACCCATATAACTGGTCAGGGAGGCCATAAGCTCAGGAAAAAATGGGATGGCACCCATTCCATAAGCCATCTCACTCGGGACAAAGGAGTTCATCCAGATCACAGGCCTCTTATGGGCATAGGCTTGTCGCATGATATCGAGGAGAAATTGAACCCATATCCTGAAGGCTGGATTTTCCTTTAAATTTAGAAGATCGAGGAATGGCCGCATTACAGGGTAGGTGGCGGGAAGATGGAGAAACCAACGTAGTAACTTTATTCGAAACTTATTTTCTCGCATCTCTTTCTAAGACCTCTAAGAATGCTTGAACCCTTGTCCGGATCCCCCCACCCATCTTCCCTGTATATTCTCCTTCAATGAAGAGCATGGGCATTCCCATCTGTCTCAAGGTCTCCTCTATGGCAGGAGCCTCATAGAGGTAAGGATCGCAGAATTTAAGGGAAAAATAGATCAGTCCCTGAGCCTGAGTCCTTTCCAACTCTTGTTTGAGATGCCCAATCCTCTGTTCTGTGTCATACATCCGGGCACATGATGTTTTTTCAAGGTAGGCCTTACTGAGGGATCCGAGTGGATCAGAATCTAAGACGATTTGATCGATGATTCTGTTCCCAACACACAATTCAGAGGAAACGACCTGTCCACCCAACTCTTCAATAAGATGAATAAGAGCACTTCCCTCCATCAACGATCCGGTGATCATCACCCTTGGGCCTTCCAGATGGGTTGGTGGATAGGTTTCGAGGCCTTGCAGAAAAATATTAAGGCTTTTATTAAACACCCTTCTTGGGTTCTTCCATCCCTCAGAGACGATTTCGAGGATATCACTTTGCATCAGAGGAGGATCTCCCCTGCCCTGGAGGGAGAAGAGACGTTTCAGATAAGTCCTCGTGGTATTGGCCCCTTCAATGGCGTTTATCAGCCCATCTTCTGAGATTTTTAACCTGAAATGATCCTCGATCTGTTTAATTAAGTCTTTTAAGCCATCCCTAAAGAAGGCGATGGAAGAGGGGGTGACCATTCGGGGTAGATCAAGAAAATAGGAGAATGATGGGTGGCAATAGAAACGCCATGCATCATAGAGCCGGCGCATGCCATCGCAAGAATTCAGGATGATGATTCCGGAAAGGAAAGAATATCCTCCCTCAAGGGCCTTTCCCAAGGAGGCTTTGATGAAAGGACAGAAATTTGGGTCAAGATAAGCATCTCCCTTATCTGATGAGGTCTCTGGAAGGATTCGCCAGGGAGATATTCCAGCCCCCTCTAAGATCTCCAGAGGAAGATAGGTGCAAGTCCAACCAATCACTGGACCTTCCTGGAGATTGGAGGTTCTCCTTTTTTCTTCATGGATTATCTTTTTAAAATCTAAAATTGGATTCATCCCTTCACCTACATTATGTCATTCCCTAAAACCTGAATGCAACTATTCTCTGTTCATCATAAGGGTTTTAAAGAATTGATGGATAAGATTGATCAATTGAGAAATTATTGGTAAATTGTTTTAGGTCGTTAAGGGAGAAGGGGGAGGAGCTTATGTTGATTAAACGGAATGAGATCAAAACCTATCTTTCACGAAGCTGGTCAGTCAGTTGGCCACTGACGCTAATCATGTTTTTTGAATTTCTGATCGGGCTTACAGATGTATACATCGCCGGAAGGGTGAGCAAAGAAATCCAAGCAACCTATGGTTTGATCATTCAAATCTATTTTGTTTTTATTGTGGTCGCCAATGCTCTTACGGTAGGGACCGTCTCGGTCATTTCCAGATTGTACACCTCAGGTGATCTTACAAAGTTCAATCAGGGCCTCTTTTCCTCCCTCCTCGTTACAGGAGGGGCTGGGCTCCTTTTGGGCTTCACTGGATTTCTTTTCGGGCAAAAGATCGTCCAATTGCTAAATGTTCCGACAGAGGTCAAGTTTCTGTCTATACCTTTTATAAAAATCTATGCCATTGGTTTATTCTTCCATTACCTTCTCATCAACAGTAACGGAATATTGAGATCCTGTCAGAGGGTCAGAAAATCCTTGGAGACAATGGCCCTGGTATGTATGATCAATATTGCGCTCAATTTCTTCCTGGTATTTCACACCCCTCTCGGGTTCAGGGGGATAGCCACGGCCACCGCTTCAAGTGCTTTTATTGGATGTCTGATCAACCTGTTTTTTGTTAAAAAGGTGATGACGGAGACAAAGAGTTTTTCAAAAGAGTTAGTAAAGAGAATGATCCAGATAGGTTGGCCCATCGGCATGCTCCAAATCCTATGGCAACTTTCTTCTATGGCCCTTTTCCTCATTTTAAGTTCTCTTCCGGAGAACAAGGTGGAAGTATTAGCGGCTTTAACCATGGGTCTCAGAGTGGAATCTGTGATCTATCTGCCTGTCTTTGGGTTCAATATGGCCAATGCAGTGATCGTGGGGAATTTATTGGGGGAGAGGAAATTTGAGGAGGCCTTTCGGAGCGGATTGATTACAGCCATCATTGGTGCCCTGATTGTAATGGTGATGACCCTTCTGGTGATGGGGAATGCAAGATGGATCGTTTCGTCCTTATCTAATAATGAAATGGTCATCAAGGAGAGCCTTCGATATATTTATATCAGCCTGATTAGCGAACCCTTTATGGCATGGGGGATGATCCTGGGCGGGGGATTAAATGGAGCAGGAGATACGAAAAGTGTTATGGTACGAATTGCTCTAAGTGTATGGTTGGTGAGAATCCCTGTCAGCTATCTCTCCATCGTCATTTTCGGGTTCGGTCCGGTGTCTGTCTGGTGGGCAATGAATCTGTCCCAGTTCATCCAGGCCTTTCTAATGTCTAAAAGATATTTTGGTAAGGGATGGTTATTCAACCCCAATAATTAATTCCATAAAAATCTATTTTCTTGACTTAGGTCAAGGTATTTTCTGAAATAATGGAATACTCTATGATTTAGAGGTTGGATGATAGGGTGAAGTCAATGGAATTAAGGGGTAGGGAGATGTCGAATCAAAGGCTGATTTCTAATCAAGAGAAGAAGGATATCCGGACTTTAATAAGGTTTGTGGGAATCTATTGTCATGAGAACCATGATGGAGAAAGGTCTCCATTCTCTTTTAAATCCCTCAATATTAAAGAGGTTGAAAAGAAAGAAATCTTTCTCTGTCGGGATTGTTCAAGGCTTCTCACGTATGGCTTAACCATGAGGTTGAAGTGTCCTCATGATCCAAAGCCGATGTGTAAAAAATGTGACACACAGTGTTACCATGGAGGATATAAAGAGAAGATTCGAGAGGTGATGAAATTCTCTGGAATGTATATGGTCAAACATGGCCGTTTGGATTTGCTATATCATTATTTGATTTAAGTCAAGGTAATTTTTTTTAGTGCCATTATCATTAAATTGAGTGGAGAACAAGGAATGGGTGCTCAAACCAAGCTTCCCCCTATGGATTCATGGAGAATAGGCCATTGGGAGATGGATTTAATTCATGATGAAAGGAGAAAGAGATGAGAGAGAGAATTGAAGAGGCATTAAAGACAATAAGACCTGCTTTACAGGCAGATGGTGGAGATGTAGAATTAATTGATGTGGCTGAGGGAGTGGTGAAGGTAAGGTTGAAAGGGGCCTGTGGGGGATGCCCCATGTCACAGATGACTTTGACCCGTGGGGTTGAGACGGCAATCAAAAGGGTAGTTCCAGAAGTGAAGAGGGTCGAGGCGATCTAACTCTCTTTTTAATGATCTTCGTGAGGGATAAATTGAAATGGATAGGTATGCAAAGGCCTTTGTTAAGGCAAGTCTTATCTATTTAGGGATTGGGACCATTTTGGGGATCGTGATGACCCTATCCCCCGATCATCGATTCATTTTAACCCGGATTCATGTTCACCTCTTGCTTCTTGGTTTTATGGCAATGATGATCTACGGAGTGGGATACCATATTCTCCCTCGATTTATGGGGAGACCTGTTTATAGTGCTCGATTGGGTATGATTCAGGTCTGGATGGCTAATCTCTCTCTCATAGGGCTTTCCATTTCTTGGATTTTAGAAGCTTCACAGGGTGGGATCTGGCATGATCTGGCTATCCTCTTCGGAGTAGGTCAAGGGGTTTCCATCTTTCTTTTCATCTTAAATTTATGGAAGAGTATGATTCCTCCTGCGACGTAATTAAGGAATTAGGAATTCAGAATGGACAATTGAAATTTTATGTTTCCAAGTATGGAGAAAGGAGAAAGGAAGATGACTGGAAAAAGGTTCAATAAGGACATGGTGATTGGTGATGTTTTAAAAATCAATCCAGGAGCGATTAAGGTGATCGAGAAATATTTTGGGCAGGGCTGTTTCACCTGTCCGGGTATGAAGATGGAATCCATCTCTTTTGGGGCGATGATGCATAATATCGACCCAGAAGTGATTGTCAAAGAGCTGAATTCAATGGAAGGTTAATCCAATAAAGAAGCGGTAGAGGACGGAGGGTGGTCGTGATGACACGATAGCGGCCCTCAAGGAAGGGGTCCTCAGAAAAGGAATTTCTAATGAATCCCATTCATCTTTTTGAGAGAGCTGAGTTTTCAAAAGAGAATTTTGTCCCCAAACAACTTCATATTGGAGAGGCCGGAGCAGCTGTACTGATCTGTTTTGAACCGGGCCAGGAGATGCCCCCTCACCCACATCCAGGAGCCCTGGAAGTCATTCTCTATGGGGTAGAAGGGGAGGGAACGTTGGCCATTGGTAATGAGGAAAAGCCCTTTAAGAAAGGTGATCTCCTCTTCTGTAAGGGTGAAGTTCCTGTGGGCCCTAAGAATACAGGCCAGGAAAGATTGATGGTTTTAGTCATTCTTGTTTTAAAACAGTTAGTGTCTAAAGAGTGAGTTCCTTGTAGAGAAGACCATATCTTACTCCTGGGGTAATGATGGTGTCATGTGGGGAGGGACGGTTAAACCCCGTCCCTTACCCGATTAGGCAGTTTTTTGAATTATCAAGTCGTTTTCAAATTCAAGTGTATAGGATAGTACCGTTTTTAAATCTATTTTTTTTGAGGCATCCAGGATTTCTATACCGACTATTTTGTCTTCGGAAGTTGTATCTAAATTAACACCTTCAGAAATTTCTACCACTCCTTCTGGAGACTCATCGCTCAATTTCAAATATAGGGCATCTACTTCATCATCGTAATATACCTTCATCCTTTTCTTCCTTTCTTCAGTGGGTAGTTTGTCCTTACTGTTATTATATCATTTTCTACGGCAATTACAATTTTAAGTGGATACTTGAAATCCTCTAATTTATCCTTTTTTAAAGAGCCTTCAATTTCTTTTCTAGACCTTTCTTTCA
>JBBIRT010000026.1:0-28285 GCA_037441725.1 Deltaproteobacteria bacterium | reverse complement strand
AGGATGCTCCCATACCCAGAGTAAGCCCCACTCTGAGGGGGTTCGTTGGGGTTTGACGCTTGCCCAGAGCTTTGCTATCTCCTGGGGTGGTTTTTTACTTAATCTTCCTCCCCTTAAAGGTTCCATGACTACAACGGCTAATCCTTTCTCTGCCGCATATCTTAGTCCTTGCTTCCCTGCCTGATAATCGATATCCATATAGTTATATTGAATTTGGCAAAAGGTCCATTCAGGATAGGTATCGATAATATCTTTAAAGATTTCAAATCGGTCATGAAACGAAAATCCAAGATAGCCAATATTTCCAGCTGCTATTTTTCCCTCAGCCCAGCTTAAAACCTTTAACTCTTTCATTCGATTCCATGAATTTTTATTTAATCCATGAAGCAGGTAGAAATCGATGATATGGGTTTGAAGCCGAGAAAGCTGTTCATTGAAAATTCGGTCAAACTCTTCGGCTCCTTCTCCACAGGATCTTGCAGAAATAAAATTACATGGCAACTTTGTAGCAACTTTAACTTTTTCACGATAGCCGCCTTGCAATGCCCTTCCTACGATCTTCTCGCTTTTCCCATCATGATATAAATAGGCTGTATCCAGATAATTGATCCCATGATCAATAGCATACTGAATCATTTGGATGGATTCATCTTCTAAAACATTGGCTGGATTGTTATCGGTGAAAGGTAGCCTCATCGCACCAAAACCCAGAACTGAAACTTCAAAATTTAGCTTTCCAAATCTACGATACTTCATTCTCACCCATCCTCTAAAACAAGAACCCCCGAATGAACCCTCTGCACAGAAGATCAAATGGATTGATTCCTATTAAAACTAACCAACTTATTTTAATATGATTTCATTCTTCGAACAACTTAATAAAAAAGATATTGGAATAAATTCGCATGATTGACAAGTGATGTACATTTTTTTAAATATTAACAGTCATAGAATATTAAAATCTGATAAAGGAGGAGAAAATGAAGATTTTAGGTCTTTCTTTTAGTCCTAGAAATGATGGAAATACTGAGATCCTATTATATGAAGCTCTGAGGGGAGCAAAACAGGAAGGGGCAGAGATTGAACTTTATAGTCTACTTGGGAAAAATATCAAACCTTGTGATGGCTGTGGAACCTGCATGGGCACTGGAGAATGTCACCTCCAAGACGATATGCAAATCCTTTACCACAAACTATTAGAGGCAAATGGGATCATTTTTGGGACTCCGGTCTATTTTTATTCCATGACAGGTCAAGCTAAGACGGTGATCGATCGAACCATTGCTTTAAATCGCCCAGAAAAGAGCCTTACCAATAAAGTGGGCGGGATCATCGTGGTTGGTGGAAGCCTGGGACTTGTCGATGTCGTGAAAGATTTTTATTTCTACATCGTTACCCGGCAGATGCTCCCAGCCAATTTTGTTGCAGCATATGCAGGACCCAAAGGGGATGTAAAAAAATTGGAACAATGTATGAAAGCCACTTTCGACCTCGGACGACAGATGGTCCAAATTGCTGAGAAGAGGTTTGAGTACCCCAAGGAGTTTCGTAGATCAAGCTTTGCCTATGGGACCCATACCCGTTAGGCGATCGTCAGCCCTCCATCTACGGGTAAACAGACTCCATTGACATAGGAGGATTCAACCGAACAAAGCCAAAACACTGCGTTGGCAATCTCTTCAGGTTCCGCCATACGTCCTAAGGGTTGATGGTCAATCATATCTTTAAAAGTTTCTGGGGAATCTTTGACAGAGGCCTCTGTGAGCGGAGTCAAAGTCATCGACGGACAAACTGCATTTATACGAATACCCAATTTGGCATACTCTAAGGCTGTTACTTTGGTCAATTGGTTAATTCCACCCTTTGAGGCTCCATATGCCGCTAATCCTGGTCCCCCAATGAGCCCTCCAACAGAAGACATGTTCACAATAACCCCAGATTTCTGTTCGATCATGATGGGGAGTTCATACTTCATACATAGCCAAACTCCTTTTAGGTTAACGGCGATCACATGATCCCACATCTCTTCGGGTATCTCATGTGTCAGAGATGGGACATGTCCAATTCCAGCGTTATTGAGAGCAAAATCTAATCTTCCGTAAATTTCTTTAATTTGATTCAATAGTGACTCCACCTGGTTAGCTTTTGAAACATCTGTAGGAATAAAAATCGCACTTCCCCCCATCTCCTTGATCTCTTGAGCTGTATTTTCTCCCAATTCCTGAGAAATGTCAGCAATCACCACCTTTACCCCTGCCCTTGCAAATCGGATAGCCGTTGCCTTTCCAATTCCAGAAGCTCCCCCTGTTACCAAAAATACTTGACTTTTCACCCTCTCGACCATTTGAACATCTCCTCATCTTACAGCAAGCTCTCTAATAAGGAGAGGCATTCTTCATAATGGTAATCCCTTGGATTGCCTTCTGCTGCAAAGTCATTGGAGTACTGATATTTTACGATATGGGCACAATCCTCTTTGGTCAATCCAAATTGTTTATTCAAATTCCCAGTCTGAATCTTTAAGTCCTTAAGTAATCTTTCCACTTCATCAAACCATTTATCAGAGGCCTGCATTTTGGTCATACCCCTGGTATCGACTCCCATGGCTTGTGCCATCTCTCCAAATTTCTCAGGGCATACCCCTTGATTATACCTTTCCATTGGAATAGTGATTACTGCGTTGGCTAATCCATGATGGGCTCCTCGCAGAACCGAAATCCCATGACCTAACCCATGAACAATCCCAACCCCTCCACCCATGCATAATCCTAAGGCTGCCAGGGAAGAAGCCCAACAAATATTCTCACAGGCCTTCTGGTTCATCCGATTGTAAGAAAATTCTCTTAGGTTCTCGGCAATCAATTTGATGGCTCCCAAAGCCATATGGATACTATGGGGGGTTTGAACTCTTGCCACATAGACTTCAAAGGCATGGGCAAAGGCATCAAATCCTGTTTGAGCAGCCAAGTGTGGCGGTTGTGTGCGGGCCAGAAGAGGATCGATAATGGCTAAGACAGGAGCTAAACCAGGGACCATAATCAACTGTTTGGCTTTAATTCTGGTATTGGTAATGGCAGCCCCCCCAGTTGTTTCAGCCCCTGTTCCTGCAGTAGTATTCACGGTGATTTGGGGAATATTTGTTGGTTTATATTTTTGCATCTCTTGCATCCAGGGTGGATCAAGGAGTGCCGCCATTTCACAGATATATCTATCACTATTAGCTGCCAAGGCTCGCACCCCCTTGGCGCAATCATGCGAGCTTCCGCCCCCAACGGAAACCACTCCATCGCATCGGGTATCAATAAAAATCTTATAGGCTTCTTCCACCTCATAGTCTTTGGGATTAGAGGTCACTTTGTCGTAAACCTCTATTGCGATTCCATGATAATTCAGGATGGCTTTTATTTCTTCCACAATTCCAGTTCCTTTAAGCCCTGTGGTTACCAGAAGGGCCTTTTTGATCCCTGCAGCCTTGCATGCTTCACCCACAGTCTCATGGGCTCCCCAACCAAAAGCAATCTTTCCGATGACAAAAGGGTTAATATAGTTAATAGGAAATTGAGAAATCTGTTTATTGATCATCCTCTTCCTCCTTTCGGTTGTATTTCTGATTTATTCAAATTTTATGATCATCAATCTTAAAATCAGAATGGATATCTGATAGTCAAAAGGAACTAAATCTTAGAAAAATTGTTACCATTTATAGCACTTTTTCATTATATCGTAAAGGGTTAATTCATATTCAATATTTCCTTTTGGACTTGAGCAGAAATGATTATGAAATGGCTGAATGGGTGGGGTATCAAATTCCTTTTGACATCTTTCTTGTTTTTTTTGTATATTCAACTTTACTTTAGTTTTTAGAAGGTGAGGAGGATGAGGATGAGAAGATTAGAAAATAAAATAGCCATTGTCACCGGTGGAGGAAGTGGAATCGGCGCTGCCATTGTTAGACGTTTTATAGATGAGGGGGCACGGGTCTGTATGGTTGATCGAAGAAGGACAGCACTTGAGGCAGTTGCTGAAACCCTACCAAAAGAATTGATATTGACCTGTGTGGGGGATGTAAAAGAGGAAAACGATGTAAAACGGATGATTCAAACAGCTCTCGCTTTTGAAAACAAACTTCACATCCTCGTGAATTGTGCAGCCATTAACTCTTCAGGGGCGGTCACCGATATCAGTCTATCCCACTGGGAAGAAGTGCTGAGAATAAATCTGACTGGTCCCTTTCTTACGATGAAAGAGGCCATTCCTCACCTCATTCAATCCGGAGGGGGATCTATTATTAATATTGCTTCACTTGGAGGACTCAGGTGTCCCCCCACGAGTGTTGCCTATTGCACTTCTAAGGCAGGGCTCATTATGCTCACCCAACAGGCGGCCGTGGATTATGGACCTAAAGGAATTCGTTGCAATGTGATATGCCCTGGATGGGTTCGTACGCCTATGAGCGATGAAGGATTGAACAGGTTGGCAATAACACTTCATACCAATTTAGATGGAGCCTATGCAAGAGTGGCCAGAGACCTCCCCCTTGGGAAAGTGGCCCGACCTGAGGAGATTGCTCCTTTGTGTGCTTATTTGGCAAGCGATGAAGCGTCGTTCGTAACAGGTGCGGTCATGGTCATAGATGGTGGAGGTGCGGTAGTTGATTCAGCCACAATAGCGTTAAAAATTTAGAAAAGGATGCCATGACATTTAAGTCAATATTTTATGATATAAATGGTAATCTTATTCTTCTACCCTGGAGCTTAGAATCGATTTTTTAAAAACAACTTAAAGGAGAAAAGAAGTATGCCTGGAGGCATTGATTTTGAGATTAGAATGAAATTTCATCCAGAAGAACCCACTCCAGAAGAAATTGAATACATGAGAAACCTTGACCCTACCCTAACAGGCATCCTGGCCCATAAATTGGCCACCATTGCGAGTGAAGGGAATGAGACCCTGATCAAATTAGGAGCAAGCTCAGGATGTCGATGGGGAGATACAGCCCTGGCCATTTACACTAATTCTGGCGATAACGCCGTCAGTGCTACCGGGTTATACTTCCATGCTGTTTTGGGCTCTACAGGGGTAAAATATATCCTTAAGCATTGGGTGAATGATCCCAGTGTTGGAGTAAAGCCTGGAGATGCCTTCTTCTGTAATGATCCATTCTACCTCGGAGTCCATGCAGCAGATATGGGAATATTTGCTCCTGTCTTCTTTAAAGATAAACTCATCTGTTTTATCGGGGCACTTGTGCATAGTGGAGAATGTGGAGCCTGCGAACCAGGTGGATTACCAAGCACATCAAGAAGTATTTATGACGAAGGTCTTCAGATTGCTCCGCTTAAGATTGCTGAAAATTATATTTTAAAAGAGGATGTTTTGAATGCTTTGAATCATATGACTCGGGATCCGAGGACCATGACCTTAGACATCAAAGCAAGGATGGCTGCCCTTAGAATCGTTGAAAGAAGATTGGTTTCTGTAATTGAAAAAGTAGGAGCTGAGTATTTCATGGGAGTTCTAAGGTACATCATTAAGATGACAGGAGAAGGGGCAAGAAAGCGGGTGAACCAATGGAATGATGGCATCTTTCGTCACGTTGGTTTTGTCGATTGCGTAGGACCGTTATCCAGATTAATGAAGATTGCCATCACCATGGAAAAAAAGGGGGATTCTCTATATTTTGATTTTGATGGAACCTCCCCTGAAGTGATCGATCGTGTGATCAATTGTCATCCCTTAGGAATCATTGCGGTGAATATGATCTATTTAATGGGCCACCTCTTTCATGATTTACCCCATAATGCAGGAATCCTCGAACCTATCCATTTCAAACTTCCAAAAGGTTCTATGGTCAATGCCAGTCGTGAATCCCCCAAAGCAGGAGCTCCCTATGGAATGAATACAACCGTCACGATGGTTCAGCAACTCTTACAAAAAGCTACCTTTTCCACAAGTCCTGAGATTGCAGAGGCTGCAGGGGCTCTCATCTTTTGCACCTTCCTTTATGGTGGGTTTAATCAATATGGAGCTCCTATTGCAGATTCAAGTGCAGATACCAATGGTGCAGGTTTCGGGGCACGGGGAGATAAAGATGGGGTCCATGTGGCTGGTTCCTATTTTGCTCCTATGACCTCTGAACCTGGAGAGGTAGAAAGTCTCGAAGCTCAACTGCCTTTTCTTTATCTCTATCGTGGATTTTACCAGGATAGTTGTGGTCATGGGAAATTTAGGGGGGGTGTGGGAATTGAATGGGGAGTATCCATTTACGATGTCCCATGGCTTCAATTGGGTTCTTTTGGATTTGCTTCAAAGGCGATTATCACCCAAGGGCTATATGGGGGTTATGGTATCCCGGCCATGCCCTTTGTCTGGATCTCTGATACCAACCTAAAAGAAATGATGGGAAGCTCGGACCCGAGGTTCCCTTTTTCTAACAGGATGGCTTTAGAAAGAAAAGGATTGAAAGGCCTTTTTGAACCCGATAAATTCCCCTCCCCTTTTCGGCTAAAGAAGGAAGGAGATATTATGATTGGAGGTTTTGGAGGAGGTGGAGGTTATGGAGATCCGATCGAGCGTGATCCAAAACTGATCATGAAAGATCTTGAGGAAGGGGTCATCTCTCATCGAGTGGCAAAGGAGATTTATAAAGTTTTTTATGACGAAAAAAATTTAATGGTAGATGAGGAGAAGACCCGGCTTCTTCGTGAACAGGAGAGGATGAAACGAAAGCAGAGAGGAAAGAGGTTTCAAGCTTTTGAAAAGGAATGGTTACAGAAAAAACCTGATGATGAAATTCTTGAATTTTATGGCCCATGGCCTGAAGGAAGGTACACTTCATTCTCTTATTATGGCCATTGGATCGAGAAACCAGAAGAGGACTCGCAAGACCTTACTCAGTCGGGGAATTAGGCAGGGATGTCGGAGAAAATTTTATAACGGAAACCTCAACTTGTCCCATAACTACAGAATTCCTTAGACCATGGAAGGCAATGATTTGTTGGATGATATAACTTTTACCAACCTTTCTTTTAAAGTGCTCCGCTTTATAAAATTTTCAAGGATATTCCTGTCTGATTCTATTAGGATTCCCCAATTCAGCGAGGCATTACAAGGGCTTAAATTGAGGGCTCTGAAAAACTTCTAAGAGTGAATGGAGAGGTGTAATTCCAAAACTTTTGAATGCAGGTGTTTAATTTATGGGTAACCTTCGCCACTGCTAAAAATAGTGTAATTTCATTATATTTCGAAATTTGTACTCTAATATCAAAGGTATCTGCTTAAAAGTTTTTCCATCACACCTCTCCATTCTTTTTGGTTTAAGATACTTTTTCAGAGATCTCAAATTTTTTTCTTGACAGAAAAGTGGAAAGACACTATAAATGAACACGGAATTTATTGATAATCCATCCATAATCCTATAAACATTAATCAATGAGGTTGTTATAGACAAATTTATTAATCATAAAGAAAGGAGAGGACAATGAAGAAGTGGTTAATTGGTTTTTCATTGATTATTCTTATGGTTTTTTGTTTGTCAGGCGTGGGAGTTTTGAAATCAGAGGCTAAAGATCCAATTAAATTGACTTTCGCCAATTGGTTGCCGCCAATGAATCCAGTTTCAAAAGGTTATGAGGAATGGGCCAAAGAGTTTGAGGCAAAGACCGGTGGAAGGTACAAAATAGAAATCCAGCATGGAGGGGTCCTGGCTGGAATTCCCCAGGCCTACGATGTAGTGGCCTCTGGGGTGGTAGACCTTTCAGAGATGGTTACCCAGGATGTTGAGAAACCCTTTCCCATCACAGATATTGCTGGACTTCCTTTCTTTAATGCACCGGCTGACATATATACAAAAGCTTGGTATCATCATGTTTTTAAGAAAGGATATTTAGACAAAGAATTTTCCGAGGTCAAAGTCCTCTTTCAATATGCCGGCATGGGCGAGGACTTTTTAACCATGAAGCCGATCAATAATGTTGCTGATCTAAAAGGACTTAAGGTAGTCATTGGTGGCGGACCCACCAAGGCAAAATTGATGAAGGGTTTAGGAGCAGTTGGAGTTTTTGGTGGACCCCCTGATGCTTACATGATGCTTCAGAAAGGAATTGCTGAAGCTGTATTTATTTCGGGCCTGGGTCTTAAAGAGTTCCATTGGGATGAATTTATTAAATATATTATCGAACCCCTTCGGGTAGGCACGGCCATGCACACCTTAGCCATGAACAAAAATACTTATAATAAACTCCCAGCCGATGTGAAGGCCATTCTTGAAGAGATGAATGTGGATGGCCGATGGGCAATTAAATTATCTGCTGGTTTTGAAAATATGTATCAATCCACACTGAAAAGTTTTTTAGGGACGACTGGAAAAATGATCAAATGGAATGAGGCAGAAATCGCAAAGCTCAATCAAATAGCTAACCAGTTATGGAAAGAGTGGATAGCCACTCAGGAAGCCAAAGGGGTTCCAGCAAGGAAGGCAATCGACGATTATTATAATGGCCTGAAGGCACTTGGGATCAAAAATCCTGCCCTTGGCTATGCACCTGGCCAATAAAATAAATATTAAAACTCCCTGATCTACCCGTAAGAAGGATTATTTCCACTTCTTACGGGTAATCTTGTTTATTCCCATAAAATTCCTTCGATGAATTAGAGTAGGGTGATGCTACTGAAGAAGATAGAAAAAGGGATACATTTGATCGAAAACATTTTCGCTATCTTTGGCGGGATCTTATTCCTCGCCATGATGTTTCTGGGTACAGGGGATGTCTCAGGAAGGTATCTCCTAAATCATCCTATTACAGGAACCATGGAGATGAGTAGCATCATGATGGGTGTTATCGTCCTTTTGGGCTGGGCCTACACACAGAGACATAGAGGGCATATTACAGTAGAACTATTTATTTCACGCTATCCTCCCCGGGTTAGGAGCGTAGTGAATTTCATTACCTTGCTCTTATCTTTAATCCTATTTCTTGCAATTACCAAACAATCCACCCTGATCGCCCTAAGGAGTTGGCAGGAGCACAGGGTGATTCCAACCCTTGGAATTCCAACTGCTCCCTTTCACTCTCTTGTTCCCATAGGAGCCATTTTGCTCTGTATCGAATTTATTATTCAAATGTTATATTTAATCCCTGATATGAGAAAGGAATCCACTTAATGTCCCCCCTCATGGTCTGTCTGGTTGGTCTGGCAGGTTTCTTTCTTCTCATGTCCCAAGGGATGCCCATTGCCTTCTCATTTGGATTGTCAGGTTTTATAGGGATCATCCTTCTTAAAGGATTGAATCCTGCCTTGGCTACGATTGGCAATGCCCCCTATACCTGGGCTACAATGGGTGCCCTTCTCCCTGTCCCTTTATTTATGCTGATGGGTCAATTTGCGTATCATTCTGGAATCAGCACAGACCTTTTTTTAGCTGCTCATAAGTGGCTCGGGAAAAGATCAGGAGGATTGGCCCTTGCAACCACTGTGGCTTCAACTGGTTTTGGTGCTTGTTGTGGAGTCAGTTTGGCAGGTGCGGCCACCATGAGTGCAGTGGCCTATCCTGAGATGAAGGAGTTTAATTATCATCCCAGATTATCAACGGGTTGTATTGCTGCCGGAGGAAGCCTGAGTTGCCTCATCCCTCCGAGTGCGGCATTTATCATCTATGGAGTCTTTACCGAAACCTCCATCAGCAAACTCTTTGTTGCTGGCATTTTACCTGGACTTCTTCTCTCTGGACTTTATATGACCGCCATTATCATCATGTGTAAAAGGGACCCTTCTTTAGGTCCACCTGGACCCTCTTATTCTCTCAAAGAAAAACTTATTGCTCTCAAGGGAGTATTGGGAGTGCTTGGCCTTTTTATTTTTGTTATCGGAGGTTTATTTATTGGTGTGTTTACACCCTCTGAAGCAGCAGCCATGGGGGCCTTTGGAGCATTTATCATTATGGTCCTGAGGCGAAGATTAACAAGATCAGCCCTTGTGACTGCTTTGAGAGATACGCTCATCTCAACTTGCTTTATCCTCACAATCACCATCGGGGCCATGATCTTTTCTAATTTTTTAGCCTTAGGGGGATTCTCCGCTCTGTTCCGTGACTGGATTTTATCTCTCCATGTTTCTCGCCACATCATTTTGATCACCATTCTTCTCATCTATATTCCTCTTGGCATGGTGATGGATGGCCTGGCAATGCTGTTGCTCACATTACCTATTGTTTTTCCAATTGTTACCCAATTAGGATTCAATGCCATATGGTTTGGTGTCATCATGACTCTGATTGTGGAAATGGCCTTGATCACTCCACCTGTTGGAATGAACTCTTATATTGTTCATGGCATGACAAAAGTTCCTCTTGAGGAAGTATTTCGAGGGATTATTCCCTTTTTCTTTATGATGCTGCTCTGTCTGGCATTACTGTATATCTTTCCACAGATTGTTCTGATACTTGTTTAATCAATCATTCGATCTTCTGATTATAGGGAGGAAAAAGAATATGATAAGAAAATTACGGCATATAGGAGTCATGGTTGAGGATTTTGATCGAGCCCTTAAAAAATTTAAAGGATTTGGACTCCCTTGCACAGAAATCAAAGAGAATAAACAGATGGATCTAAAAATCGGTTTCTTACCCATTGGGGAGACCTCTATGGAAATCCTCTGTCATACTGCCCCTGACAGAGGAGATGATCCAATGGTAAGTATGGTCAGGGGCCAGAAAGGAGTGATCAATCACCTCTGTTTTGAGGTGGATGATCTTGAATCGACGATTAAGGATTTCGAAAGAAATGGAGCTAAGTTGGCAGAGGGTTGTCCGAGACCTGGAGCCCATGGCAGGATTGCCTTCTTTTACCCGGAAACAACAGAAGGGGTTTTAATCGAATTATGTGAGGTTTGATCGAGATTGAAAACCTTAAGAATGGAACTTCACCGATGAATGTTTTACCTTCCTATCATCATATTGGGAAGCCAGAGGCTGATCTCGGGAAAGGCGGAGATGATTCCTAAAAATATTAATTCAGAAATTAGAAAAGGTGTCACTCCTTTTAAGAGCTCGCCGGTTGGAACATTAAAAACTGTCCTTACGGCAAACAGATCAATTCCCATAGGAGGGGTGATCAAACCAATTTGGGTATTGACCGTAAAGACCACTCCAAACCAGATGGGATCCATTCCCATGTTTACAATCAAAGGGACAAAGATAGGGATGGTCAATAGAGTAATCGTAATCGGATCAATCACACATCCTAAGACAATGAGAATAATATTTATTGCCACAATGACCTGCCACGGAGCGATAGAGGAGGAATCGACAAAACCATGTAAGTGTTTAGCTACATTCGTGCTTCCGACCACATACGTGTAAAAGGTCGCCCCGATGATAATAAAAAGAATCATAGCATTTACAGTTGCTGCTTCTACAAGGGCTTTCTTTATACCTTTCCATCTCAAGCGAAAAAGGAAAATAGCTATTAAGAGAACTACAAAAACACCGACTCCAGCCGTTTCTGTAGGGGTGGCGATTCCAAAAAAAATAGCCCCAAGAATACAGAACATGACCAGTGAAATGGGCCAAACCCCTATTAAGGAAGAGAGACGTTCTTTCCAGCTCACCCTGAAAGTTTTTGGAGCCAGGTTTGGATTTAGCCAGCAAATGATAATGACAGGAATAGCAAGAAAAAAAACCAGGATAATTCCAGGGATGATTCCAGCAATGAAAAGCTTTCCCACAGAGACATTGGTGAGAACTGCATAAATAATCATGGTGGCACTGGGTGGAATAAGGGGACCAAGAACCCCTCCTGCCAATAATGCCCCAAGACTAAAACCCCTGTGATAGCCCTGTCTTTCAAATTCAGGAACCGCTACCTTACCAACCACCATAATCGCTGCTGCACTGGTTCCTAAGGTGGTCGCCATCATCGCCTCTCCAAAAATGCCTGCAACCACCAGTCCTCCACGGATACGAGAAAGCCAAGCAGCAGCCACCCGAAAGAGGTCATTACCCATTCCAGATTCAGCGATAATGGTTCCAAGGAGGACAAAGAGTGGAAGAGGAGTCCATCCCAGAATGAATAGAGTGCTGAATGGGGATAAACCTACCTTATAAAGAGTGGCAGGGCCATAGGCAATCAGCGCTAAGAAAATGGCAGTGAAACCCAATGAATAGACAATCGGTATTCCGATCATCATGAATACAAATAAGCCAAGGATACATAAGGAGCTGAGAATCATCGGATCCATTGAAAGATGATCTCCCTATCAATCTTTTTGGGCCTTTTTTAATAATTGGGTCACCCCATGCCAGAATTGGATCATGAGAACCAAGCAAAGCAAGGCCATACCGATGGGCACAGTTAATTTCGCTGGAAAGAGGGGTTCTTGCCAGCTCGACTGACTCCTCTCCCAAATACTCATTGAATAAATAGTATTTTCCCAGCTCTTCCAAGTGACAATCACTGCATAAAAAAGTGCGAGAATGGGGGTGATGATTCTGAGTAATATGTTCTGTGTGTAGTTTGAAAAACGGTTAGAAATAAAATCCACTCTGAGATGACGCATATGTCTCTGCAACCCTGCTACTGAAAAAACAACACAGGCTACCAATAGGATGGTGCTGAGTTCATAAGAATAAGGCTCAGGCCGATTCAATAAATATCGTCTTGCAACACCATAGGTGCTGAGAATGGCCATGATCAATATTAAGATACCACTTAAAACTAATCCCAAATCACTGATTCGGCCAATCGTTTCTTCTATCTTTTGGAGGACCTTTCTTACCATGGAATAGGACTCATCACTCCACCTCCCCTCCCAATCTAAAAAGATTGGGAGGGGACGGATTGGGGATTAATATTTGTATTTCGCATTAACTTCAGCAGCAATCTTCTTGACCTGAGCACTAAATTCAGGCCCCATTTCTTTAAATAATTCATCGCAATAGGGTTTGACCTTTTTGGCCCAGCGATCACGCTCTTCCTTGGGAAGGGCATAAACTTCCATCCCCATTTCTGTCAGGGTTTTCGTATTTTTTTGAGCCACTCCAATAAAAAAGTCATTGGTCTCCTTTTGTTGTTGTTTTCCTACTTCAACCATAATGTTCTGTATATCTTTTGGCATTTTCTTAAATGTATCCATATTGATTGCAATGATGAGGCTAGCCGGAATGAGATAACCTCGTGTTACATATTTTGCTACTTCATTCAACTTAAACATGATCATCATTGAAGAGGATTGCATGGTGGCGTTAACCACTCCTTTTTGCAAGGCCTGATACCCCTCTGGAAATGGCATCGCCACAGAGGCACCTCCCATAAGTTCAATGAACTTAGCTGATTGAGGAGATACAGACTGAGTCAACAATCCTTTCCAGTCTGCTTCGCTCTTAACGGGCTTAGTACTACACACATCCAGAGCCAAACAGGTAAAAGAGAAGATGGCCTTTGAGTTAAACTTCTTTTCCATAAATTGACTGTAAAGAGGCATCAACTCTACCTGCATCGCTGCGTCTCCTTCAACACTATTCACCAAAAAGGGGACCTCTGCGGCTGCAAATCTCCGATCCACACTGGCAAACATCCCGATGGGCCATCCTGCCATTTCAACAGCCCCTGTTCTCAAGGCATCGATGCTTTCGCCCAGTTTCACAATGGATTCACCAGGATGAACTTCGACCACATATTTGCCCCCTGCCCGCTTATTAAACTTATCAGCGAAAGCCTGGAGCTGAATGGTCACAGGATCAAGAGGAGGCCATGGCCCAGCCAGTCTTAAAATGGTTGCCTTAGTGGCTTTAGGCTCAGCACTGTAAGTATAAGGGGTCAAAGAAGCCAAAAGAATGGAGACTGTCACAAGAACCATTACCATGATTGATCGTTTTTCCATTTTTCCTTCCTCCTTTTTTATTTATTTTTCCGTCTCGAGTCAGACGGTCTATCTTATAGAGTTTATGATATTCAAGTTTTCATCAGAGTGTCAAATCATATATGAATCTAAAAATTAGAGAGTCTAAGAATTCCCTTTTTGCTTTTATCTCTTTTAAATGAAAAAATGGATGAATATCGTACAGCATCATCATTTGTTCTGAACCCCTTTTACCTCTTCATGATTTCTATTCGTCTTTAAAATACCATAATTGAGGATTTTGATCATTTCATTTGCCACATCTTCCTCGCTAAGGGATTTTCCGCTTTTATACCATCTGTAAAACCAGTTGATCATTCCAAAAATAACAAAATTAAGGACGGTTAGGTTGACGTCTTGTAGGACTCTGGATGCTTTTAATTGTTGAAGCTGATTCATATACATGTCGTATATTTCCCTTTGTATCCGAAGGGTTTGGTTCTTTCGCTGGCCGTGGAGTTGATAACTGTCTACGGAGATCAATTTAGTTACTTTCCAAGATTCACGGGAAAAGACAACATGCCTGACAATCATTTTTTTTAAACGTTCAAGAGGATCGGTTTCCTTTGTTTGGATCTCTTTAAGCACAGCGATCAGATCTCTATTACTCCGTTCGATAATCGTATAGAGAATATCCTCTTTATCCTTAAAATAATAGTAAACGAGGGATGTATTAACTTTGGCTGCCTTACCGATGTCCCTCACTGAGGTCTCTGTGAATCCTTTTTGGGCAAAGAGGTCCACTGCGGCTTGAATTAAAAGTTCCCTCTTATCAATGTTCTTCAAGGTTGCATTACCCCTTCATATCATTTCTCATAGCTGAAAACCATGGGAAACCCTGTTAAATTTTCCCTAATAGATCTCTTGCAATAGCCATCTTCTCTCTTTCCCTTGAAGTCCCAAATAACTCCAAGGACTGGACATCTCGGTAAAAACGTTCTATGTCCAAATCTTTCATGTATCCATAGCCTCCATGAATTTGCAAGGCTTCTGAGGTTACACTTACCGCTACTTCTCTTGAAAACCAACTTGACATAGAATAGAGTTTTTGATCTTTACTCCTATGATCAAAATTCCAAGCCGATTTGTAACAAAGATTTCGAGCGGTTTCAATCCGTGTGGCCATCTCTGCTATTTTGAATTGAATCATTTGAAACCAACCTATCGGATGCCCAAACTGGACCCTCTCTCTTGAGTATTTGATCGCCCTTTCTAAACAACCTTGAGAGGCCCCTATGGCCTGTGCACTAGTGTAAATACGTAGTCGATTTAAAAAGTTGTTGCGATGTTCTATCCCTTCTCCTTCCACTCCAACGATGTTCCTTGATGAGACCATGATTTCCTCTAAAGTTACCTGGGATATGTCAGATGCCCTTATTCCAAGTTTATCCGAGAGTCTATTAGTTTTGATTCCTTCTTGGTTCTTTTCGATAATAAAGGTGCTAAATCCTTGAGAGCTGTTGAGATTATTCCGTGCAGTGATTACAAAATAATTTGCATTTGTTCCATTGAAAATGAATTCACTTGATCCGTTTATGAAATATTTATTTCTAACGGCATCCTTTAGATAGCAGAAACTATTATAGACATAATCTTCACTCACAGCAGTCCCGATGATCGCCTTTCCCTTGGTTAAGGGATGAAGATATTTCTTCTTTTGTTCTTCGTCACCAAATTCCTGAATGAATTCGGAGCCAAGGGTTGATAGCAAAATGTTTCCACAGCCAGGATCAACCCTCCAAAATTCCTCTAAAAGGATCGCATTTTCAAAAATACCCAGCCCTGCCCCTCCATATTGCTCCTCTATGCAAACCCCAATAAATCCAAATTCACAAGCTTTTTTCCAGAGGTCAATAGGAAAGGTCTCGCTTCGATCACATTCAGAGGCAATATCTGGAAATTCTCCCTCTGCAAAATCTCTCGCTGCTTTTCTTATGTCTTTCTGTTCATCGGTCAGTCCAAACATGAGTCGCTCTTTTAATATTTAGATTTTTTATCCTATGGGCCTATAAGAGAAGGAATAAAAAGGGCGATTTGGGGGAAAAGAATCAAAAGAAAAACAACAAAGATTAGACTGAGCAAGAATGGAAGGACTCCTTGATATATCTCCCAAACCGATACTTTTGTAATGTTGTTGACGACAAAGACATTGACCGCCATAGGGGGTATGATGACTCCGATCATGACCGTAATATGAAGAAACATTCCGAACCATATTAGGTCAAAGCCAAGTTTGACAATGACAGGATAGAAAATCGGAGTAGCAAGGATCATGAAGGCCATATCATCGATAAAAGAGCCTCCAATTAAATATATCATCCCGATCATGATCAGAATGAGATAACGATCAAAAGGCAACTGGATAATCCAATCTGCCGCAATAAGAGGAATCTTTGTGATAGCGATAAAATGACCAAAAATAATGGACCCTGCAATGAGAATAATGACCATACAAGCGGCCACCAAAGATTCAGTCATTGATTTGATGAGTCCTTTGAAGTCAAGATCCCTTTTGAGAAGGGATAGAAGACCAATGGCAAAGCATCCGACACTTCCTGCTTCTGTCGGTGTAAAAAAACCCTTCATCATCCCTACCATCACTACCAAAAAGATGATGACCACCCATCCCACATCTTTTAAACTCATTATTCGTTCTATCCAGATCGTTCTACTTCCCTTAGGACCAAGGGAGGGGTTGACTTTACAAAGCCCGTAAATAATAAAGATAAAAAAAAGGGAGATGAGCAGACCTGGGATTACAGCAGCCAGAAATAGCTTTCCGATGGATTGTTCTGTGATAATGCCATAGATGATCAAGGGGACACTCGGCGGGATGAGACAACCCAGTGTCCCCGAGGCAGCCACAATTCCTGTCGATAATCTTCTGCTATATTGATAGCGGTCCATCTCAGGAATAGCTACAGAAGAAAAAGTTGCAGCTGTAGCAGTAGTGGATCCAGTCACACTTCCAAATGCAGTGGCGGCCCCAACGGTCGCCATGGCCAATCCTCCAGGGATATGTCCGATCAACTTGTAAGCAGAATGATAAAGCCTTTTCGCAATTCCTCCATTGAAAGCTATTTGAC
Source organism: Deltaproteobacteria bacterium (assembly GCA_037441725.1). Taxonomy (GTDB): domain Bacteria; phylum Desulfobacterota; class BSN033; order BSN033; family UBA1163; genus JBBIRT01. Next base: position 11,303 of record JBBIRT010000026.1, on the reverse strand, counting down.
CCATTAGAACGAAGACAGGAAGAACGGTAAATCCATAGGATGAAAGGGTGTCAAAAATATCCTGCGCAACCATGCTACAGGCAGCCTTTACCGATACGAGATAACTAAACCCAATGAAACCCAATACTGCCATTCCAACCCCGAGCTCTAAACCCGTAAGAAAAATAACAACCAAGGCAAAGAGGCCAATCATCCCTATCGTGATCTCACTCATCCTTTCCTCCAGGCGTAAACACATGACTTAAGAGCACTAGGGATTCAATTAAAAAGCAAATTCCCAATCCATAAACGAACGGATATAAAGGCATTGAAATTGTGGATGAAACCTCTCCAGCGATCCGCAAAGCCTTTCCCAATAGGATCAGATTCCAACCTAGGGTGAAGAATAGTCCTGCCCCTATACATCTTGTAATGACATCAAAGATTCTTCTCGTCGTATGCGGAAGCTTCAGGATAAGAAAGTCGACCTTGATATGGCCCCTGACCCATGAGGTCAGAGGAAATGAAAAACCCATCACAAGCGCTCCGGAAAATGCAACGATATCATAGGTCCCAATAATAGGCCTTCTGAAATATCTCAAAATGACGTCCGCTACTGTGATCAAGATCATGAAGGCTAAAAAAACCTTTGCAATCCTACTCATCCATTTGCTGATCTCAAATAAAATTTGACTCATAAGATCTATCATCTGGGTCAACTTTATCCTTACCCTTAGACCTTCCCCCTATTGATTCTTTTTTAGAAAGTCCATACAGAATTTCAATACCTCTTCTCCTGGAAGGCCTTTGGCTTTCATATTTCTCACATACTCATCGAAAAGGGGCTCCAGTGCTTTTATCCATCTCTCTTCCTCTTCCTTTGGAAGAGGGATCATCTTGTGACCGAGTTTAAGGGCAAACTCCTTTCCTCTTCGATCCACTTCATCCCACATGAATCCTGTCTTTATAATCCACTCCTCATTCACCTCATGGATAATCTTTTGGATATCCGGGGGTAACGCATTCCATTTATCCTTATTCATCGTTGTGAAATGAACCCCAGTATAACCGATCCCATAACATTCGGTAGTATATTTTACGACCTCTGCCAACTTAAAACTTTCTAAAGCTTCCATGGGACATAAGATCCCTTCGATCACCCCCTTACTTAAACCATCATAGGCTTCTCCCATTGGCATGCCTACAGGTGCCCCTCCAAGGGAAGCGATGATTTTTGACATGGGTCCGGCAGTTCGTATCTTCATTCCCTTTAAATCCTGGAGATTGTAGACAGGTTTTTTTGTATGCAGAAGACCGGGGCCATTACCATGAAAATACATGAATTTCGTATCATCCAATTCTTTGGGCTGAAATCTCTTTGCATACTCATTAATTAATCTTGTAGAGATCACACCACTTTTAATCCCAAGTGGAGTATCAAATACCTCTGCAAGAGGGAATCTTCCTTTCGTATACCCTAAAACCGAATACCCAATGTCGGATACCCCTGTGATCACCCCTTGATAACATTTATCAGGAGGGGAAAGGATGCCACCAGGAAAAACAGTGATCTTTACCCTGCCGTTCGTCCTCTTTCCAATCTCCTCTGCCCATTCTTTAGAAAGTAATGTAGCCTGGTGTGCCGCAGGTTGAAAAACACTGTAGGAGAGTTCTATCGGTTTTTGTGCAATTACTTTGTCAATGAATGGAATGCTAATGAATAAAATTATGAGAGAAATAATCCATACGACATTTTTCATCTTTTTCTCCTTTCTCCTGAATAGGTGGGAATGGCTTATCCAATCACCAATAGCTTTAGGATTCTGTCAATCTTATCAACCTCTTCCAATGTTTCTAATAACTTGAGTAACTTCTTTGCATTTTTCTCGGTGATCGTTTGAGAGAAATGAACATTGTTCCAGAATTTGGCTATCAATTCGTCATTTGGAATCGGGTTATTGACTGAATTTCCCTTAGGGGAATTGGTAAATTCTAAAAATTCTCTCCCGTCTTTCATGATGACTTTAAGCTCTGCACTCTGAAATATTGCTCCTGGAAGCTCCTCTAACGACATCTTACTGATAAGTGCTTTAATTTGAGGATCCCCTATCGCATCCTCAGTAAAATGTTCAGGCCTAACCCCCTTTCTTAGCAAGGCATTTGCTACTGTATAATAATAACTAAAGTTGGCATCACCATGAGGATACCTTCTTATATGAAAGGGCTGTCCACAAAACCCTCCCAAAGCCTTATGGGGAACACGAAGAATCACTTCTTTAATCTCCTGGGGATCCACCGGATTCTTTTGAACCAATGATAGGGCGCAGTCGATTGCTGGATGGGTAGTACGACAGCAGGGATAGGGTTTAAAAGTAACGTCACTATAATATTTTTTACCTAAATCTCTGGTTAAGATTTCAAGATCACTACAGCCTTTAGTATAGAGAGAATAATATCCGAACTGACCAAGTAAAGGGTCTTCAGGACCTGTCCATCCTGATTTTGCCAATTGAGCTGAAAAAATCCCGTTTCTCGCTGATAAGCCTTGCGGTAATTTAAAGGCGATTGCCCCATCCCAGATATTTTGAAAGCTTCCAGCAAGCTGATTGAGAGCAATCCCAAAGGCATCTCTCAATTGAATCTTGTTGAGGCCCAAAGTTCTTCCTGCAATGGCAACGGCCCCAAATGTGTTCACTGTACCTGTGCCATCCCAACCCAACTCAAAGTCAAACTTAGAGGTAGCTAATATCCGCGCCGCCACATCGTCACCCACCAACAGGTTAGTGATCAACTCTTTACCACTCAGGCCATTTACCTCAGCCATTGTGATTGCAGTCATTACGGTGGTTCCGCTGATGTGAGATGGGGTAATGGTACCCTTCACCATGACATCCACAGGTTCAAAATCATAAGAGCGGGCCATGATACTATTTATCATTGCCACATGATAGGCAGGGGCTTTTCCCCCATGAATCAAAATGGTAGCCTCTCTCTTCCCTCCCCAATCCTTGATCAGTTCTATCAATGAGGAGTTTCCTGGTGCATTAGCCCCTCCGATCAAACATCCTATGACGTCTATAATGCGAGTCTTCGCATGCCCCACAGTTGCGGAATCAAAGTTTTCAAAGCGAGTTTCTAAGACATTTGCGATCAACTCCTCGATGGGTGATCTTTGGGTGACGGTATCCATAAGGTATTACCTCTCCTTCATATTCTTTCTAATTGGAGGTCTCAGACTAAGTTCCCATCTCACCGGATTGCAATAATCCCAATTCCCTCGAGATATTCTCTAATTGGATCTCTGAAGTCCCATCGGCAATGGTAAAGACAGGAGTATCCGAGAAAAAGATGGCCGCTGGATGATATTTTGTAAATCCATCTAACCCATGCAATCGTAGGACTTCCTTAGTGATTCTTTTTGCTATTTCTGTTGCATAATATTTTGCCATCGCCGTCTCTTTTCGATTACGAACGCCCCTGTCATACATCCATGCTGCTCGATAGACCAACAAACGTGCGGCTTCTACCTCAACAGTCATTTTAGATAGTTCTGATCGAATCCCTTGTTGCTTATACAAGGGTTTTCCCATTTGTTCTTTGTTTCTTACGTAGTTCAAGGCATGATCTAAAGTCGATTCTGCAACCCCAAGCGCTGTGGAGGCCATGAGGATCCTGGTGAAATTGATCGAGCTAAAGGCACCCGATAATCCAGCCCCTTCTAATCCCACAAGATTTTCTTTTGGGACGATCACATCATCTAATGAGATCTCTGTCGTGTCCTGGCTCGCCCATCCTAACTTTTCAAATTTCTTACTGATAGAGAGTCCAGGAGTTTCTCTCTCTATTAGAAACAGACTAAACCTTTTTTCCTCCTCCCCAGTCTTTGCAACGACTAAGAATATATTGGCCACACTGCCGTTCGTGATAAATGTTTTTGTTCCGTTGATCCTGAAAGAATCTCCCTCATCAACCGCACGAGTCGACAATCTGGTAACATCCGAGCCTGAGTTTGGTTCTGTAATAGCAAATGCTGTTATTGTCTCTCCCCTGGCTACTCCATGAAGGTATCTCTCCTTTTGTTCTTTTGTCCCTGATAATAAAAGGGGGTATGGGGATGTCATCCCTGCTGTAGTCACACATCCAGCAACCCCAGCAGAGAATTTCGAGAGTTCCTCAATTAAGATGGCGCAGGTCATGCAGTCCGCTTCTTGCCCTCCATATTCTTTGGGGAAGTTAATTGCCAAGAGGTGATTCTTTGCTAACCACTTATAGAAATTAGAAGGGAATTGATTGGCGCTTTCAATCTCCCTTACGAAAGGAGCCAACTCCTCTTGGAATAGGTGATGAATTCTCTTTTGAAATTGCTCCTGCTCCTGTGTAAAAGAAAAATCCATTTTACCCTCATATTTGAGAGTTGGCTAACCCAGTGATTTTTTTCTTAAAGGCTTGAATTTGGGTAGAGTCACCTCTTCTGTGGCATCCTCAAATATAACTTCCACAGGCATTCCAATGTATATCTCCTCATTCTTGCATTGGACAAGGTTGCTCAACAGAAGGGGGCCTTCTTCCAACTTGATCCAGCACACATTATAAGGAATATCCTCTTTCCAGGCTGGATGATAAAGTTGATGATATATCACAAAGGTATACACGTGTCCTTTTCCGCTCACCTTAACCCATTTCATCTCAGGTTTATCGCATGAGACACAATGGATAACAGGATAATAGAATGTCCTGCAGTTCTGGCATTGATACGCCATCAGTTCGTGTCGTTTAGCTCCTTCCCAAAAAGGTCTTTCGGAAGAGGTAATCAATGGTAATTGTTTTTTAATCTCAGGCATCTTTACCTCCTTAGAATGCAGCAGGCGACACCGCTCCCAATCCCTGGTTCCATCATTCCACCCATTCCGGTAACCATGGCAATCTCAGCATCCTTCACTTGACACATCCCGGCTTCACCTCTCATTTGGATTATTCCTTCGGTAAGATGGGTAAACCCTTGCAAATAACTCCACGAAAGCTCTGTCCCGGAGGTGTTGGAGGGCCATAATCCATCAATCTTTAGATTCCCACTTTCTACAAAGGCACCGGCTTCTCCCTTGCCGCAGATTCCATAGGACTCAAGCTGCAGAAGCAAAAAAATGGTAAAGGCATCGTACATCTCCGCTACATCAACATCATCGAGTGTGATTCCTGCTGTATTAAATGCAATTTCCTTAGCTTTATCAGTGACCAATTCATCCCAGTGCCATATGGCTTCAGATGACCGTGATATCACCCTGGTTGAGTGATCTAAACCATATCCCATTACATAGACAGGCCGCTTCTTACAGTCTTTTGCCCTATCTGAAGAGGTGATAATCAGTGCCACAGCCCCATCGTTGACGAGGCAGCAATCAGCCACTGCCAAGGGTTCGACAATCATCCTGCTATTTAGGTAATCCTCCATGGTCAATTTTTTTGTGTACATCACTGCCTCCGGACGTTTATTGGCGTATTCGCGAAGGGTAATCGCCACCGAGCCTAACTGCCTTTTTGTGAGTCCATAGCGATGCATCCATCTTCTGGCGATGCCCGCAGCAATTGCGACCGGAGCAAAAAAACCATAGGCTCCATGGGTGCTTCTTTGATCACCCCCTGCCCCAACCGGATACCCCATCCCAGAGGCACTACTGGCATGGAGGAGTATGCAGGCTTGGCATAGACCAGCCTCCATCGCACCAATGGCAGTAGCCACAGTTGAGATTCCTGTAGCTCCCCCTGCCTGTAGCTGCCAAACAAATTTTGCGGGTATGCCAGCACCAATGAGCGGAGCATTACCCACTGGTCCTCCCCCCAAACCCTCCTGGAAGATATACCCGTCTATCTCCTCCTTTTTCATCCCTGAATCATCAAGGGCAAGTAAAATGGCTTGTATGGCCAGTTCATTAACACTCAACTCAGGAATTTTTCCCTGCTTTGTTAAACCGACCCCTACAAACGCATATTTATCTTTCACACTCATTGACGGTCTTCCTCCTTTAAAGGAAATCACAATTGTCTCTTTCCCTATACCCCATAGAGTTCATTGATGAATCAATAGGGATTAATCAAATACCCCTTCTTGCGTCCACTTGGCAAAATCGTCATCCGAAATGCCAAGAATCTCTGTGTAGACATATTCATTGTGCTCTCCGAGCAGAGGCGGGCGAGCCACTTCATAGTCAGCCTCAGAAAGGCGGAATCCAGGTCCCTGATAAAAGGAACATTTTCCCATAACGGGGTGGTCCAGTTCGTGAAAATGGTGATAGTATTTCAGTTGGGGATCTTCAAACAGATCTCGGGTGTTTGATACAACCCCGGCAGGTACGCCAGCCTTCTGCATCATTACCATTACCTCTTCTGCATCGAAGCGGATGGTCCACTCTTCGACTAAGGCATCGAGCTTTTGGTGGTTTTTAACTCTGTTAAGAAGGGTAGAGAACTCTGGGTCTTTCGTCCAAGGTGGATTTCCAATCACTTTGCAGAATCCCTCCCACTCCTCATCAGAAAATACTGCAATGACACACCATCGATCATCGCCCTTACAGCGATAGGGTCCATGGGGTGAAGCAGTGGGATATTGGTTTCCTAAGGGGGTCAATTCCCTTTGATTGGCAACATAGTCAAGCAAAATGGGTGTGACAAAATTAAGAACTGCTTCATATTGAGAGAGATCAATGCATTGACCCTTTCCTGTTCTACGCCGATAATCAAGTGCAGCAATCAGGGCTAACCCTCCAAACAATGGGGCGATAAAATCGGTGTAGGGGCCGGTGACAGGGGAGGATGGCCTGTCAGGCCAACGGCACATGCTATTGAATCCTGCTAAAGTAGTTAAAGAAAATCCTGTGCTCGGTTGCGTGCTCAATGGTCCTGTATTCCCATAGCCACATGTACGAAACATAATGATGTCAGGTTTTATCTTCTTAAGGTCTTCGTATCCCAGACCAAACTTTTCCATTTTTCCTGCAGTAAAGCTTTCCCCGATGACATCAGACCAAGCTACTAATCTATGCGCAATCTCTATTCCCTTAGGGTGATTCAAGTTTAGTGTGATATCATATTTCTTGACCGGATGGGTCCATGCAAAAGTGGCACTCCGCTCCAACCCAGGTATGTTCTCTTTATAAGGAGCGCCAGTTCGGGTGATGTCTGGCCTTAAAGCGGTTTCGACCTTTACTACCTCTGCTCCATAGTAAGCAAGGTAATTGAGTGAGAAAGGGCCAACGCCTGCCCAACAAAATTCTAATACTTTAATTCCTTCGAAAGGTTTCCTCTTCATTGGACCCCTCTTAGATTAAGTGAGATTTCCTAAATAATGCCCGATTGCTTTAGGATCATAAGATCTTCCCCAGAGAGGCCCAACTCTTTTTTATAGATCTCCTCATTGTGTTCCCCAATCAGTGGAGCCCGATGTCTCGGTCCACAAGTTGTTTCAGTCGACTTTATAAATCCACCAGGGTAAGTCATCGTGGTCTCCAGTTCAGGATGAATGATCTTTACCCAATAATTCCTCACTGCGAGTTGAGAAAATTCCAGTGTCTCTTTAGCCGTTAAGGCAGGAACAATCTGTATGCCCCGCCTTATCGCTCCTTCATATAATTCCTTTTTTGTATGCTGTGAGAAAAATTTCGTGAGAACTGCATTAATTTCACAGGCTACCTCTTCGGTGATTTCGTCCCACCCCACTTTCTTCCAATCAATTTGCCCCATAATACCACTATCGATTCCGTCACTCTTTATCCATTCGACAAGCGACATATTTGCCTCAACAAAATTGGCACCCAGAAGTAAAAAGAAACCTATGTCCCCATCTTTACAACGCCATAAAATCGGCGTGCGTATACCTGTCCCAGTACGGAGGTGCATCCTACCTTCCCGCTTGACGATCTGTCTGAAAAGCTCCCAAGGTCCTTGGACTTCAGGCCCTGTTGCCCTCACCAGGGATAGGAGGGCTGAGGTATCCACTTGTTGTCCGCGGCCTATTATTTCCCGTTGGTAGAGGGCGATTAAGGTTCCAATGGCTCCCTGCATTCCGCCAAAAAGATAACCATGAGGGTAGCTGGATAATAGAGGGGGTCGATCAGGATCCCCAATCATGTACATCATTCCAGAGAGAGCCCAAAGGACAATCTCAGAGGCTTTATATTCTTTATACGGACCTTTTTGTCCAAAATGGCTGATGGAGGTCATCACAATCATAGGATTAACTTCTTTAAGGATTGTATATCCAAGCCCTATCCTATCCATGTACCCAGGCATAAAGGATTCGATTACGATATCAGCAGTTTTAACCAACTTTTTAAATATTTCTTGACCATCCATCCTTTCGATATCCAGAGTTATACCCCTCTTATTACTATTGAAAGCAAACCAATAAAGGCTTTTTTCAGGGTGAGCAATGTCATGATAGAAAGGGCCAATCCTGCGCGCCGGGTCCCCCCCTGGTCTCTCAATCTTGATGACATCAGCCCCAAGGTCAGCTAAAACCTTACCACATATAAACCCTTTTTCATCTGTCAGATCAAGGACCCGATAACAACTAAGCATTTATTCTACACCTTAATGACTCAATAAGAATTGGTTTTAATAATTTGATTATATTGAACGATCGTTTAATTATCAAATTAATATTTTCTTGTCAAGCTTTTTTTTAGATGAAAGATAACAAATACACTATATTAATATTTATTAAAATTATTATTTTTTTCTTGACAAGAAAATTCTTTCTCATTAAATTAACTAACTATTGAAAAATAATTGAACAAATGATCTAATCCAAAGAAATTGTTTTATTGTTGTTGATAAAAAATAGTGAACAGGAGGAAAAAATGATTTTTAAAACTATTATTTTTGAAAAGAAAGGACCCATCGCTCTTGTGACACTCAATAGGCCAGAAAAAAAGAATGCCATCAATGAACAAATGAGTAGGGAATTGATTCAGATTATGGATGAGATTGAAAAGGATGATGATCTGAAGGTCATGATTTTAACAGGGGGGCCCGAATGTTTCTGTACAGGTGCTGACCTATCTGATGTCTCCTCATCCGAGTCAGGAGAACCGACCGGACCGAATCCACTTGAAAGACTTGCTGATATGACCAAACCAACCATAGCAGCCATTAGCGGATATTGTGTCGCAGGCGGGTTAGAACTCGCATTATGTTGTGACCTTCGTGTTGCATCTGAAACCGCGCGAATTGGTGATAGACATATCCGGATGGGCCTCATTGGTGGTGCGGGTTCGCCCACTAGGCTTGTCAAGCTGATTGGAATCGGTAAGGCAATGGAACTTATTCTTACTGGAGATATGATGGATGGTAAGGAGGCTTATCGAATCGGTTTCGTCAACCAAGTATTTCCTACCGAGAAGTTAATGGAAGGGACATTTGAGTTGGCGGGGAAAATAGCAAATCATAGCTTTCTTGCGATCAAATTATCGAAGAAGTCTGTTAAGGCAGCGGTGAATATGGAAGAATATCAATCTATCCATTATACCCATACTCTTATCACTGAATTGCTTGCTTCGGCTGAATTTAGAGAACGAATTGCTGCCTTTTTAAAAAAAGGAAAGAGCTAAAACGGTTTAAAAGAAATTAGGTTTAAATTATTCCTTACTCGTAATGTAGTGAGAAGCCTCGGAGGCTCCATGAGGATCAAGGGTCTTTTTTATCCTCCTTAGCCATAAGTGATAGTTTGAGCAATGGGGTCCATACAGATCATGTGCCATATCACCAAACACATGTCCCGGGACACCATAATGTTCCTGAATGGCTGTTTCATTGGCCTTGACTAAAAATTCGTTAATCAAGGCATTAAAGGTTATAGGATTAGGCATATACCGAATTAGCAATTCACCATGACCGAAATGACCATGTTCGAAAGACTGGGTAAAAGGAATGGTGTGATCGTCATAAACAAGCCCACGTTTGATCAATTCTCCTTTCATCTGCCCTGTCTTGTAAATGTAGTCAGCCATCAAACGGAAGGAATCCGTTCCACCCACTTCTCCACCAAAGCATCCTGAGGCCCGGAAGACCTCCCTGATGGAAGCAGAACTTCTAATCCATCGCCAGAGGCAGGCTCCAGCCACTTTTGGGTCATCGAGCAATTTAGGAATGGATTGACCATCCGTTTTGGTAATGATCTGAGCCAAGACCTTGGTTTTGTAGTCAAAATCTTCAGCCGAATTTCCTGCCAAAATGATCATGAAGCTTGGGCCTTGGACATACTGATTAAATTCCTTAAACAGTTTAACATCCTCTTCATTACTGGTCGCCATGTTTGCTGAAGCCATAGCGGCATTAAAGCCCATCAATTCCAGAGCAATCTCACTCTCACCAATCATTCGCTGAGCCTCATCCAATTGGTCCATCGAGGGAAAGGAGTAAAATCCAATTGAAAAATATTCAGGAATAAAACTCGGTGCATAATAAGGAGAGACACCCTCTATAGGAAAGGTGGGTGGCCCTGGCCAATGATAGATCTTGGTTGCTGCTTTTGTATAGACTCCTAATCCACCCAGGGGAACAACATTTCCTCTAACCAAACCCCGGAGTGAGGGACCAGGTCCATCTCCACAAAACCATTCATTGACCGACCCTAATGATCCTAAACGGACAATCTCTCCATCAGGGGTGACCCATTCTAAGGCTAACTGGTTTCTTTCTCCATAGCTGGCACTCTGACTTAAATGACCAATCCCTTGATGAGCCGCAATAGGAAGTGCAGAACAATTGGCTCCTGCGCCACATTGATTGCAAATAAATCCCCGCTTCATCAATTCAGCTTGTAATTGAGCGCCAATTACATAGGGCTCTACCACGGCATACATATTTTTTTCATTGATCTCAAGAATGCGATTCATTCTTCTAAGGTCTAACTTGATGACTCCAGGACCAGAGGCTTCATTATAGGGTCCCCAGCCTGTACTCGAGGCTTTGAATTGGAGCTTGAATCGATTACAGAGGCGAACAATGGCCTGAACCTCTTCAGTCATTTGGGGGAGAACCACTGCTTCAAACCTTGGTGTGAATTTTTCAACCCCGGCATATAGTCCCGAGCGCCATGAATATGAATAGAGAATGACTGGATCAGCAGAAATATTTTCTGGGCCCACCACATCTTCAAACGCTCTATATTGTTCCTTCGTTATAGCCATGAGGAATCCCCCCTCTATTACTGAGTGGCCAGATCAATCAATTCAACCACATCATATAAATGAATCATAGATCCCATCTCTTTAAGGACTTCTGAAAAGATTTTCTCACATCCAGGGCAAGCGGTAATAAGTCCATCTACC
>JBBIRT010000025.1:28243-28451 GCA_037441725.1 Deltaproteobacteria bacterium | reverse complement strand
GCCCTCATCTGCTCGCGCAGAAAATATTCCCTTTGTGATTTGGTGATCTCCTCTCTGGCTTGAGATTGAATCTTAGCTTGCATGGTTAGCACCTGAACCTCTTTACCAAGAAGTTCATTTAATGCCTTCAATCTTTCACCGGCTACAGAAAAGTCAAAATTTTATTCAGCATTTTAAACGTTGAGTTCCAAATTGAAGCCAACAAATA
>JBBIRT010000025.1:0-28233 GCA_037441725.1 Deltaproteobacteria bacterium | reverse complement strand
GCGTATGTCTATGTGCTGGACGGCTAGCGTCAGCAGCAAGTCTTCCAGGGTCATCCACCGTCTCAAGAATAAACATCAAATCCGGGGATAAGAGTTTACCATAGGAAACAATTCTCTCCAATTGATCCCTGACATTTCTCATCAGAGCTTCAGTCTCGAGGGTAATCTCTGTGATGAAAGGATCTTTAATATTCTCCACCCTTGCAAGGAGATAAGGGGTCGTCTGGGAGATCTCTTTGATGCTCGCCTTGGAAAGGCCTTGGACGAGTATCTTGACCTTCCCATCTGGCAGTTTGAGCATCTTCATCACCACAGCCACAGTCCCTACACGATAGAGATCCTTGGGGGTCGGATCTTCTTCCGTGACCTTTTTCTGAGCGACCAAAAAGATCAAACGGTCTTTCGCCAAAGCTTCCTCTAAGGATTTGATTGACTTCTCCCTACTCACAAAAAGAGGGAGGACCATATAGGGAAAGACCACGATATCCCTGATCGGGAGTAAAGGGAGGATTTCTGGAATATGAAATAAATCTTTCTCAGGACCTTTTTTCATATCTTTTTAGGATGGTATTAATCAAATTGGTTGTGGATGCCCCGTTAATAAAGGGAAGGACGATTACCTTTCCCCCCAATCTTTCCACCACATCCTTTCCTACAATCTGATCTTGTGTCCAATCCCCCCCTTTGACAAGAACATCAGGTTGGAGAGAAGTGATGAGGCTTAAAGGGTTTAATTCTTCAAATATGGTGATATAATCTACACACCCCAATCCGGAAAGGATTTCTGTCCTCTCTTCTTCAGGAAGTATAGGTCTCTTGTCCCCCTTTAAATTTCTTACAGAAGAATCACTATTGACTCCCACCACTAAAACATCGCCTAAGTTCTTGGCTTCTTCAAGATAACGTATATGACCGATATGAAGGAGATCGAAACAGCCATTGGTAAAGACAACCCTCTTTCCTTCCAATTTGAGGTCATGAATGATCTGAATAAGTTCTTCCCTTCTTTTAATCTTCTCTTTCACTTCATCTCCTTAATTATTAAGTATCAGATTTATATCTTAGAGTCAACCTTAACTCCACTTTGTTGGCTATGATGGAGAGGAAAAGCAAGTAACTTAAAGATTTAGAGAGGTTGTAATAAAAAATTCTCAGACGTGGTTTCTAAGTTGGAGTTCGAGGGGGTGGGGATGGAGATAGACCTGCTGTTTCAGATAGGGCTGGTTGTATTTGCGGACATAGTGTCGGAGGAGGGTGATGGGGACAATCAACGGAATATATTCCTGCCGGTAGTTTTCAATTACCTCTAATAATTCCTGCTTTTCATCTGTCGATAGCTGCTCTTTAAAATAACCCATCATGTGCATCAGGACGTTGGCATTTTTCTTGGGCGTCGTTTTCAGTTCGAGGGCATCCATGAGATGGGTTTGATATTCCTGAACAAGTTCTTTGATTGGGAGAGCCTTTGCTTTTGCTACAAGCTTTCCCATGATCTGGTAATGTTTGGGACTGTGGGAAAGGATCAGGAGTTTATGTTTTGTGTGAAAATCCACAACCATACCTCGTCCCTCCTTCTCGTCCAAAGCCTCCCGCCACCTTTTCAAAGTAAAGATTCGCTCGATGAAATTGTCCCTGAGCTTCGGATCATAAAGACGCCCATCCTCCTCAACCGGCAGGAGAGGAAAATGTTCCATAAATATTTTCGCAAATATGCCGACTCCCTTTTTCACGGGCATCCCTTTCTCATTATAGACCCTGACCCGCTCCATACCACTACTGGGTGAATTACTTTTAAAGATAAAACCACAAAGATCCTCTTTCTCAAGCTCCATCACTCGCCTTTTAGCCCAACGGACCATGCGTTCTGTCATATCCTGCTTTGTCCTTGAGGTGACCAAGCGGGGAGACTCCGGATCCCCCTCCAGATGCATGGATTCCCTTGGAACAGGAAGACCACATTCCACCTCAGGACAGACAGGGACATATTCCACATATTGTCCTAATGTTTCCTTGAGAAACCGATCCAGTTTATGACCGCCATCATATCGGACATTCTCGCCCAGCAAGCAAGCGCTTATGCCTAACCTGACTTTCTTTTTAGTCGCCATATCATTGGTTCTGTAAGCCTCACCGAGGCCGATCTTCTCCAGTCTGTCAACAGCCTGGCTCACCAGGATGACCACAACATGATTGAAAGTGCACAATCTTAATCCAATTATTTCTTAAAAGAAACCATATCTTTTTTGGCCATGGTATAGGACTTCTGAGATTTGTGAAAAACGATCGGAAACTTGGCTTATTCATACCCTTTATTTTAATCGTTTTCATCCAAGTTGTCCAAGAAATTGTTTGCCTTGAATTCTCACTCTCAAAAGATTATAAAATATATAAAAGGGTTGAGAATGGCCTTGGATAAGGAATCCCTCATCAATCTCATCTGCAAACATTGTGAGTTCTACAAAGAGTCTGAAAAAGACTTGGAGTGTGGTGCCTATAAAATCCTAAAAGGCCTTCTTGAAAAAGGAACCATCACTCCCGAAGAGATCGAAGGTGTTCTCCCAAAATAAGTCCTTTACAATCGCCTCCCATGGTGGCCACAAGAGGTTCGAAGACTTCTATCTTTTTGGCCTTAAGAATGATGAACTCTATGGGCTCAGTAAAGAGGCCTATCCATTTCTCTTGAGACGCTCTCGGAGTAACCGCCTATCTGTAAGAAAATTGGAAAACACCTTTGTCATCCCATGCCATTGGTAGAATCAAATCCATGTCCGTGGGGAAATGGCACTCGCTGCCAGAAAAAGAGGTCTGAGATGAAGAGGAGCGATATTCTGAAACTGGCATCCAGTATTCTCCTCTGCCAAGGGGCAGGTTTTTTAGGATCTTTTTTTACAACCCCAGCGATTCCTAATTGGTATGTAACATTAAGAAAACCTTCTTTCACCCCACCCGATTGGATCTTCGGCCCGGTCTGGGTCACTCTCTACTTCCTGATGGGGATCTCCCTCTTCCTGGTTTGGCAGAAGGCTAACCATCCCAGACAGAAGAAGGCTATTTTTTTCTTCTCCGTTCAGCTGATTCTCAACGTTCTCTGGTCCGCCGCCTTTTTTGGACTCCGATCCCCCTTTTTAGGGCTGATAGACATTTTTCTTCTCTGGATAGCCATCCTGTTAACGATCCAAGTATTTTTTAAAATCTCGAAACTGGTGGGTGGGCTCCTCATTCCCTATTTCTTTTGGGTGAGTTTTGCTGTCCTCTTGAACTTTTTTCTATGGGTCCTTAATCGCTAAACCAGATGATTCAGAAAGAAAGAATCAAGGCACTCAATTCGAAGGAGATCAAGAAAGGGGATTACATCCTTTATTGGATGCAGGCTTCTCAGAGGGCTGATGATAATCATGCTCTTGAATACGCCCTCCTCAAAGCCAACGAATTGAGACAGCCCGTGATCGTATTCTTCGGAATTACCGATCATTTCCCCGAAGCCAATGAAAGACATTATGCCTTTATGCTCGAAGGACTTCGAGAGACGAAGGATGCTCTCCAACGAAGAGGAATCGAGATGGTCATCCTCCATCAATCTCCCGAAAAGGGAGCCATTCGATTGGCTCAAAAGGCTTCACTCGTTGTCGTGGATCGGGGTTATCTGAAGATACAGCGCGAGTGGAGAAAGACGGTCGCAGACCGAATCGATTGCCCGTTGATTCAGATTGAAAGTGACGTCGTGGTTCCTGTGGAAGAGGTTTCACAGAAAGAGGAGTATTCAGCAGCCACCCTCCGATCAAAGATTCACAAGAGATTGAATCAATTTTTAATTCCCCTGAGCTCTGCCGATCAGGCGGTGAATCCCATTGGATTGGAGGTAGAATCGTTTCCGGTCGAGCCGATAGAGCTTTCTCTTTCCAGACTTCGGATCGACCGATGTGTCAAACCGGTCGGGGTTCTGAAAGGTGGCACGAAGGAAGCCCTGAGGCATCTGAACGTCTTTATAGAAGAAAAATTGGATCACTATCCCGAACTGAGAAATGATCCCACCGTTGATTATCTCTCCCAGATGAGTCCCTATCTCCACTTTGGACAGATCTCTCCTCTCAAGATTGCATTGGAGGTCAAAAAGACGAAGAGTCCAGGGGTCGAAGCCTTTCTTGAGGAACTAATCATCCGAAGGGAATTGAGCATGAATTTTGTGTTCTATAATGCAACATACGATTCCTATGAAGCCCTTCCAGAATGGGCGAGGAAAACATTAAGGATTCATCAAAAGGATAGGCGGTCCTACCTCTATGGCCTCAGAGAGCTTGAACAAGCCCAGACCCATGACCCCTACTGGAATGCCGCCCAGAAGGAGATGGTCATCAAGGGCAAAATGCACGGATATATGAGGATGTACTGGGGGAAGAAGATATTGGAATGGAGCAAAACTCCTGAAGAGGCTTTCCGCTCGGCTCTTTACTTGAACAACAAATATGAACTGGACGGAAGAGATCCTAATGGGTTTGCGGGAGTGGCCTGGTGTTTCGGTAAACATGACCGACCCTGGGGAGAAAGACCGATCTTTGGAAATGTACGATATATGAATGACAAGGGGTTAAAAAGAAAGTTTGATGCGGATCAATATGTGAGAAAGATCAACCTGCTCAAGAAAAATATGTTCTTTTGAGACCTATTGGGTTGGAATGAATAGAATGAGTTGATCCATTTCCAATCAAGAAGTTGATTGCATTTTGGGATATTGAGATGATTATGTGATGGGATCAATTGGTTCAATAAAGGGAAATCGGTGGAAGTCGGTATCTCGGGTATAGATTCTTTTAATGCCATGCTCACGCATCAATGTAACTGCCTGCAAGTCATGCATTAAGTTGCCACTTAGATGAGGTACTTCTTTCATCACTTCAGAGAGCACACTGGCATGCCGTTCAGTTGTAATAAGGATCCCAAGAGAGGTCGAAGCGAGGAGAGCCTCGATGAAGCTCAACGCCTGTGACGATAGCCAGGGTTTTCAGAACACACGGGGATGGATGTTCACACGGAGGAACTCATACAAAATCGCCCATGTCACTTACCATGCGGAGGATTGGATACGCCATCCTTCGAGGAGTTTATAACATGTCTTGTGAAACGTTGAGTCTTCATCTGCTGCATAGATCAGGATGTTTGTATCGACCACGAATATTAACGACCTTCCATAGCCTGATAGAGGGCATCACGATCAGCGATCTCAAGGAGTGGCCCTCCGCTCTTAAACGTTGGGAGGGGGGAAGGTTCGTCCTCTTTTTCTTAGAACGAAGTAGGAGGCGCAGGGCAGTCTCCATTAGTTCAGACATGGTATATCCCCGTTGCGCAGCTTCTCGTCTGCGATGCGTCATAACAGAATCATCGATGTTTAATGTGGTCTTCATATGAATGAGCCTACAATAAAATGGCTATATATCAAGCCTTCCCATATAACCATATAATAGATAATAGAAAAAATTGGATGGGTTCACATTTCTTAACATATTCCATCATGTGTATGAGGACAGCCGAGTCTTAATTTTTTCATAATGAGGTTTTCTCTAATCTTGTTCCTGACTCTTCTTTCATCTCTCATATCACGATCCTAATCATTTCCACACCAATGATCCAAAGGTTGGATCGTCTTGAATTATCATTAAATAAAAATTATAAATAAAAAAGTTTGAGAGTGGATTTGGATAAAGGTTCTCTTGTCAACCTAACTTGTAAATATTATGATTCCTACAAAGAACCTGATAAGGCCCTTGAGTGTGGTGCTAATCAAATCCAATTCTGAAGGCCTTCTCCAAATGGGGACTGTTATCCCCAAAGAAATTGAAGATGTCCAGTAAAAATGGGTTTCTTGCGATTGCCCCCCACTGCTCTCTTAAAAGGCTTGAAGACCTCTACCTTTTTGATATAGAAAATGATGAACTTTATGAGCTCAGTGAAGAGGCCTATCAATTTCTTTTGAGATGCTCTCAAGGTGAATGGATCTCAATCAGGAAAGAAGAGGAAGACTTCATTCAATACTGCCTCTCTGAAAATCTCCTGATTCAATCAGAGGCTCCAATCCAAAGAGAAATGATCCTATTTCCTTCGCCCATCCCCTCTCTGAGGTATCTGGAGTTCCAGATCACCGATCGGTGCAATCTTCGTTGCCGCCACTGTTATATTGGGGATGGATTTCATCAAGATCTTCCTTTTGACCGGGTCTTAAAGGTATTAAAAGAATTTGAAGAGATTCAAGGGCTGAGACTTCTTCTGTCTGGAGGAGAGCCCTTACTTCACCCTGATTTCTGGAAGATCAATGAGATCATAAGAAAATATTCTTTTCGTTCCGTTCTGCTATCAAATGGGACTTTGATTACAAAAGAGGTCGCAAAGCGACTTCATGTCCATGAGGTACAGATTAGCCTCGATGGGATGAAAAAAGGTCATGAATCTCTACGAGGACAGGGGACCTTTGAAAAAACCTTACAAGCCATCGATCACCTCCAAGAGGCCAATATCCCTGTATCCGTAGCAACGATGATCCATCAAAAAAACTTAATTGAATTTGAGGAATTAGCCTCCTTCATCCAATCTAAAAAGGTTAAGGAATGGAATGTAGATGTCCCCTGTCTCTCCGGAAGGATGAAAGAGAGTCAAGATTTATGGGTCACTCCTTCAGAAGCAGGCCCATACCTTCAATATGGTTACGGGGGAGGACTTCATACCCCAGAAAAAAATTCTACTTGTGGAGCCCATCTTTGTGCTATAATGAGTAATGGAAAAGTGGCGAAATGTGGACTCTTTATTCAGGAACCGGTTGGGTCGATTGATGAAGGGCTTCGGGTGTGTTGGGAGCGGATTCCCCATATCCAATTAAAAGAACTGTCCTGCAATTGTCTTGAGATTGAGGAGTGCAGAGGTGGCTGTCGTTATCGAGCAAAGCTTCAAGGGAATGATTTTTCACCTGATCTCTATCAATGTTATGCCCGAGGGGTAATGAAAGGAGGTGGGAAGAATGAGTATCAAAAAGGTCGCTAAGAAGTTCTCTGGAATTTGTAAATGTAAAGCATCCTGCTAAGAAACCTTCCGGACTTCCTCTCATGAAGAGGGGAATCCATTCTGAGACCATAAAGCGTTATTTGGAAATCATAAGTCCGAAGGCTTCGTGAGCAATGGAATCCCCTCTGCCTCTTTAGAAAAAGAGGCAGAGGGGATTTTTTATTCAATACTCCTGATGGTAAGTTCAGATTACCACTCAGGCAACCCTATACTGAGTCCTGTTATGATCTTTCCCTTTTTATATCGAAGCGGTCCAAGTCCATGACTTTACTCCAAGCTTTTATGAAATCTCTCACAAATTTTTCTTTACCATCTGAGGCCCCATACACTTCTGCAATCGCCCGCAATTCACTGTGATGTCCAAAAATTAAATCTACTCTTGTGGCGGTCCATTTCAATTCTCCTGATTTCCTGTTGTACCCTTTGAATAGGTAAGAATGCTCATCTGCTGGTTGCCATTCTATCCCCATATCTAAAAGGTTTACAAAGAAATCGTTAGTAAGGAGACCAGGGGTTTCCGTAAATACACCCTGCTTAGAGTAACGGTAATTCGCTCCCAATACCCTAAGCCCACCTACCAAAACCGTCAATTCAGGAACCGTAAGACAAAGCAGTTGGGCCTTATCCACGAGGGCATATTCTGCATTGACTTTATTTGGATCCTTGATATAGTTTCTAAACCCATCCACCAATGGTTCCATCGCTGAATAAAAGGAGGGATCGGTTTGTTCTTGAGTAGCATCCACTCTTCCAGGGGTAAAAGGAACCGTGACCGCGTGCCCTGCTTCTTTGGCGGCAAGTTCAATAGCGGTACACCCTCCAAGCACAATTAAATCTGCTATCGAAACCTTCTTTCCATTTCTTTGTTGTCCATTAAATTCCTGTTGAATCTTTTCATAGATAGAGAGGATCTTAACTAACTCTTCAGGATGATTTACCTCCCAATCTTTTTGAGGAGCAAGGCGAATACGGGCTCCATTGGCCCCACCACGCCTATCGGAATTCCGGTAGGTAGAGGCAGATGACCATGCAGTGTAAACCAACTGGGAGATACTTAAACCAGAAGCCAAAATTTTCTCTTTGAGTAGCTTAATATCCTGATGATCAATCAACTCATAGTTCCGTTTAGGTAGGGGATCCTGCCAGACAAAGACTTGAGCAGGTACCTCCGGCCCAAAGTAACAGGAACGAGGGCCCAAATCACGATGGATTAATTTAAACCATGCCTTGGCAAAGGCCTCTTCAAATTCTTTTGGATTTTGAAGAAAACGTTTTGCGATTTTAGAATATTCTGGATCAAATCTCAAAGCAAGATCTGCAGTCAGCATCATCGGAGGATGTTTCTTATTGGGATCATGAGCATCAGGGATGATCGGCGGAGGATTCTTAGCTACCCACTGATGCTTTGCAGCAGGACTTTTAGTCAATTCCCACTCTTAATTAAATAAAAATTGTAGGTAACTGATCCCAAACTTTGTAGGCGTAGAAGACCAAGCAAGCTCAAATCCTGAAGTATAGGTATCCGGACCTTTTCCACTCTTGTAACTACTCCTCCACCCCAGTCCTTGTTGTTCAATTGGAGAAGAATCAGGGTCAGGACCTATATAGGTATCTGAGGAGGCACCGTGGCACTTACCAAAGGCATGGCCCCCTGCGACTAAAGCTACAGTCTCTTCATCGTTCATCCCCATACGAGTAAAGGCAACTCTAATCTGTTTGGCAGACCCTATGGGATCAGGATTTCCCTCCGGACCTTCTGGGTTAACATAGATAAGCCCCATCTCTGTTGCAGCAAAGGGTTTTTCAAGCTCTCCTTCTTTAAACCGTTCTTTTCCAGATAACATCTCCAATTCAGGACCCCAGTCTGTACTCTCATCAGGCTCCCATATATCCTCTCTTCCACCCCCAAACCCGAGGGTTTTTACCCCCATGTGCTCCAGAGCCACATTACCTGCTAAGATGATTAGATCAGCCCAGGAAAGCCTCCGACCATACTTTTGCTTAATGGGCCAAAGTAATCGAATCGCTTTGTCAAGACTAATATTATCCGGCCAATCAATTCTCGGTGGAAAACGGAGATCGCCTGTCCTTGAACCCCCCCGGCCATCATAAATTCTGTAACTCCCCGCACTATGCCAAGCCATACGAATAAATAAAGGGCCATAATGACCAAAGTCAGCCGGCCACCAATCTTGGAATTGGGTCATAAGGGCCTTCAGGTCCTTCTTTACCTCAGAAAGATCCAAGCCTTCAAACTCTTTAGGATAGTCATAATCCGGTCCATAGGGATTGGAATGAGGACCATTCTGACGCAACACCTTCAAATTGAGCCTATTGGGCCACCAATCCGTAATCCATCTTTTTGTTACATTTTCACCCTTCTTTTCCATGATCCACCTCCTTGACCCGTTTTGATTCATCTAATAATAGGATAACCTTTTCGTTTAAAAAACTTGTAACAATTTCATCAAAATGTTACGATTTGATAGTAAGGATTTTTACAAATTAGTAATAATTATTATTTAGGAATATAACATAATGAAAAATGGAAAGTCAATGGTAAAAAAAAGTTTAGATGAATTTATAAAGAAGTGTAAAACCTTTGGTCTAAAAATTACACCCCAAAGAATTGCCATCTATCAAGAAGTTTTAAATTCCTTTAATCATCCATCGGCTGAAGCCATTTATAAAAATATAAGGGAGACCCATCCAACCATATCTTTTGATACCGTCAATAGAACCCTTCTCACTTTTGCAGAGATGGGATTGATTCAAATTGTAGAGGGATCTGGTAGTGTAAGAAGATTTGATCCGAATGCCGAGCAGCATCATCATCTTCGCTGTATCAGGTGTGGCGAAATCATAGATTTTTATCATAAAAAATATAACCAGTTAGAAATTCCAAAAGAAATACCAGAAAAATTCTTTGTAAACAAAATCAGAGTTGTCTTAGAGGGCATTTGCAATAGCTGTCGGGAGAGCAAATAATGTTGTACCTAAATTGAGTGATTTTATTCCCCTTCGCAAGGAAGACAGAGAGGCCGAAAAGCCTTTTAGAGCGATCACCTTTGATCGATTGAATCAACCATGGGGTCAGTTCAATCATCACCTGTTTATTGAAAGTTTAAGGTTCATGGCCCAGATCTTCAGCATATCGCATTCTAAAAGGATTTGAGGACTCTCTGCCTTCCTTGTGAAATAGGTCGGTAAGACTCGGCTGCAAAGTTATCGCTCAATTTAGGTTGTAATAAGTTAGAAAAAAAAAGGTTGTCCCACTCCAACCAGTGGGGATAAACCTTTCCCCTTTCCAGCTTGCACAGGGTTAAGGCCCGGGTTGAGTTAAAAGAGTTCTCCCAAGCTTCCTGCATAACCCGTCAATTCCGCATAACCTTCACAGGTGATGGGTCTATCTCTGGCGATTCCCTTTCCCGCAACTGCACCCTCCCAATAGATGACACCCGTGGAGCCCTCTGTGAACAGTTCCTGAGAAGGGACAAGGGAGCTGATCTCAATCTCTATCCTGGCCTTTGGGAGATTGATCCTCCATCGGCTTGGGTATCTTCCTCCGCTTTTTGGACTCCTCCAATAGTCAAGGACTTCAAGGTGGATATCGGAGAGTCTGAGGTGAGAGGGGTTGCCTATGGGTTTAACCAGTGTTCCGGAAGAGGAGGGTTCCATGGTCCCATCCTTTCGGCGGAGGAAATAGATCATCAGATCTTGACCATCCGAGAGGTGGAGGCTGAACCAATCCCAACCCACCTGATCTAAAGTAAGTTGATTGGAGCCAAACTCGTGATCATGCCAACTGATCCCATTCACTGGGAAAGGTTTCGGAGAGAGAGGGGTTTTAATCCTTCCCCTCACTTCAAGATCGGTATAAGAAAAATAGTATGAGGCTTGACCTTTCATGGATCCCTTTTGACTCAGACCATTCTGACCATGAAAGATCAATGGCTTTCTGGGTGTAAGGATTAAAGAAAGGTCCATGTCTTGATGCCTGGCTCTTAAATTGATCTTTTTATCCTCCATGTTTGCCTCCCAATTGAGGAGCCAAACCTTAACACCCCTCTCATTTGCTCCTGAGAGGCCTGGACCTTTGCGGGAAGCACGCTCAGCATACCAGAATTGACCCCCCGAGACATCGGTCAATGTAAAATGGCCGAGGTAGACATCACGGATGGACCATGGCTGATTCTGATCTTTTACTTTTGGGAAGATCCCCTGTCGAAAGAAAGTGAGTTGATATCCAAACCGTTTCCCTGAAGCCTCTCTCAGGTTCCCCGTAAAATACCACCATTCGGTTCGGAAATCTTTGTGGGCTCCATGGTCTCTCGGAAAACTCCATTTCCATGGTTCAATCGCCTGCCTCCACTCGTTGGCATAAGCCATTATGAGATATCCGTAATAGAAACATCCCATCATTATTAAAAAGGATAATAAACTTAAAAATGATTTTTTTAGGCGATGTTTCATGACGTCAGCGTCACCATCAAACAATAAAATGTTCCAAAGTTACGGCAACGGTTACGAGGCCCGTTTCGTTTTGAGTCTAACGTTAACGTGATCTTATGAAACCGAAGAACGGAACCGATGGACGATACGGGCATCGTTACCTTTACCGTGAGATAAAATTTTTTATTACCAATCCTTCATCTATTCCTCCCGAATCTGAATCTGAGGATAGGTCCGAAAAACCCTCCATATAGGATAAGCAGCTGCACCCAGACTGGCAAGGATGGCCGTAATTCCTGTAATCAGATAAGGTTGCAACGCCGGAAAATAGAAGATGGTCCAATGAAAACTCCTGAGATTAATCACTTTGATGAGGAGTAAAGCGAGTACGGTTCCAACACACATACTCAAGAGAAAACTGATTAATCCCATTTCAATACCTTCAATCAAAGTCATTCTGGCTACCTGTCCGGTGGAGAAGCCCAGCGCTCGGTAGATGCCAAACTCCCTGCTTCGTTCAATAAAAAGGGTCAGAAGGGCCCCTGCAATTCCAAAGAAGGCCACAATGATCGCAATGGCACGCATCGAACGGGTAATGGTAAAGGTATGATCAAAGACATCAAGAATGTTTTTATGAAGCTGAGAGCCCGTGAGCACCGGAAGGCCTCTTGCCTCAGCCTTTCTTCTTACCTCTCTGAGAAGTTCTTCCCGACGGGGCTCATCCGGATCAATAAAAATACCGATATTGTTGAGCTTTCGGTCACCAAAGGTATGAATGTAGGTCGTTCGGTTCATCATTACTAGGCCGTGCTCTGTAGTATAATCATAAAAAACGGCTACCACTCTAAATGTTTCTGGTCCCCGAATCCCTTCCAGAGTGATCGTCTCCCCTGCCTTAATTTTGAAACGGCGTGAAAAACTCTCAGAAATAATCACCCCTCCTTGCTTGACTCCTTCCCAATTCTCATCTCCTCCATTCAACCATCCAAATCTGGCATATTTCTGTAATACTGAAGCATCCACAGCACTTACATTGATCGAGGTATTCTGATACAGGGTTTGAGCATTACGGAAGGGATGAACCCCTCCAATTCCATTGATCTTCTTCATCTCTTCAAAAAAATCTTCTGGGACTTCTGCTTCGTCAATCTTCCCAATATAGAGATCGCCACGAATCTGAGTGTTCATCCACCAGATGAGGGACTGTCTAAAACTTCCAATCATCAGACTAAGGCCGATGGACATGGAGAGAGAAACCATAAATGCAGCTATGGCCACACCTGTTCGACCTAAATTCTGGCGGATATTTCCAGTAGCCACCTTTTCAGAAAGACCCCCTATCCTTCCAAAAATCTTTCTTATTAAGGGATGAAGAATCAATAGGATCATACCTGTCAATAAACTCACACCGAGAATAAAACCAAAAACCCCTGCAAAACCCACATAGACATAGGCGTTTGGAAGAAGGAAAAGGATAAAGCTGATAAAAAGAATAATAACTCCGCCCAAGGCTGCCCGTTTCGCTTTCCGTATGCCCTCAGGAGCAGCAATGCGACCACTTAAAGCTTTTACAGGATCGGTCCGAATGAGTTCTCCCAGAGGGAAGATTCCTCCTAAAAGGCTGGCCCCGCATCCAAGTCCCATCCCGATGACCAAGATCCATTGGGACCAAGACACAGGCTCAGGTTTCAGAAAAAAGTAGAGATTACTGATGCTGCTTCCAAGTAGGTCTGTGAGAATGCGGGTCAGAAGAAACCCTAAAAGACCTCCTAAAGCTCCTCCTAAAATACCAAGAATTAAAATTTCTGAGAGGAAGGCTGAGATAATCTCAAGACGGTTGGCACCAAGGCTTCTCAAAATTCCAGCATCCCGACGACGACTGACTACAGCGAACATCGCTGTGTTATAGATGAGGAAGACCCCTACGAAGAGGGCTAAAAGGGAGAGGGCCTCAAGATTGAGACGAAAGGCCTGGAGCATCCCTGAGAATGTTTCTCTTCTTTGACGGGAGGATTGGATGAAGAATCCCTTTCCCCATCGAGAGAGGAAGTCGGATTCATCCTTAAGGATCAAATCGACGCGATCCACATATCCATGGAGTTGATAAAGTTCTTGGGCCTGGCCGATATCCATCAAAACCAGAAATTCCCCCGAGGGATTGGGAAAGCTACCTTTGATATGAAGAGGACCTTTCTCGGTTTTTAAAACTGAAGGGGAACGGGTTTCAAATTCTTTCTTTAAATGGTGATCTACAAGAACAGCCTTTTCATCCGTCAAAAAAGAAAGGATATTTTTTAGAGGATCAATTTCTTTTTCTAAAAACTCTATTTTTAAAATCTCTGGCCGAATCGATCGGTCTAAGAATGGATCAATCCCCAAGAGATGGACGGATTCACCATTCTCAAGACGAAGCTGTCTATCAATGACTGGAGAAAACCTTTCCACTGCAGGATCCTGGACTAACTTAGTCAGGAATTCCTCTTCCATGGGCCCGATAGGTCGTTGGATAGAGTGAGTGCTCTTCCCCTTAAGAAACTCGATCGTATGGCTAAAACTCTTTAAAGCTGTCTGAGCAGAGAGAGTCATCCCCACTACGGCTGCGACTCCACAAGCCACTCCAATGAGTTGAAGGAAACTCAGGCTGAGCCTTCTCGGCAAATAGCGAAGAAAGGACTTGGTGACCACCTTCAATGGGGCAACTCCTCGTTTGAGGTCTCTTCGGAAATTGTCCCGTCAACCATTCGTAAGACTCGAGTGGCATTACGGCATGTCAATCGGGTATGGGTGGCCATGATCAGGGTGGTTCCATCCTCATGACACCTCCGGGTCAATAATTCAAGAATGTGGTTCCCTGTAAGGGTATCGAGATTTCCTGTTGGCTCATCTGCAAGGATGAGGGAAGGCCTTTTCACTATTGCCCTCGCAATGGCGACTCGTTGCTGTTCTCCACCTGAAAGCTCATTTGGAAATCGATGTTCCTTCCCCTCTAAGCCCACTTCCTTTAGGGCTTTTAATGCTAAGTCAGGCTTAGGTTGATTGGCAAGTTCAAGGGAGAGAAAGACATTTTCAAAAGCAGTTAGGGTGGGTAAAAGATTAAAGAACTGAAAGATGAA
This sequence comes from Deltaproteobacteria bacterium, assembly GCA_037441725.1. Lineage (GTDB taxonomy): Bacteria > Desulfobacterota > BSN033 > BSN033 > UBA1163 > JBBIRT01. The sequence goes on along the minus strand of JBBIRT010000025.1, from coordinate 13,621 downwards.
ACCGAGCTTTAAACGCCTAAAATTGGTCCTCCCCCTATCACCAAGGCCTTCCAAATCCTGGCCATCCACTTCAATCCGACCCTTTGTGGGACGATCCAGGCCGGCAATTAAATTAAAAAGGGTGCTCTTCCCAGATCCGCTCTTTCCAAAAAGTGCAACGATCTCTCCCCTCCTAATCTCAAGGTTAGTCCCTCGAAGAGCAGGGGTGACTGATCCATCCACCTTATAGCCCTTCCATAGATCAATGGCTCGAATGATTATCTCAGACATTGATTCCCCCTCTCTGTCAAAGAAATCCATTATAAAAAGGTTTGACCAATCCTATTATAACTTAAATTTGGCCATTCTCATTACCCACTGAAAATCGAAAGGATGACAAATGAATCCCATAATTTTTATTCCTGTTCTTAAGAAAATCTCAAAAATACTTTCTTTTTAAGATTAAAATAGGGAATTTTCCCTATATGAATTTCAGATTGTGTAGTATAATCTATCCATGTCAGAAGATGAGATAGATCTTCATCCTTACTAATGGGGTGTTTAAATGGAAAAAATATTTGATACGAGGAGGGATAAGGTGAAGAAATCTATTGTCTTAGGAATGACGGTACTGATCGCTCTCTTGATTCAAACTGGGACCCCGATGGCCAATAAATCCTCTACCCTGATTGAAGCCCCAAGCGAAGTGGAAAAGGGGGAAGAAGTGACTTTGCGGATTTTGGTGAACCACAATGCTAATAATCTACTCCACTACACCAATTGGGTAAGGGTCACTGCAAACAATAATGAGATTGCCCACTGGAAGTATACGATGTTTCAACGGCCTGAGGCAGCGCAATTCATCCGAGAGATCAAGATTAAAGTGATGGAGGATATAGAAGTGATCGCAGAAGCCAATTGCAATTTGCATGGAAGCCAAGGTCCTGCAAGGCATCGAATACGTGTAAAATAATCTTTCATGTTCACCCACACCATAAAACATAGAAATAGAAAGGGGGAATCCTGATGATTCTGCTATTAGGTATATTGAATATTCTTTTAGTCGCCTTTCAAATCAGCTCTGGGCTTCGATGGATAAAAGTCCCCATCGGCATCCATAAAAAAACAGGAATCCTCCTTTGCTTCAGTGCGGTCCTGCATGCCTCTTTAGCCCTAATTGCAAAATAGGGCGAATGGTGATGATCGGTCATCTGATTCGGGCTACCTCTGCCTTTGCAAGAGCAATTTTAGCCTCTGCTAATTTCTTATACTCTTTTTGAATCTTCTGGATGTTTCCAGCAGCAATCGCTTTCATGAGATCCCCTTCAAGTTCAGCAACTTCAAGGAGTTTATAATAGTCAAGAGACTCTTTAAGATGAGCAAGCACAATCATCCCCGTAAGGATAGGATGGTTGTTGGTCACATTTGCATCCTTAAAACGAATGCCGTGCTCAAGTTCTACTTCTAAACCCTTTTGGAAATCTACTGGATTAATCTTCATCCTTTCGATATTAACCTTTGAAAGAATGATTTTCGCTTCCTTGGGAAAAATCTTGGCTCTCTTCATTCTTGTCCAATCCCTTAATTTTAGCTCTTTGCAGATTCTCCTTACCTCTTCCTTCTTAATATATTCTGGTACTTTCATTGAATTCCTTTCTCCTTTCATTTTTAAATGATAGATCACCATTATTTTTCTCTTATTCTATTGGCAACCTGAAGGATGGCTTTAATATAAGGCTCACTGTGGTTGTAGGTCCATAGGATCTGTTCTTTCTTTTTCATGGAAAGATTCTTTCTCCAGCCATGGGATCTTAAATAGTTTCCAATGCTGTAGATAGCCTCATCCTTATTAAGGAGCCAATGGGTAAAACCTTTTTTACTTACGGCATAATGAAGATAGCTGGAGGGAATAAATTGGGGCATGCCCAATGCCCCTGCATAAGAGCCATAAACTTCTAATGGATCGAGGGCCTCCTCTCGAATAATCTTTAAGAAACATCTCAGCTCATGGTAAGCCCATTGGGCCTTTTTCTTTGCGAAATCCTCCACCCATTCATAAGTAAGATTAAGGTAAGGATCGTTTTCTCTAAGGGTCTGAAAATTATTCTGAAGATGTTCTGGAGAATCCATCATGGCGATACTGGCCAGAGTTGGGATTACCCGATATTTCCCAATATTTTCTCCAAACCTTGATTCCACTAAAAGAATGGCCACAATCACTTCCTTTTCTACCTGAAATCTCTTTTCTGCTATTCTTAAGGGCCTTCGATTCTCATGGAGAAACTTTTTGGAGAGAAGGATGGATTCTCGAGTTAAAAATTTACTGTACAATTCAGGGGACTCCCTTGATCTCAGATTCAAATAGTTGACCAATATAAAAAGATTTAAATCTGCGCGAGCGTCCATTAAGATCTTCGACAAGAATTCTGGATCAAATCCATCTTGGATGAGGCGATCCATCAATGGGGAGTAAGGATAAGGAGTCTCTTCGGTTTCACCTATTGAGATCACGAAAAAGAAAGGGGAAAAAATAAGAAGGATGATCCATTGAATTCGCTTATTTGGATCCTGTCTCTTCATCATGGTAAAGTTTAGCAGGATCTTGCCTCCTTTTCAATATGGTCATTATAATAAGATATATCGATCTTAAAAGGGAATCTAAACTTGAGAAAATTATTTATTCCCTTCTATCTAATCCTAATCCTTGCCCAGTTTCCCTTCGGGCCTCAACTCCCAGAAAAACCCGAAGAGGAAAAAACACCGGTTAAAGGATGGAAACTGGTCTCATATTTTGGGATCCCTCCCACCCAATATTCAAGATCTGGAAAAGAAATCATCAAGGCGGTAAGTGTGGGGAGTCGAGCCTCCCTCTATAAAGAGGTCGAAGAGAAAAAAAGAGACTTTGCCATTCTCTCTTGGAGATGGAAGATCTCAAATGTGGTTCGATCTGCCATTGAGACGAAAAAAGATCGATTTGATGCGGCTGCTCGTATCATTGTTATCTTTAGCGAAGAGGGTGAATTCAAGAGATTATTAGGAGGCCCCGAAGGCGTTAAAATTGAATATATCTGGGCGAGTCACCTTCCTAAAGGTTATATCTTCGATCATCCTGGTGAAAGGTCCTGTAAGGTTTTTGCCCTTCAATCCGGGGATGACAGGGTCGGCCAGTGGGTCTCTGAGAAAAGGAACCTCCATGAAGATTATAAAAAGGCTTTTGGAAAAGAACCAGGCAGGCTTTTAGCCATTGGTATCCAAACAGATACCGATCACAGCAATGAAATGGTGACGGCCTATTATTCTGAACCAATCCTTAGAAAGAGATAAAGAGAAATGCGACAATTGCTTTTCTTAATGACAATTGACGTCATAGAATAATTTATTTTAAAAACTTCTAAATAATAATTTTACTATAAATTTCAATAGGTTGTTGAAATATTTTTGTCCTTTAATGAGATTGGCAAAAAAGTTGCAAAATACCCCTATCAATAAAAGGTTAAAGATGAAGGAGGAGAAAAGTGGATCATTTCGATCAATGGATGGATGCATTATCAAAACAGCTCCCGATCCAAAGCGAAGAGGAGGAGGTTAAAACCATTTTAAAAAACCATGAGATCTATTTTGAAGACTTTGAAGAAGAGGAATAGGATGGAAACAGAAATGGAATAGGAGAATAAAATGGTAAAGAAAAAGGTTCTTGTTGTTGACGATGAGCAAGATGTTGCCCATGCCTTGAAGGTTCGATTGAAAGCAAATGGTTTTAATGTCATTTTAGCATCAAATAGTATTCAGGCCGTAACATTGGCTAACAGTGAAAAGCCTGACCTGATCATCCTCGATGTCATGATCCCAGGAGGAGGTGGATTTCTCGTTGCTGAACGATTGCAACAATCCCAGACGACGCATCATATTCCCTTCATTTTCCTCACAGGAATTCCTGGGGGCGAAGAAAAGGCCTATCAGTTAGGAGCTTCTGGCTACGTGATGAAACCCTATCATCCTGAGGAATTGTTGGAGATCATCCATCGGGCCATAGAAAAAGGCCGGAAAACGATAATCCAGGCCAATTAAACTCCATTTTTTCCTATCAATTCTTCTCAACCCTTTTGCTAACCCTTAAACTTTACGTTATACTTTAACCTAAATTGAGTGATTTTATTACCCTTCGCAAGGAAGACAGAGAGGCCGAAAAGCCTTTTAGAGCGATCACCTTTGATCGATTGAATCAACCATGGGGTCAGTTCAATCATCACCTGTTTAGTGAAGGTCTAAGGTTCATGGCCCAGATCTTCAACGTATCGCATTCTAAAAGGATTTAAGGACTCTCTGCCTTCCTTGTGAAATAGGTCGGTAAGACTCGACTGCAAAGTTATCGCTCAATTTAGGTTTAAATTAATTATATGTTGAGCAATTCTTATCCTCCCTATGGAGGAAAGGGATACTGGAAAGGTTTTCAAAACAATCCTTTTCACCCCTAAACCACCCTAATTCACTTAAATGATTAATTATAAACCCTATGGAATGATGGGATAAAAGAGAGATTTTGGATTGGAAAATACCCTACTTCGACAATTCTTCATCCCCTCTTTAAAATTAAAATATCTGATTCGGATTCTACTCATCACCCTCACTGCCTATCTCTTTTTTAGTTACCTTTGCATCCCTTTTTATATTAAAGGAATCAGTATGGAGCCCACTTACTCCAATGGGGAGTTTAATTTCTGCTGGAGACTCCGTTATCTTTTATCCAAACCGAAACGATTTGATGTGGTCGTGGTGCGTTTTGCTGGAACAAGGATCATGCTTCTAAAAAGGGTGATTGCTTTTGAAGGCGAAGAAGTCAAATTCTATGAGGGAAAACTTTTCATCAATGGCCAAAAATTAGATGAACCCTATCTCCGTTACCCTTGTCATTGGAATCTTCCTCCCCGACGTGTAGAAAAAGGCTGTCTCTATCTCATTGGAGACAATCGGAGTATGCCCATTGAAGATCACTATTTTGGACAAACCCTGAAGAGCCGTGTCATAGGATCGCCCTTATGGTGAGAATAAAATTTCTCCTCATGGGTGGGGTTGTATTGGGATTAAGCCTCACCTTGCTTCTTATCTACCCCCAAGGCGAAGAGAAGAAGATAAAAAAGCAATTCCATCTTTTCTCAGAGTTGGTCTCGAAGGATTCTGAAGAAGATTCCTTTACCCTATTGAAAAAGGCAAAACAGATCGGATCATTATTTGATGATCCTTGTGAGCTTAAAATGTCTGATCCTCCCCTTTCAGGGAGTTATTCCCGTGAGGAAATTATTTCCTTTGCCATTCGTGCTCGATCTCACTTTTCCCAACTGGCTTTAAAATTTTATGATTTAAACATAGGCTTATTTCAGGAAGGGATGGCTCGAGTGGTCTTGACATCCCGATTGATTGGAAGATCAACCTCTGGAGAAGGCATTGATGAGGTCCGAGAACTCGAGTGTCTATTAGAAAAAATTGAGAAGAAATGGCTTTTTAATCAAGTTGAGGTGGTGGAAGTGTTGAAGAAATAAAGAAACCTTTCTTCATAAGATTTGAGGATGGACCCCTATAGGAGATTCGTATAGCTCTTTAATAAACCTTTATCACATCATGAGAGGAGGGAAAGATATGGAATTCAAAGGAAGCCAAACGGAAAAGAATCTTTTAGCAGCCTTTGCTGGGGAATCCCAAGCCAGAAATCGCTATACCTATTTTGCCAGTATAGCCAGAAAAGAGGGCTTCGAGCAGATTTCAGAGATCTTTTTGGAAACCTCGGATAATGAAAAGGAACATGCCAAGTTATTTTTCAACCTCCTTAAGGGAGGGGACGTGGAGATCATCGCCGCATATCCTGCTGGAACCATTGGGAGTACTTTGGAGAATTTGGCTGCAGCCGCTGCAGGAGAAAATCATGAGTGGACGACTCTTTATCGAGATTTCGCAGGGATCGCCCGTGAAGAAGGATTCATGGAGATCGCTGAGACATTCACAAATGTTTCGAAGGTAGAACGGTTTCATGAGGCTCGATATTTGAATCTGCTAAAAAATGTAAAGGAAGGTAAGGTATTCAGAAAAGAGAGTTCGGTTAAGTGGCATTGTAGGAATTGTGGTTATGTCTTTGAAGGCAGAGAAGTTCCCCAAGAATGTCCAGTCTGTAAGCATCCAAGGGCTTACTTCGAAGTGCTGTCAGAAAATTATTGATCTCTTGTTCCTGACTCAACCTTAGAATCAGATGGGATCTCTTGGAAAAGGGTTTGGTTGATGAAGACAGAAGCGGCCGAGACGTATATAAAAATTTTTATCCTCTGCTGTGGCACGTGGATTTTATTTGGAAGCTCCTTCACTTCAGCCTTTGGACAAAAGAATGAGCTCCCTAAAGATTTGGATGGAAAAGTGGAAAAATTCTTAAAAGAAAACCGGTGGAGATGGATTGATTGGAATGTCCCTTACGAAGATGGGAAAGTTTTATACAACCTGATCATCAAAAATAATTACCGAAGGGCTTTAGAGATCGGCACCTCTACAGGCCATTCTGCCATCTGGATAGCCTGGGCATTGAGTAAAACAGAGGGAAAGTTGATTACCATTGAGATCGACGAAAGGCGATATAAAAGGGCCTTACAGAATTTTAAAAAGGCTGGGGTCGAAACGTTGGTGGACGCCAGGTTAGCCGATGCCCATCAGCTCGTGAAAGAGTTGGAGGGTCCTTTTGATTTTGTTTTTTCTGATGCGGATAAGGAATGGTATATGGAATATTTTAAAGATCTTGACCCCAAATTGGTGGTGGGAGGGTGTTTTACAGCCCACAATGTAATGGACCCTTGGGAAGGGGTTCATCAATTTCTAAATTATGTTCGAAACCTTCCCAATTATCAGACCACCATTGACCGTTCCAGCAGTTCGGGTATCTCCATCAGTTACAAGAAATACCCTTCATCAGTTCCAAAATAAAATTTTTTACTCCAATGCCATCGGTCAGACAGGGATATTCATGATCATTTCATCCAACCCATCCTAACCTTCCAGGGCCTAAGGAATTCTGTAGTTATGGGACAAGCTGAGGTTTTCGTTCACAAAGGGAGATAGGTTCATTATTCTTCTGAAAGGACACCAATCACTTTGGGGATCATATATTTAGCAAGATCCCTTCGGCTTCCACCACATAACACGACAATCAATCTTCCTTGACAAATTTTATTTGCGACCCCTTTTAATTCTTTAGCTAATTTAGGATGAATTTCAGGGGTGAGTCCGATATCCCCATAGTCTCCTTGAGTCCCATCGTATCCCCAATTCCAAAAGAGGAGCTCCGGTTCAAATTTCTCTAAGCGAGGAAAGACTGCTTGAACATATCCCAGATAATCTTCATCCGAGATTGGGTAAGGAATATGTACATTGATTTTATTATTCTTTTGCCAATCCTGATCTGAACAAAAGCAGAGATATAGCACCTCTTGATCTTTCTCAAAGATTTCCCAGGTTCCATCCCCATGATGAGCATCGGTATCGAGAATGGCAAATCTCTTGGCCCCAAATCTTTTTCTTAGGGTATGGATAGCGATGGCTGCTCCGTTAAAATAACAACCTCCTCCGAAAAATACAGTTCCTGCATGATGATCTCCATAACCTGTAAAGACAAAGGCGTTATCAATTTCTCCCATCCATATCTTCTCAGCAGCCCTTATCGTCCCTGTAGCTGAAAATCGGGCCCCTTCAAAATTTCCAGTTTGAAGGACCTCCTCAATCAATTCTGGAGAATGAACCTGTTGAAGCATTTCAATTGAAATGGGCTCAACGTCAAAAGAGGAAAGTGGTTTTAAAGGGTAGAAGGCATCATAAAAAAAGACATTCCCCTTCTCTAAGCTCCCTTTTAATGCCTGAGGAAAATCTTTCAGCCTTTCACCCTGCTGGTAGTAATAGAATATTCCTGTTCGCATCAATCTTTTTCCCTCAAATGGTTGGATCCCTATTCCTATCTATTTTCTCACTTTTTTGATCTACCTATAACTCAAGATGAAATCAAAATCTATCCCCCTTTATCAGCCCACTTGCTTTTCTTAAGAAGAATGGGTATGTTATAAATAAAGAAATCAATGGAGAAAGGAGAAGAAGATGATTCCAAAAATAAAAAAGATTCTTTATGCCACCGATCTGAGTAAAAATTCTTCTTACGCCTTTTTATATGCGATTGACCTGGCAAAAAAATATGATGCCAAAATTATCATCCAACATGTTGTCGAACCCGTTCCAACTTATGCAGAAGTCTATGTGGGGTTGACAGAGGAAATTAAGAAAAAACAGCATGAGGAGATTGTAGAGTCCATGAAGAAACATTTACAAATCTTCTGTGAGAAAGCAGAAGCCCAAATCGGTCCTCCCTGTGTGGATCTTGTTTCAAAGATCGTTGTCACTCAAGGCTATCCGCCCGAAGAGATTTTAAATACCGCGGAGGTAGAGGGTTGTGATTCCATCGTCATTGGGTCCCATGGAAAGGGTTTCTTAGCCCATGCCTTTCTTGGGAGTGTCTCTAAAGCGATATTAAATCGAAGCCAAAAACCTATATTCATTGTCCCCCTCCCCTCCGAACACAAGGCCTTAGATTGGAATGGAATTTAAGAAGTCTCTGAATTGAAGGTGAACGAGTTAATCTCGAACCACGAATTCTGAACAGAATTGGTAAAAAGTTTACCATCTTTAATATCTAAAGATCTATACCTTACACAAAAAGCTATTTAATTACAAATAATTAGATTAAGTTTGACCTGTTGGAATAGAAATTGCCTATTTCCTTTTATAATAATAAATGTTTTAATCTTTTAATTTCCGAAGCGTAATGGAGATGGAGGAATTCAAACAGATTATTTTTAAACACTTTGAGAAGCTCCTGGTAGGAATCATCCTCTTAGCCGCCTTTATAGGAACCTATTTTATCTATGAAAAATCAGTGATTCTAAATTTCTATTACCTCCCTGTACTCTTTTCAGCCTATTTCTTAGGACGTCGGATGGGAGTTCTGACCGCTGTTTTATCTATCTTGGCCGTAGTGATCTGTGTCTTAATCTCCCCTGAGCAATTTCATATGGAGAAGATGGCTTGGCAAAACATAACCCATCTTTCTTCATGGGGTGGGTTTCTAATCCTATCAGGTGTTGCCGTGGGAACACTGTATCAAAAACACGAGGAAAGACTTCAGGAACTGAAAAGCGCTTACATTGGTATTCTGGAAATTCTATCGAAATATCTTGAATCAACAGATCGATATACCAAGGGCCATTCGGTCAGAGTATCAGAATTGGCCATGGAAACCGCCATTGCTATGGAATTGCCTCGGGCACAGGTAGAAAATGTTCGGGTAGCGGGGTTACTCCATGATATTGGTAAGATTGAGGTGAGTGGAGATATCCTTTTAAAGGCCGCAGAACTGAGCACAGAGGAGAAGGAGTTGATGGATTCACATACCGTAAAGGGAGCCTACCTCCTTTCTGCAGTAGGGTCTGTGTTAAAGGAGGTGGTCCCAATCGTTGTAGCTCATCATCAATATTTCGTAGACACCATAGAGTCTCGAGATTTGGATAAAGTAAAAATCCCTTTAGGGGCTCGTATTGTGGCTGTGGCCGATGCATTTGATGCAATGACGACAGATCGCCCATATCGAAAAGGAATGCCTCCCTGGGAGGCATTAAATGAACTTGTATCAAATGCAGGAAAACAGTTCGACCCCAAGGTGATTGAAGCCTTCAAAAGGATCATCAATGAGAGACTTGAGAAGGTGTAGCCCCCATCCTCGATCATCTACGTCATAATTTTTAGTGAATGGATCAACCCTTAATGGCTAGACCTCAAATGATATGCTTCTATTCAAAATTTTACAGAGATCATTAAATTTTAAGCTTGAGTTTTACCTGAGGTATGATAAAATAATCATCACATTAATAAATTAAAAGAACCTCTGAGAATGATGGAAGGAGGTCGTTGAATGGCAATGAAACTTTTTAATTTGATAGTATGGATTTCCCTGATCCTCACCATTCCCATTTCATCCTTTTCTCAAGAAGATCGGATCGCTCAGGTGGCAATCGATACCTTTAGGGCCAATGTTCGTCTTCCCAAAGGAGCAGAGATTAAATTTATAGAAAAGAAAGAGAGTCAAATTCAAGATTTTTATTCGATCAAGCTCCTCATTGAACTCCCTGAGAAGGAGATACCTGCTATTGTCTATGTGGATAAGAATGGAGAAAAGGTCATTTTAGGAAACCTTATCATCCGCGGAGAGAATATCACCGCGAAAGAGGCAGGTCCCTCTCGGCTAAAAAAAATAGAGATGGGATCTCTCGAATTGGATAAATCTCCTTTTCTTGGGAATAAAGGAGCAAAGGTCACCATTGTTGAATTCTCTAATTTTCAGTGCCCCTACTGTATGGAATCATGGTTAAGGATATCAGAATTGATGAAGAAGTATCCTGAAGAACTCAAATATGTATTTAAACATTTTCCATTTCAACCTCAAGGGAAGACATTTGAACTATCAGAAATAGCTGCTGCAGCTCAAGAATTGGGCCATGGGGCTTTTTGGATCGTTCATGACTTCTTTTTCACAAAAGAGGGTCAGGATACGACCCGTCTTGAAAAGGGAGTTATAAAAGTGAGGATTGAACAACTTCTGAAAGAAAAGGGATACGATCTTGCAAATTTTCAGGCTGCCCTCGAAACAGGAAGTGCAAAAAAGAGAGTTCTTGAGGATATGGCTTTGGCCAATCGATATCGTATGACCTCCACCCCCACAAAGATCATCAATGGAGATATGATTGTTGGGCTAAGTCAAAATAATGTCATTGAACGGTATTTAGGGAAATAATTATTCAGTGAGTTATCGTTCCCCAATTCCTAATAAAAAACTTCCATTCATCTTCTTCACATGCGTGATTCTTAAAGGAATTCCTCTTGGTCTGTGTAATCTCTTCACCCATTGAGAACTATGTTCACAGATCTGGCAGCAATATCTTCTGAAATCTAATCAGGCGGAGGTTCATCCCTATCAGATCATTAAGTTTTCCTATTTTCAACAATGGATTAAGGGATTGTTTAGTTATCAATTGTATTAGGAGGTTTTTTGATATACTATAGTTAGACAGGCACGAGAAAAAAAGGTTAACGGATAGGGGAGGATGAAATCAAAAAATATATCAAATTATCAAACCCTCTGAGGGAGGTTGCCTTACTCTTTCTCAAACTGGGTGCTTTTAGCTTTGGAGGTCCTGCCGTATACATTGCACTCATGCACCATGAAACCGTCATGCGCCACCAATGGATTGATGAACAGCGATTCCTGGATCTGGTGGGAGCTACCAATTTGATTCCTGGTCCCAATGCCACAGAAATGGCCATTCACTTAGGGTTAATTCGAGCAGGATGGCGAGGTTTAATTGTTGCCGGTACACTCTTTATCTTACCCGGAATGTTAGCCACGTTACTGGTGGCTTGGGCCTATGTCACTTATGGTTCGATCCCAGAAGTCAGATGGATACTCTATGGCATTAAACCAGTCGTCATTGGAATCGTCATTGAAGCCATATGGAGTTTAGGCCAAAAGGGATTCAAAGAAATAACCACAGCTGGTGTGGGGATTGGGATTGCAATCTTGTATCTTCTTGGATTTAATGAGATTGCACTCCTTTTTAGTGGGGCAATCATCGTTTTATTGATTCATGGGATATATCATATCACAAGATATGGTCTATTGGTCATGGCCCCCATTCCCTTCTTGTCCCAGATAGTCTTCACCTCATTGAATGGGAGTGCATCCCCTTTCAGCCCGTCCATTCTCTTCTTCAGCTTTCTTAAAATTGGATCCGTTCTTTTTGGCAGTGGTTATGTTCTCCTGGCTTTCCTCAGATCGGAATTTGTCATCCATCTCGGGTGGCTCACCAATCAGCAGATCCTTGATGCTGTGGTGGCAGGACAGATTACACCAGGACCAGTATTTTCAAGTGCCACCTTCATCGGCTATCTTTTAGGGGGCTGGTCTTCAGCGCTGCTGGCAACAGCAGGGATATTCCTTCCCTCATTCCTGTTTGTGGGGCTTCTCAGCCGAATTCTTCCATTTGTCCGAAAGTCAGCATGGGCAGCAAAGTTCCTCGACGGGGTCAATGCTGCCTCTCTTGGTTTGATGGCTGCGGTCACATTTCAGCTAAGCCAAACAGCCTTAATCGATCCCTTCACCACCATTCTTCTGCTTTTAACCTTGCTCCTGATATTTCGATTTCAAGTGAATTCCCTTTGGCTGATCATGGGGGGAGGACTTTTGGGTGCGATCTATCAATTCATTCTGGGTTAAGGCAATGCCCACTCAGAAGACAAGAAGTCTTCCTTTCGGAAGCATTTTCCAATGCAGGTCAGGAGAAATGGGTTGAGAAGAAAAGATCTTTGTTTCCCCATCGAGAGCATAATAGAGCGAATAGTACCAGGGATATTGTGTATATTCCCGGAATCCATAAAGAAGGGCTCCATCGGTAAAAAGGCAAGTCAAGGAAGTATACCTATATCTTGCCCTGATATGGTTAACTGCCCTCCGAAATCCTTTTATTAAATCCAACGGAGCAAAACTCATCACATAATGGAAATAAACCTCGCTATCCTTTGACTCTACAGGGGGAGGAGCAGAAAGGATCTCTTTTCGAAGGTCCATAAAATCCCGAATGGTTCCATTATGGGTAAAGAGAATATCTCCATTTGAAAATGGGTGGGCATGAATGGCTTTGGAGGTGCCTTCCCACGCTGATTTTCGAAAGTGGATGAGTAGGATTTTGGAGGTCCTTATCCTTCTGCAGGTTTCAAAGAATTCTAATTTCTCTTCGATGACAGGCCTCCCACTTTTATGAACCCTTGCCCTCCCTCCTTTATAGAATCCAATCCCCCAACCATCCAAATGGCCAGGGGGATCCCCTGGTAAGGTTTTCCCATTTTCAGCTAACTCAAAGAAATTCTTAAGCATATCCTGATGTTTTTGAAAATCATAATCCTTTAATCCAAGCATCCTGCACATTTTGAAGTCATTCCCTAAAATGAAAAAAAGATTTTTACAATACAAATTGCAATGATAATCCCTATCAAATCCGAAAGGATACAAACAGGAACCAGATACCTCGTCCTTTTGATTCCCACTGCACCTAAATAAACCGCCAGAATATAAAAGGTGGTTTCAGCACTTCCCATGATCACCGCGGAAATTAAACTGGCAAGGGAATCTGGTCCATTGGTTTTAACGATATTGGTAAAGACCCCAATCGATGCACTCCCGGACAAGGGTTTGATGAGGGCCATAGGAACCACCTCCAATGGAATATTAAAGGTCTCCAAGGCTCCTCTAAAAAGTTCTTGAACGAATTCAAAAGCCCCAGAGGCTTGAAAAGCCTTAACGGCTATAAAGATGGCGAGCAGGTATGGAAAAATCCTGATAACCAAACCCACTCCACCTTTAGCCCCTGAGATAAAGCAGTCATAGACCCTCACTCGTTTAACACAACCATACAGGATCGTGAAAAGGAGGAAGAGAGGGATGATGAGCTGTGAAATGAGGTTCACCGTTCTCATTTAAATATTCTCCTAAAGACATGGAGGACCCCGAGGGCAAAGAGGG
>JBBIRT010000024.1:19857-28659 GCA_037441725.1 Deltaproteobacteria bacterium | reverse complement strand
TCATCGGTTTTGAAAGCCTTCGTGAGGAGAACCTTCACCTCATGGATAAACGGATGAATCGGATTGAGGATTATGAACGGGGGATTCAAAAACTTCATGACGCAGGGATTGGGGTCTATGCCTCCTTTGTCTTTGGATATGACTATGATGATTCCTCGGTCTTTGATGAATTTTTAGAATTTGCTGAACGGAACAGACTCGATGGGGCATTTCTTCCCATCCTGACCCCTTTTCCAGGAACTCGGACCTATCAGCGATTGAAACAGGAGGAAAGGATTCTCACTGAAGATTGGTCGAAGTACGATATGGCCACCGTGGTCTTTCGTCCAAAACGGATGACCATTGATGAGCTCCAGGAAGGATTCTGGAAAGTCAATCGGTCTTTCTACTCGATCCCTTCTATAATAAAGAGAATTTTCAATCCTTTTCACCTTAAAAGGAGTTTGATCATCTTTGGTCCGATGAACCTCGGTCTCTGGCCTGCCGTTAAAAAGGCAGAGCGCTATTTTAAAAGGGAATGCCTCGGGAGAGATTTTTCCCTATGAGACCTTCCTTTTCTATTCCTTGAGGGAAATTAGCAATTTTTCGACCTGGTATTCTGATCTCCTTTTGGCCTCTTCCAGTTTTTGAATCATCAACCAAGCTCGTTTTAACTCTTTCATCATTTCATTGATTGGACGAATAGGATCAGAACCAATTTCAATCGCTGCAATCAGCATTAACCACCCGAGTAGCTCTTCAAATGATTCTTTGTTGAACCAAAGTTGATTCTTGGATCGGTTCATTTTTAAGAATAATTGGACTTCATTATCCTTGAACAGTTTGACCAAAACCTGATCAGCAGTTTTTTCCTCAAACCATCTCTGATGGTGGGTGAGAAGTTTAATCAGCCATAAAGATTTTTGGACCTCCTGCTCTTCAACTCCTAAATCTCTCAGCACTTCAGTGATGATTTCACCGAGCCTCCACTCATCCATGAAAAACCGACTCCTTTTTGGAAAATCCATAAGCGTTGTTCCCTTACCTAAGATATGGACAAACAGCCAGCTTAAAAGGGTCCCCCAGAGGGAAAAGGAGTCGTTCAGGTGTTGATGAATGAATTCGGCCATCTTTTTGATCTCTTTGGGTTGAATGCTTGAATATCGACTGGTGAGGGTGGGTAAATATAAGATCACTTCTAACTTCTGTCTTACCTCTCTGGCCATGGTGGTTACATCTTCTTCCCCTCCCGTAAGGTTTTTTACCTCACAGAGGAGATCCACCACCCTTTTCTCGATCTCATCTGAGAGCTCCTCATCCCGAGAGATTTGGGGATGGATCGCCCAGGCCTTTCGTAATTGATAGTAAGTATCCTTATTCACCAGTCTCCGAAAGGTTTGATGAAGGGGTTGAAGCCTCATCCGCTTCAATGCTTCTTCAATGCTTGGGACCCCACGGCCATTTAATTGTTGAGTGATTTGGGCATAGTGGTGCCACGGGTTGTCTCGAACCTCTTTAAAATCTATAAAGACATGGTATTGATAAGCCCCAAGTTCCACATATAATCCTTTATCAAAAAGTTCTTTGCTGTTCCGGATGAACTCCAATCCACTGATAGGATCACGGAAGATGGAGAAGTATTCTGAGTGAGGGGTCAAACCGAGTCCTTCTCCCAGGGTCTTCTGAATCCATATTCGATTCTCCCCTTCATTCCCCTTTGCTGAATAGGCGACAGAGGTCCTGATCCATCCGTGGGCTCGCTCATATTTGTTATGGTAGATGACAAGGACCTTCTCCTGATCCATTCGGTTGGAATAAGCAAAGACGTTTTCATTGACATAACCCTCCGGAGTGAAAAAATCGTAGAAAAGGAAGTTTTTCATATCGGCAAAGAGATAGCGACGTTTTAATAATGGGAAGATCTCACGTTCATGTCTTTTGATCAACTCAGGATCTGGGGATTCATTCCACTTGGTATATCGGTATTCCATGCCGTATTTTTCACTCAGACCTTCAATCTGGCCATGGGCAAACATAGGGAGTCCAGGCAGGGTGACCATTAAGGTGCATATCCCAAAATACTTATCCCCTTTACCAAATTGATTGATCGCTGTCTCTTCATCTGGGTTACTCATAAAATTGACAAACCGTTTGAGGATCTCGGGGTTGAATTCGAGCGTGTTTTTAATCACCGAGCGATACTTAGCATTCTCCTCATTCTTTAACATATTCATAAAGGCACTGTTGTAAACCCGATGCATCCCGAGGGTCCGAACAAAATATCCCTCCAATAACCAGAAGGCCTCAGCTAATAATAATGTGTCAGGGGCCTCTTGGGTGACTCGATCCACCACCTCCCGCCAGAATTCCTCAGGCATGAGTTGATGGAACTGTTCTTTAGGCATTCCATATTCAGCTCGTGAGGGAATTGCTCCACCGGTCCCTGGTTCTGGAAACCACAGTCGTTGGTAGTGCATTTTGGTCAGGGTCATGGCCGCATCAAACCGGATGATTGGGAACCTCTGTGCCACCTGCAGGATCGTTTGGATCACTGCCTCTCTGACCTCAGGAATTAGGTAGTTTAGCTGTGCAGTGTCATTCCAGGGCATTCGGGTTCCATCATTACCATGATAGATATACCTTTCCTCTCCGCTTCGCCACTCGACTCTTTTGAAAACAACAGCCGCATCACTACGATCAAAATAGTGATCCTCGAGAAAAATCCCTACCTCCCCATGCCAGGAGAGATCAGGCCCATTGAAACGATATGATGGGAAGGGGCTTTCATTTAAAGAAAGAAACCAATCAGGATGTTCAAGAACCCATTTAGAGTCAAGGCCCATATGATTGGGTACCATATCGCAGGCCATGCGGATGCCAAATTTCCAAGCTCGGGCCTTCAAATTTTTAAAGGCCTCTTCACCACCCAGATCCCCTGCAATCTGGTAATCAAATATGGAGTAGGCAGAGGCGATTGCCTCTTGATCCCCCAAGAGTTCTTTAATTCTTTTTGAAGCAGGACTCCTTTCCCAAATTCCAATAAGCCATAATCCAGTCATCCCCCAATCGGCTAAAAGATTGAGTTCATCATCAGGGATTTGGTCAAGCCTTTGAATAGGGCGATGATATTTAAGGGAAAGCTGATGGAGCCAGACATGGATGTTCTTTGCCATCAATACCAGCTTTGGCATCCATTCGAGATCAGAACTAAAACGCTCAGGTTCGTCAGCCAAACTGAGATATTCATGAACCTCTATGGGGGGTCGTTCCCATCTAATTCCCTTGCGTAACAGGGCTATTTCTTCTTCTTTCATTAGATCGAGGCTTTGAAGAAGTCTCAAGAGGTAAGGACCTAAGAGATAACCCCATTTGTCTCGGATATATTCCAGTTGACCTGATAGGGAGTGGGGAACGGCCAAGGCAGGGCTTCGAAGCATATCGATCAGATTTTGTAAGTCCGGACCAAAAAAGGGTTGATGCTCGAAAAAAGAATGTAAGGCCTCCATAATAGGTGAGTAGGAGGTTTCCTTTTCAAGGGCCAGGTCATCAAACAATTCAGAGAAAGGAGAAAAGGCCGCATTTCGATTGGCCAACCAGAGCATGAGCATCTCTTCTAAGGTAATCTGGAGGTTAGAGATTCCATGAGTTTCTCCCATAAGGTAGGCCTCCGCCTTTATTTCATTCCGATATATGGCAACCGTTGGAAATTCATCTATAAATCTTTTAAGGGCCTTCTTTACAGGATCAGGACCTAACTCTTTATAGAGGAAGTCTAAAGCCTGTTTCATTATCTTTTGATTTTTTTCTTGTCGATATAGCTTGACGATATAATGAAGAATTTCATCAATCAGTCCCATCGCATTAATTTGCCATGCTTGGATCGTTCTTTTAGGTGAGTTGAACCGATCCTCTTTCTCATTCATTTTCTGCGCAAGCAATCTTGCGGATTGAAAGTTGGGAAGGATGGCATTCCCACTGAAGGTAAAGAGGGAATCATCCAATTGATACAAGTCTCGGGCTTTCCGAGAGATATGAAATTCCATCACCCCTTGATTCTCCTATAAAGATTGGATTTAAGAATCTATCAGATTCCCTAAGAGGAAAATGTTTGAATCGCTCAATTTATCTAAAATATAGGCTATTCCTCCAATGGACTCAAGAGATTTTTAAAATTTTAGCAATACATCACTGACGTGGGGAACCCTATTAGAATTTTATCTTTTCATTTTATCTGAAGAAGGGTATATTGTGGAAGAGAAAGAAAAAGGGTATAATTTTTACAATTTGAACGTGATAGGAAGGAGGTAGGACCATGCCCCTAATTAGGAAACGACGGATCTGGTGGGAGCCTGTTCCTGAAGCTGTTGGATATGTCCTTTATGTCAGTAAGGATAGGAGTGTGTTTAACCCCTCCACTTTTTCTTGGGAGGCCACCCCTGGGGTGATTTTTAAGTCTGTCAATGAGAAAACAGAGCTCATCATTCCTGATGAGTGGCCTGAGTTTCCTGGGGAGGCTGGAACCTATTATATCGGAATTGTATCCAAGGATGAGGTGGGGAATCAAAGCGACCCTTTCTTGTCCCAGGGGATATTCAAATTCGTGCCCCCGCCCCCGCCCAGCCAAGGTGGGATCGAGAGTCTCTAATAGAATGGTCTTTGGTGATTCATTGGGCAAAGTGGTCAAAGAGGACCCTCGACTCCATCAGGGGGTTAACAGAATGTACTCGAGAGAAATTTATTGATCAGGAATTTGGATTTTTTTTCTACCGATCCATCAATCACGAGATTGATAAGGTTAATCTTTTAATTGATATTTTCTTAGATCATTTTTATACACCTTCCCAATTGAGAAAAGAGGGTGAATCAGAGAATGGGAAGGTGAAATCTGAAATCTAAGTATGGTGTTCATTCCCTTGAGACCTAAGAGAAATAGGCATATCATTTGTCCCCTCTGTCAGGGGACCAATATTGAACTGATTTATCAAAGGATTGAGGGGAGATATTGGAGGAACGAAGAATATTTCTGTTATGATTGTCAATGTGAATGGGATTGGACACTCCATCATCCGTTTTTAAGGCCCCCTATAAAGATCAGACCCCCCCAATGGGTGAGGATCGAGTAAAAACCTGATAGGTTCTTCATTTGAAATGAGATGATCAAGATTGGGACAAGCGGATTTTCTTTTCAAGATTGGAAGGGGGCAATCTATCCCGAAGGGATAAAAGACAAAGAGATGCTTCCTTTCTACGAGAAGGAATTGGGATTCAAAGCGGTGGAGGTCAATTTCACCTATTATGCCCTTCCCTCTCAGAAAAGTTTTACATCGATGTCGAAAAAGACCTCGAAGGAATTTGAATTTGTGGTCAAGGCCTTTAAAGGGTTAACCCATGAGATCAGAGACCCAGAAACAGGCCTGATGATCAATAATCAAGAGATTTTTAACCAATTTCGATACAGCCTTACCCCATTGATTGAAGAGGGGAAGCTCGCATGTGTATTGGCTCAATTCCCCTATGGTTTCTTCCCGAATAAAGAGAATTTCGATTATCTGGAGAGATTTAGAATGGAGATGGTTCAGATCCCATTGGTTTTTGAATTTCGGAATCAAACCTGGCTGAGGGAAGGGACCTTCCAATTTCTGGAAAGAAATAGAATTGGATTTTGCATTGTCGACGAACCCAAATTGCCCAAGCTGATGCCATACCTCCCGAAGGCAACTTCAGAGATTGGCTATTTCAGATTTCATGGGAGAAACATCCGCTGGTTCAATGTCCCTACCTCTGTGAGGTATGATTATCTTTACAGTGAAGGCGAATTGAAGGAATTCATTCCTGACATTAAGGATATTTCTAAGAAGACAGCCAAGACCCTCCTCTTTTTTAATAATTGTCATGCCGGGTCTGCAGCTAAAAATGCAGCTCAGATGGCCAAGCTCTTGATGAATGGATAGGATGGCGAGGGGTCAAGTGGTAGAATCCTTAACCCCTCAATCCTTTATAAGGAGGAATGGTGATTGAGATCGATTTTGATAAAGGAAATGGACTTATTCCTGTCATCATCCAGGATGCTAAGACCCACGAAGTCCTCATGTTAGGCTATATGAATCGAGAGTCGTGGGAGAAAACACTGGAAACGAAGAGGGCAACCTTCTGGTCGAGGTCTCGCCAAGAAATCTGGATAAAGGGAGAGACCTCAGGACATTTTCAAGAGATCAGGGAGATTTATCTGGATTGCGATGGAGATACCCTCCTCATGAAGGTTGATCAGATTGGAGGAGCAGCCTGCCATACGGGTTTCCGAAGCTGTTTTCATCGAAAGTTAGAAGAGGGAGAGTGGAAGATTACAGGAGAGAAAGTCTTTAATCCCGAGGAGGTCTACAAGAAGTGAATCTACTGAAGGTTGGAATCCCAAAAGGGAGTTTGGAAAATGCCACCATCGAGCTTTTTAAAAAGTCAGGCTGGAAGATCACGGTAAGCTCTCGGAGCTATTTCCCTATCGTGGATGACGATGAGATCCGTTGCACCTTGGTCAGGGCTCAGGAAATGTCAAAGTTTGTAGAGATTGGAACCCTGGACATGGGGTTAACAGGAAAGGATTGGGTTTTGGAAAACGGGTCAGATGTCATCGTGGTTCAGGATTTAATCTATTCTAAGGCAAGCACCTCTCCTGCGCGCTGGGTCTTGGTGGTTGCCGAGGATTCCCCGATTCATCAATTAAAGGATCTGGAAGGAAAGAAGATTTATACCGAGTTGGTCAATTTCACGAAAAGATACTTTGCAGAACGGAATATCAGGGTTAAAGTAGAATTCTCATGGGGGGCAACCGAAGGGAAGGTGATTGAAGGGCTTTGTGATGCCATTGTTGAGGTGACGGAAACAGGGAGTACCCTTCGAGCCAATAATCTTAGGATCGTAGAAGAACTTCTCCAAACCAATACCCAACTGATTGCCAATAAGGAATCCTACCAGGATCCGTGGAAGAGAGAGAAGATAGAGCAGATCTCCTTGCTTCTCCAAGGAGCTCTTAGGGCTGAAGGAATGGTGGGGCTGAAGATGAATGTCTCAGCCAATGATCTCCAAAGTGTAATTGAGATCCTTCCAAGCATTACTGCCCCAACCGTGGCCAATCTTTTCCAGACTGACTGGTTCTCTGTGGAGACCATTATTTCTGAGAAGGTCGTAAGAGAGCTTATCCCCCAATTGCAGAAGAGGGGAGCTGTGGGGATCATCGAATATCCTCTCAATAAGGTGATATAGTCCCAACCGAGACATGATCAAGGGGCCATCGTCTAATTCGACTGGAGCAATCCGATAACTTCCATATGGTAGGTTTGTGGGAACATCTCAATAAGATGGATCTTATTGAGATGGTATCCCTTCTCAGATAAAAGGGCAATATCTCGGGAAAAGGTGGTAGGTTCACAGGAGACATAGATTATCTTCTTGGGCTTTAATCTAACCATTTGCGCCAGAATCCTCTTGCTGCCTGCCCTGGGGGGGTCAAGGACAATGAGATCAACCCTTTCCCTTTTCCAATCCCTCAATCCTTCTTCTACCCTGCCTCGAATGAAGTTACAATTCTTAATTCCGTTCATTTCTCTATTGAAATAGGCGTCTTCAACGGCTTGCTGATTCTCTTCGATTCCAAAGACCTCTTTGGCCTTCATGGCTAAAGGGAGAGTGAAGTTTCCAATTCCAGCATAGAGGTCAAGAACATAGGCCTCTGCATTTAATTCTGAAAATTGAAGGACGGTCTCGATCAATTTCTGGTTTCCCTCCATATTGATTTGAGAGAAGCTTCCTAAGGAGGCTCTGTACTTCAGTCTTCCCTTTGGCTCTTCTCCATTTAAAGGGATTGTAAAGTTTAGATAGGGATCGCCCAAACATTTCTTTCCTTTTTGGGCTTCGATGGCAAGCCCTTTGAAAATGGGATGGTTCTTAAAAAATTCCTCCCACCCCCTTTCTACGATTGAACGGGGAGAGGATAGGCGAAGGAGGAGAATTCCCTTTCCCTCATCAGGGGAAAGATTTATTTCTATCTCTTTCACCTGTGATAGGGAAGGAAATTTTTCTCTGATCAAACAAAGCATCTGATTGATTAAAGGATGGGCAATGGGGCATTCATGGATGTCCACCACTTGATGGGACCTCTCTCTAAAATAACCGATGGATTTCCCTCTCACCTTCAATTGGATCCTTGTTCGGTAGCCATAAAATTGGGAGGGAGGTAAGGTGACGATCGGAGGAGGCTCCTTCAATTTCCCTAATCTTCTCAATAGGTCTACTAAAATCTCTTTCTTGAGGTCCATTTGGATCGAATCCCTGATATGTTGCCATTGGCAACCTCCACACCTCCCGAAGTACGGACACCGGGGATTATCCCTCCAGGGAGAGGACTTGACCATTTGGGTCAATCTTCCCATCGAATATCTCTTCCTCTCCTCGACCAACTCAATCTCTCCCTCATCTCCAGTCACAGAGTATGGGACAAAAACCACTTTCCCATCAATCCGAGCTAACCCATATCCTTTAAAGGCTAAGGATTCAATATGAGCTTTCACTTCTCTCCCCATCCTTAAAGTAGCATGAGGGAGAAGGATGTTCAATGCCAAATAAAGGGTGATTCCAAGGGGACATGAATTGACATCTGGCCCTGATTTTGTTAGTTATAATCTCAAACATAAGGGGTAAGTTTCAATGATGTCTTGGTTTAAGAAGGGTGAAGAGGAGAAGGGAGAAAAGGAGAGACGGGATGATCTGAAACCTTTTGATCAGCTTTGGGTGAAGTGTAACTCCTGTAATGAGATCATTTATCGGAAGGTC
>JBBIRT010000024.1:7318-19840 GCA_037441725.1 Deltaproteobacteria bacterium | reverse complement strand
TACCATTTTCAGATTCCTGCCAGAAAGAGGATCGAATGTGTGGTCGATCCCAATACCTTTATTGAATACGATGCCCATCTTACCCCTATGGACCCATTAGAATTTAGGGATTCAAAGCGATATTCTCACCGACTTAAAGAATCACAGGAGAAGACAGGGTTTAAGGATGCCATTATCTGTGGGGAGGGGAGAATTGAAGGCCAACCTGCCATGATCGGAATTTTCGAGTTCAGCTTTATGGGAGGAAGTCTCGGTTCGGTGGTGGGAGAGAAGATCACCCGTCTGATCGAAAGGGCCATTGAGAAAAGGATTGGGGTGGTGATCTTTTGCGCTTCAGGAGGAGCAAGGATGCAAGAGGGGATCCTCTCCTTGATGCAGATGGCAAAAACCAGTGCTGCCCTGGCCAAACTTCATGAGGCAAGACTTCCTTATATCTCCGTACTGACTGATCCCACCACCGGCGGAGTTTCAGCAAGCATGGGGATGTTAGGGGATGTCATTATTGCTGAACCTAAAGCGATGATCGGATTTGCTGGACCGATCGTGATCAAAGAGACTATCCGTACCGAACTCCCTGAAGGGTTCCAACGAGCTGAATATCTTCTCGAACATGGAATGGTGGATCTGGTCGTTGAACGAAAAGACCTCAGGCATGTCCTCGCTTCCCTCTTGGAGATGCTCAGGATAGAAGATTAAAGGTAGAATGATGAACTTAAATGCTTATCAACAATATCTGAATTATTTATACTCCCTCGAGAAATTTTGAATGATCTTTGGTTTAACCCAGATGGAGAGGATTCTTCGGGCCATTGGAGACCCCCACAAGGAGATTCAGGCGATCCACATTGCGGGAACCAATGGGAAGGGATCAACAGCGGCGATGATCAATTCCATCCTCCAGGAGGAAGGCTATCGGGTGGGTCTTTACACCTCCCCCCATCTCGTCCGTTTCTCTGAACGGATTAAGGTGAATGGTAAAGAGATCGAGGAAGAGGAAGTCGCTGCCTTAGCAGGATGGATGAGAAGGGAAATTGAAGCTTCAGGGATGACTTCTCCTTTTACCTTTTTTGATTTTACCACTGCAATGGCCTTCCACTATTTCAAGGAGAAGTTGGTGGATTTAGTGGTTTTAGAGGTTGGGTTAGGGGGAAGACTCGATTCGACCAATGTTGTGGATCCTTTAATCTCAGTGATTACCAATATTGATAAGGATCATGAGGAATATTTGGGCAACACGATTTTGAAGATTGCCAGAGAGAAGGCAGGCATTATTAAGAGAGGAAGGCCGTTGATCACTGCGGCCACCCAACCTCAAGTCCTTCGTCTCTTTTCAGAGATCTGTCAAGAAAAGGGCTCCCCTTTCTATCAGGTAGGAAGGGAATTTCGTTATACCCGGGCTGAAGACGGAGATTTCCATTTTGAAGGCCTTAATCGAAAGCTTTGGGGAATTCATCTTAATCTCAGGGGGGGGCATCAAATTGTCAATGCCACCACGGCATTGGGAGTGATAGAGGTTTTAGATGACTTAGGATACAGGGTTTCCACCGAGGCCATGGTCGAAGGTTTGAGAAAGGTGGACTGGCCAGGTCGACTCGAGATGGTTTCTTCTTCTCCCAGGGTGATTCTTGATGGGGCTCACAATCCGGCAGGGGCCTTTGTCCTTAAAGAATCATTGGAAAGGGAATTTCAATATCGACACCTCATTCTTCTCGTCGGGATCATGAAGGATAAAGACATTCCCTCCATGCTCCATCTGCTTGCCCCATTGGCTGATCATATGATCCTGACCCGTCCTTCAATCGATCGGGCCGCCTCCCCCAAACTCCTTAAGAAAGCCTTAGGTCGAAGAGGAAAGAGAGCCGAGATTATCGAAAATTTTAATGAAGCAATTGAGAAAGGTCTCTCCCTGACAAATGCAGAAGACCTGTTCTGCATTACTGGGTCCCTCTATACCGTTGGAGAAGCAAGAGCCTATTTCCATCCCAAGAGGGGATCATGAAATCCTATAGGCTCTTATTGACTTTCCTGATTTTTCTTTTCGCCTTCACCAACTTTTTCCCTGCCCTGGCAAAGGTGGATGAAGAGAGTGTGATAAAGGAGATGAAGGAAGAAGGACCTGTAGAGATAGAAGCGGACGAGCTTATCTATGACCGGGATACTCAAATGTATGAAGCCCATGGAAGGGTGGAGGTCAGGCGGGGTGAGCTGTCTTTACAGGCAGATCATGTCCAATTGAACATGAACACCAAGGCATTGGTGGCATGGGGAAACATTGTTCTGAGGGAAGGGGAGGATGTCGTTGAATGCGAACGGCTGGAAGTAAATGTGGAGACCCGTTTGGGAAGGATTTATCAAGGGAAACTCTTTTTAAAAGATCAGAATTTCCATATTACAGGCCGAGAAGCTGAGAAGTTGGGAGAGAATCACTATCGGATCAAAGCAGGATCGTTGACAACCTGCGATGCCAAACGACCCCCCTGGAAATTCACCGTGAAGGAGTTAGAAGTCAAAGAGATGGCTTTAGGAGGTTGGGCTATTGCCAAAGGGCCTATCTTTTACATCGAAGAGATTCCAGTCCTCTATTTCCCATGGGGTGCTTTTCCTGTAAGACAGGAGAGACAGAGCGGTTTTCTCATTCCCAAGGCAGGGTATTCGAGTAAATACGGCCCTGAGTTGAAGAATGGTTTCTATTGGGCCTTTGCCAAGAATATGGATACGACATTCTATTTAGATTGGTTAGGAGAGAGGGGGTTTAAGGAGGGCTTGGAGTTCCGTTATGCCTTAACCCAGGAGACCAAGGGAGAGACCCATCTCTATTTCATTGATGACCAGGAGATCCATAGGAACCGATATGCCTTTTTCATCGAACATCAACAGGGGCTTCCTGACGATTTCTATCTAAAAGGAGATATTAATCGAATTAGTGATCGTCAATACCTTCGTGATTTTGATGAAGACCTTCCAGATCGGGTGAAGATTGACTCAAGGAGT
Source organism: Deltaproteobacteria bacterium (assembly GCA_037441725.1). GTDB lineage: Bacteria > Desulfobacterota > BSN033 > BSN033 > UBA1163 > JBBIRT01. Next base: position 16,849 of record JBBIRT010000024.1, on the reverse strand, counting down.
TTGAGGCAGTTGAGATCCACTCTTTTTGGAGGGAAGGATTGGGAGCAATTCAGCTTCTTGGTGGACCTTGAGGTTTTTGATGACTTGACCAGACCAAGTAACGATGAGACGATCCAGAAAATTCCTCAAATCAGTTTTTACGCCCATCCTCAATCCCTTTTGAAGTCCCCAATCTATTATGAAATAAATACCTCCTATACTCACTTCTGGAGGGAGAGAGGAGTAGGAGCACATCGGGGAGATCTCTTCCCTAAATTCTTTTACCCTTTAAGGCTTTTCAATGTTTTAAAGGTTGAGCCGAATATCGGTCTTAGGGAGACCCTATATCAATCTTATGAGGATCCCACCCGCACCTATCAAGGATGGGAATCGAGAGAGACCCTTGAGACAGGCCTGAAGATGTCCATGGAGTTCATTCGAATCTATCATGGGACCTTGATTTCAAGGCTTTCTAAGATTTACGAAGGCTCCAAATGGATGCACCTGATTGAACCCACCCTTGAATACTCTTACAGTCCTCGAGTCGATCAGGATGAAATTCCTACGTTTGATGAGGTCGATCGAATCCCTTATTCCAATCAAATTACTTATGGATTTACCCAATCCCTTGTAGGAAAGGTTGAGAAAGAGGGAAGGGCCACCGGACCTCAAGAATATGGTAGGCTCAGGATCTTCCAGAGTTATAGTCTTGGTGATCCTTTTGTGGATCGAAAAGGAGAGAAACATTCCCTTTCAAATATCCAGGGAGAGCTCTGGTGGAGATTCAACTCCTATGTTTCTTTTCATGGGGAGGCTGAATTCAACCCTCATCGTTGGAGTTTTGACCGGTTCAATCTTTCCGTCAAGGCAAAGGATCAGAGAAACGATGCCATTCAGATTCAGTACCGAAACACCCGAGGGGATGTCAAAACCATCAACCTCGATGCTCGGATAAGGACCATCTCACCCCTATACCTTTACAGTTCCTTTCGATATAATCTATTAGAAGGTATAAGGATTGCAGGGATCTATGGGGCAGAGTACCAGGCCCAATGTTGGTCAGCAGGGTTTGTTTTTGAAGATATCAACCGATCCCCGGATAGGATTCAAGGGAAGGAAAGAAAGTTTCATTTTTACTTTAACCTTTTAAATATTGGCTCCGTAGGACACAGGCCTTATTTTATGAGTCTGTAGATTTAGGGATTAGGAGGGATAGGATGAAAGGAGTGATTTTAGCAGGAGGGTTGGGGACTCGGCTCCATCCCCTGACCAAAGTGACCAATAAACATCTGCTTCCTATTTATGATAAGCCGATGATTTATTACCCCATCCAGACCCTGATCAATGCTGGCATTGATGATATTTTGATCGTCACAGGGGGAAACAATGCCGGAGATTTCTTAAAGTTATTAGGGAATGGAAAGGAGTTTGGTCTCAGGCATATCAATTATACCTACCAGGAAGGGGAAGGGGGGATTGCAGAGGCTCTTAAGTTAGCCGAATTCTTTGCATCTGGGGAAAAAATCTGTGTGGTATTGGGAGATAACATCATTGAGAAGAACATTCGAAAAGCCGTTGAGAATTTCGCAAAGCAGAGGGAAGGGGCAAAGATCCTTTTGAAAGAGGTTCCAGACCCCCAGCGATTTGGTGTTCCAGAATTGAATGGAGATCGGATCATCAAGATTGAGGAAAAGCCAAAGTTTCCCAAATCCCAATATGCCGTAACCGGTATTTATCTTTATGATCAAGAGGTTTTTAATATCATTAAGACTCTCAAGCCTTCAGAACGAGGAGAACTGGAGATTACAGATGTCAATAACAGGTATATTGAAAGGGGTCTGATGACTTGGGATATCCTGGAGGGGTGGTGGACAGATGCAGGAACATTTGAATCTTTGCTTCGTGCCAACCAATTGGTTGCCCAGACAGGAGCAAACAAGATTTAAGAAGTCAGTGGCCAACCCTTTATGAGATCTCTGAAAAAGTTCTTTCATGACTAGGGAGGTAGGGTTTCAAACCCTTCGAATACGGGCTTTAGAAGTGAATTGGCAAATAATCGGTTAAGGGGAAAGCAAGCATTTTCAGGGTATCTTTCCATAGTGCCGAAAGATTAAAGGTATCCACTCGAAGGCTTTTCCACCCCACCTCCCCGGTTAAAAAATTCTTTTTGAAAACTTTTTCAGAGCTCTCTTTATCTTCAATCTCAAATATTTTTTCATGAGGAGGGACGATGATCCAAGGGGTAAAAACGAAATGGTTGAGAGTGATTCCGGATGAAAGGGGTAGGGTAATGGAGATTCTTAGGGCTGATGATGAGCTGTTTCAGAAATTTGGACAGGTTTACCTGACCACCACTTATCCCCAGGTGGTAAAGGCGTGGCATTATCATAAGATCCAAACAGATCATATCTGTGCCATTCAAGGAATGATTAAACTGGTCCTTTATGATCCCCGGGAGGATTCGCCGACGAAGGGAGAGGTCAATGAATTTTACATTGGAGTTTACAACCCCTTATTGGTCAGGGTTCCGAAAGGGGTTTATCATGGATGGAAATGCATCAGCGAAGAAGAGGCGATCATCATTAATATTCCGGATGAGGTCTATGTCTACAGCTCACCCGATGAATATCGTCTTCCCCCTCACGGGAAGGATGTCCCTTATGATTGGTCAAGAAAGGATGGATAGTAGGGAATCCTTGATGGGATGAGGTGAAACGGGTCATGAAAATATTGGTGACAGGTGGTTGTGGGTTTATTGGGAGTAACTTTATTCGTTATTTTTTAAAAAATCATCCTGATTATTCCCTCATCAATGTGGATAAATTGACCTACGCTGGGAATCTTGAAAACCTATCGGATATCGCTCGTTCACCTCGTTATCATTTTATCCGAGGAGATATTGCCGATGCCCCAATGATGGAAGAGTTGGTCAGCAAAGGGTTAGATGCCATTGTCAACTTTGCGGCTGAATCCCATGTGGATCGTTCGATTGAAGATCCTAGTGCCTTTATGAAGACGAATGTGATTGGTACCTTCGTTCTCCTTGAATCCATCAGGAAAGTTTTCCCAAAGCAATCGATCCGATTTCTTCATATCTCGACCGATGAGGTCTACGGTTCTCTTGGCGAAACAGGGGCTTTCACAGAGGAGACCCCTTTATCCCCTAATAGTCCTTATTCAGCAAGTAAAACAGCGGCAGATTTATTAGTGAGAGCCTATCATCATACCTATGGGATTCCAACCCTCATCACCCGGTGTTCAAATAATTATGGGCCTTATCAATTTCCAGAAAAATTGATTCCATTGATGATCTCAAATGCCCTCGAAGATAAGGAACTTCCCATTTATGGGGATGGGATGCATATCCGCGATTGGATCTATGTTGAAGATCATTGTCGAGCCCTCGACGTGGTGCTGCACCAGGGTCGAGAGGGTGAAGTTTATAATATTGGAGGACGGAGCGAAAGACCAAATCTCACTGTTGCCAAAATGATTTTGGATCGTTTGGGAAAACCCCATTCATTGATTCGATTCGTCACGGATCGACCCGGCCATGATCGCCGCTATGCAATTGATTTCTCCAAGATCGAAAGGGAATTGGGATGGAGCCCCTCGGTCTCTTTTGAAGATGGGATCGCGCTTACCGTGGAGTGGTACCAGACCCATTCGGAGTGGTGGAGAAAGATTAAGACCGGAGAATATTTAGAATATTATAAACGGATGTATCAGGAGCGGTAATGCCTCACAGGGAATACGGAGGAAGAAATTTAACCCATCGATGAGTCGAATATTGGTGCTTGGAGCAAAAGGGATGTTGGGGAGGGATTTAATGAAGATCCTTCCTTCCTCTTTTAATCGGGATGAGATTATTGGATGGGATATTGAAGAGATTGACCTTGAAAAGGAGGAGGCGATTACCCAGATCGAAGCACTCTGTCCGAAGATGATCATCCATCTGGCCGCTTACACCGATGTGGATGGATGTGAATTGCATGAAGCAAAGGCCTTCGCCGTCAACGCCGAAGGAACCCGATATGTGGCCCTGGCGGCCTCAAAAACCAATGCAAAAGTGATTTACCTGAGCACGGACTATATCTTTGACGGAAAAAAGGGAGAACCCTATTTAGAGGAGGACCCTCCCAACCCTCTCAACATCTATGGACGTTCCAAATTGAAGGGAGAGAATTATATCCGAGAACTTGTAAAAAATTATCTCATCATCCGAACCCAATGGCTTTATGGAAGACATGGGAAAAACTTTGTAGACTCCATACTTCGGCAAGCCAGGGAGAAAAAGGTATTAACCATTGTAGATGATCAGATTGGGTCCCCGACATTTACCGTTGATCTGGCAGAAGCCATCTCGGTATTGATCCAATCTAAGGGGCAAGGGATTTTTCATGTGGCCAATAGTGGGATCTGTTCTTGGTATACTTTCGGTCAGACGATTCTAAGGTTATTAGGAATGGATGATGTGAGAGTGGTCCCTCTTTCCTCAAAGGAGCTGAACCGGCCAGCGGTTCGTCCCTCCTATTCTGTACTCAACTGTAAAAGATTGAAGGAAGAGATAGGATTGACGTTACGGCCCTGGTTCGAGGCTTTAAGGGATTATTTAATGGAAGAGAGAGGAGGGTTGCAATGAATATCTGTGTCATTGGTACAGGATATGTAGGCTTGGTGACAGGGGCCTGCTTGGCCGAATTTGGGATGAATCTCACCTGTGTGGATAACGATCGAGCAAAGATTGAACTTCTCCGACAGGGAAAGGTGACGATCCATGAACCAGGGCTTGAAGACCTCGTGACGAAAAATATGAGGGAGGGGAGGCTTTCCTTTACAACGAGTATCGAAGAAGGGGTGAAGTCGAACCTGGTGATCTTTATTGCGGTGGGGACCCCCTCAAACGATGATGGTTCTGCTGATCTTCAATATGTAGAGGAGGTGGCAAAGGAGGTTGCCCATCACATGAATGGCTATAAAGTCGTGGTCATCAAATCCACCGTTCCGGTTGGGACCTGCCGCCGGTTAAAGGACCTGATCAAAGGGCATCAAGTCCAGCCCATCCCATTTGATATTGTGTCCAATCCTGAATTTCAGAGGGAGGGATCAGCCATCGAAGATTTTATGAGACCTGATCGGGTGACGATTGGGGCGGAGAGTGAGCAGGCCATTGCCATTATGAAAGATATTTATAGTGCCCTTTACCTCATTGAAACTCCCTTTGTCATTACCTCCCTCGAGACTGCGGAGATGATCAAATATGCAGCCAACGCCTTTTTAGCAGCAAAGGTGAGCTTCATCAATGAGATTGCTAATCTATGCGAAATGGTGGGAGCGGATGTCCATCATGTTGCCAGGGCCATGGGCCTGGATGGAAGGATAGGGAAGAAATTTCTCCATCCAGGACCAGGATTTGGGGGCTCATGTTTTCCAAAAGACACGCGCGCCCTTTTGAAGATGGCTCAAGAGAAGGGGTATCCCTTTAAAATTCTGGATGCTGTGATCCATGTGAATGAAGAACAAAAAAAGAGGATGATTCATAAGATCATCGAGAAAGTCGGAGATCCAAAAGGAAAAACCATCGGAATCCTTGGACTCTCCTTCAAGCCCAATACGAATGACATCCGAGAATCCTCTTCCATTGCGATCATTCAGGGATTGTTGGAGAGGGGAGCAAAGATCAAGGCCTTTGATCCTGCAGCCATGGAGGAGGCCAAGGCTATCCTTCCTCAAATTGAATATGGAAAAGATGCCTATGATGTGGCCAATGGAGTGGATGCTTTGGTCCTGATTACGGAGTGGAATCAATTCAGACGTTTGGATCTTCAGCGGATTAAGGAGGGGCTTAAACGACCTATCTTTATTGATTTGAGGAATGTCTATGATCCAGATTATATGAAAAAATTGGGTTTTATTTATTGTGGTGTTGGAAGGTGAGGTTTGAGATTGACCGATTTCGAAAAGGATTGGATCTTTGTCTCAGATGCCCATTTTACGGGTCAGGACAAAGAGTCAATGGAGAGCTTTCTTAGATTCTTAGAGGGTGAGAAAAAAAAGATGAGCCATCTGGTGATCCTTGGGGACCTTTTCGATTTCTTCTTCGGGTTTAGGAATTTCGCTTCACGAAAAGGGCCTTCTGCCTTTACCGATTATCTTCCCATATTCCATATACTTCAAAACCTATACCTGGATGGAATCAAGATTAAGTATTTTGAGGGAAACCATGATTTTTTTCTTCATTCCTTCTTTTCAGAGCAATTTGGAATGGAGGTGGACGTCTATCCTGAAGGGGGAGAAATGGAGATAGGAGGAAAGAGGGCTTTTGTGGCCCATGGGGATCTATCCAATCCCAATCAATGGGCCTATCGAACTTTTAGAAGAATGCTTAAAAATCGATTGACCTACCGTCTCATCCAATTGGTGGGCCCCCAATTTTCTCGTCGTGTGGCCAAGAAGCTCAGTGATATGAGTTATCAAAAATATCATAACGGTCTCCAAGGGGTATCTCCTCCGACCTTCAAGGATTTTGCACATCAGAAATTTTTAGGCGGATTCGAAATTGTGATTCTTGGGCACTCCCATCATCCGGAGGAAGTTGAGGAATGGCTTGAGGGAAAGAGATACCTTTATTATAATGTGGGGGATTGGATGACCCATCGATCCTTTTTAAGGTTCTCACCCCCTGGAGTCTTTCAATTGGAATTCCTTTAGGATTCAACCTTTAGGAGTAGAGATGACACATCGAGCAGTTTTTCTTGACCGGGACGGGACGATCAATGAAGAGATGGGATACATCAATCATATTGAAAGGTTTCATCTCCTTCCCCAAAGTGCCCAGGCTATTCGTTTGTTAAACCAATATGGATGGAAGGTGGTGGTGATCACTAACCAATCAGGTGTGGCAAGGGGATACTTTCCAGAGTCATTGATCCATCAGGTACACCAAAAGATGAAAGATCACCTAAGGGAAGAGGGGGCCTACCTCGATGCAATCTATTATTGTCCTCATCATCCTGATGTCGGATTTCCTCCCTATCGTCAGAAGTGTCAATGCCGAAAGCCTGCCACGGGATTGATCGAACAGGCGGTCAAAGATCTGGATCTTGATCTTGCCAGAAGCTATGTGGTCGGAGATCGAGGGATGGAGATTGAGTTTGGACATCGAGTGGGAGCCAAAACCATCCTGGTCCTCACGGGTTATGGAAAGGGAGAGTGGCAATATTGTCGAAACCAGTGGAATGTCCAACCTGATTATGTGGCCAAAGATCTGTTCCATGCGGTTCAATGGATCATCCAAAAAGAAGAAACACCTTAGAAGATCGATTATTTTTGAGGAGGAGAACCATGCCTATCAGTCAAGAACTCTTAGAAATTTTAGCCTGTCCTAAGTGTAAAGGGGATATCTATTTAAATCGGACCGGAGATGGATTGATCTGTAAATCATGCCAACTCCTCTACCAGATTAAAGATGATATTCCAATCATGCTCATTGATGAGGCCCTTCCTTATCGAGGAGAAGAATAGGAACGTGCTCATTGGGTCATTTGTAAATTGAAATGGAAGGTTTAGGATTTTGGATTTAGAAAGGAAATCCATTGATGGATTACCTCCTTTACTTACTTTTAAAGATCCTCGGCTTCTTCATCAATCTTCTTCCGGAACATTTCACCCTGTGGATTGGAAGACAACTGGGAAGGGCAGGTTATTATTTGGATTGGGAACATCGAAGGGTTGCCCTCCAAAACCTTAGGCTAGCTTTTGGTCGAGAAAAATCAGAGGATCAGATTCGAGGGATTGCTAAAAAGACCTTTCAAAATCTTGGGATGATGTTGATCGAATTCTTCAGGATTCCTAAGCTTGATGAAGAGAAGTTTAAAAGAAAAGTGGTGGTGGAGGGTCTGGAAGAGGCCTTGAGGCTTCTCGAAATGAAAAAGGGGGGGTTGCTCCTCATCGGTCATTTCGGGAATTGGGAATTGATGGGGTTCATTTCAAAGGTCATCCGAAATCCTATCCTGGCCATCGCAAAGCCGATTAAGCAGAGGAGGGTTGATCAATGGATTACAGAAATAAGGAAGGCCGCTGGCCTAGAACTGATCCACCCTGAAAATGCCACAAGGAAAGTGATTCATGCCCTTTCTCAAAATCGAATTGTTGGCATCCTGATCGATCAAAGGGCAAAACGAAGCCGAGGGGTATGGGTGGATTTTTTTGGGAAAAAAGCCCCTACCACTCCAGGTCTGGCGGTTCTCGCCTTGAAGACGGGAGCCCCTGTGGTGCCTGTTTTTATGATTCGAAATGGATTTCAAAGGCATCGTCTTTTGATCCAGAAGCCACTCCAATTAATTCAGACAGGGGATTTTAAGAAGGATGTAGAGACCAACACCCAACTCTTTAACGACACCCTCGAATCGATGGTCCGACAATACCCTGATCAATGGTTTTGGATTCATCGAAGATGGGAGAGGAAAAAGAGGGCCTATTCGAGATGAAGAATCTTCCCACAAAAAGGATGGAGGATGCCTCCTCCAACAGAAGAAAGGAGGGACCCCATACTTATCTCCAGGTCGGGGATAAGGTCTATCATAAGAAGTTTAAGTCATGGGGAGGTGGAATTGTGGTTGAGACGTGGTCCTCGAATCTACCTGGAGGGATGTGTTACGTTCGGATTTTATTCCAAGATGGGAAGCAGAGGGTCTTCGATAACAGCTTTGAGAGTGCCTGTTGCTGTTATTATACTGGGATTACTTTAATCAACCGTGTGGAACTATAAGAAATCATCCATCCCCCAATCCTTTCTTTCCCTTAGAACAGTATGAGGATGGGCCCAATTAATAAAAAGAGGAGGTGAAGGGTCATGGTGATTGTTCCTGCTCATAAGGTCAGGCAGTTTGGAGTTGAATTTTATCAAACCTCTTTTACCTCTGGAGATCTTCAGAAGTTGGTCAAATTTGAGGTTTTAAATTACCCTTCTTTAGAGGGTGAACAGAAGCGCCATAAACCTGCAAGATCTAGTGCCATCAATTGGGAGTTATTGGAGAAAAAGATTGGCCAAAGTGAAGCAGCCTTTCAGAGGCCCATGATTCGGAAGAAGATCAGAGAGCTGGTTCAATATTATCGAGAATGTCAGGAGGCCCGTAATCTGCCTGCCATTCCTGGGGCGGTGATCATGATCACTGAAAGGAGACTTAAATTTTCACCCCTCGGGAAAAACCCCAATTTAGGGATGATCGAAATCCCTGAAGAAACAGGGATCCTCAGATGCCTGGATGGACAGCATCGATTGCTCGCCCTCAGCGCCCAACCCGAAAAGAGCATAGAAATTGATGTCCCCGCGGTTTTATTCGACTCTCTGGATCCTCGTCAAACCGTGGAGCTCTTTGTGACGATTAATGCCAAGCATACTCGGTTGAACCCTTCCCATCTGATTTCATTGGCCGGTCGAAGGCTCTATGCGGACCGATATCAGGCCTTGGCCCATGATATCATTCGTGAACTCAATGAGGATGAAAGCTCTCCCCTTCGGGGATATATTAAGATTTTGGGGGTAGGAAA
>JBBIRT010000024.1:0-7291 GCA_037441725.1 Deltaproteobacteria bacterium | reverse complement strand
GCCCCACTGGCTGAGGAGCCCCGACACCCCCCCCGTTCCACTGACAAACAGGGCGGGGATGAACGGTTCAAGGAATTTGAACAGAATGGAAAACGATTTTTTCTAAATTACTTTAAGGCCATCCTATCCGTATTCCCTAAAGCTTGGACAGGACGAAAATATAGCATAAAGACAGGAGCAGCCCTCCGAGCCTTTGTTCGAGTGACCCCGGATGTCATGGTACGATCCAAGGAGTTGAAAGGTGACCCCTTTGACTATTTTGGTATTCGGGAAGCCATCAAACCTTGGGGTGAGAGGATTGGGGAAGACCGTTTTGAAACGGAGGGCGAGTGGCGAAATAAGTTAGCAGGAGGAACACGAGGAACCGTAGAACTTCTCACGAGGGAACTTCGAGAGGCATTAAAGGTTTCTTAATTCTAAAGAGAGGAGAAGGTGAGTGAGAAAATACCTTATCATTGGGAATGGAGTGGCGGGGGCAAGGGCTGCGGTCAAGATCAGAGAGTCAGATCAAAAAGGAGAGATCCACCTGTTCACAGAGGAGGCTTACCCCTTTTATTATCGGGTGAGATTCCCAGAATTTATCGCAGGGGAGGTAACGATTCAGAACCTCACCATCCATACAAAAGAATTTTATCAAAGCAAAAATATTTTTCTTCACTTAGAAGAACCGATCCACGAAGTGAATATCCCTAAGAGGGAGATCGTAAGTCAGAGAGGCAAGACCTATGCTTATGATAGATTATTAATCGCGACAGGAGGGAGTGCCTTTGTCCCACCCATTAAGGGGAGAGAGAAGCAGGGAGTCTTTACCCTTCGGACAATGAATGATGCCATCCGAATGAAAGAATATTTAGAGGGGGTGAAACAGGCGATCCTGATTGGAGGAGGGTTAGTAGGACTCGAGACAGGGGGTGCCCTTTTAAGGCGAGGGATAAAGGTCGCGGTGATTGAACATAATCAAAGGATTCTCCCGAGGCAGATGGATCCAGAAGGAGCCCAGATTTTACAGGAGAAGATGGAGTCCATGGGGTTCTCCTTTTTTCTCAACGGCCAATCTGATGAGATTCTTGGAAAAGAGACAGTGGAAGGGGTACGTCTAAAAGATGGAAGAATGGTGGAGGGCCAGATGGTGGTCATCTCGGCAGGGGTAAAGCCGAATGTTAAGTTGGCTCAGGGCATGGGAGTTGGAATAAAGAATGGAATTCTCGTCAACGATCGGTTGGAGACGAACATAGAGGGTATTTATGCAGCAGGGGATGTTGCAGAACATCGGGGCCGTTGTTATGGAATCTGGCCTGCTGCGCAAAGGCAAGGGGAGGTGGCGGGGGTGAATATGGCAGGAGGAAACACCCTTTATGAGGGAACTGTTGTTTCAAACACACTTAAGGTCGTGGGGATTGATCTTACGGCCTCAGGAGACATTGATGCAGAGGGGAAGCTGGAATGTATCATTAAGAGCGACCGCGAAAAATGTATGTATTGTAAAGTGGCCTTTAGAGAGGATCAGGTGGTGGGTTGTATCGTTCTGGGAGAGGTTGAGGGAAGGTCAGAAATCCTCAAGGCGGTTGAGAAGCAGATTGATTCAAAACAGGTAAAAGAGCTTCTTCTCCAAGAAGGTTTTGAGTTTAAGACCCAACCCTGAATAATCAAAGACCCATTGGGACCTTTTAAGCTCAATGGGTCTTGAGGAAAAGGGTTAGTGAGGAGGAAAAGAGTTTTTTATTTTGATAGAATCATAACCAATGAAAGATTAAAAGAGGATTAAAAAAAGATTAGAATTTTCTCATTTTTGTATGAAGGAGGTGGCCTATGGAAGAGGAGAGGAAATTGACTGAAGAGGAATTTGTCCTTCAGGCAATTAAGAAATTAAGAAAGGAGCCTTTCCGGGGAATCCATAGCGTTTATAGTGGATTTAATGAAGCCTTTAGAAAATATTTTGGAACCAACCCGGTTGAGGCCACTTCCAGATTGGCAACGGAGGGTAAGATTGAGACAAGGCCCTTTAGGGGAGGGGCGATGCTCTTTCTCCCAGGAGAGGCCCCTCAAAGACCTTCCTCAGAGGAGGTCATTGGGTTGATCTTAGGGCATGGAGAAAAGAATCTCTCTGAAGAAGAATTTGTCTTGGAAGGGATAAGAAAATTGAGGAGGGAGCCCTACAAAGGGATTCATAGTGTCTTTAGTGGATTCAACGATGCCTTTCGAAAACATTTTAATAAGGATCCGATCGAATTCACAAGCAAAATGGCCTCAGAAGGAAAGATCGAAATCGTTCCGGTTAGAAGTGGCAGAGGAGTCATGCTCTACCTTATCGGAGAAGGCCCGAGGGGAAGAAAAACGGATGAGGCCTTAAAAAAGATCTTGGAATAGAATGGAAAGTAGGAATCCTGAAAGACCTTTGAGAAGATGGTTTTTGTTAGATGAAATTTCCTGTAATTAAGTTTCGGATAATTCTTTTAGGGTTTCTTCATAAATCCTTAGGGTCTTGGAGTCGAATAAGATAAATCGAACCAGTTTGATCTCAGGATGCTCTTGGAGATAGGTCATCACTGTCTTTAAGGCAATTTGAGAGGCCTCCTTCAAAGGGTAGCCATAAATCCCGGTGCTGATGGAACGAAAGGCAATGGAAGTGATCTTGATCTGAGTACATAGTTCTAAACTTGTTCGATAAGCGCTGGCTAACAGTTCAGCATCCTTTGGGGATCCCGAATATCTCGGTCCAACGGCATGGATAACATATTTGGCCTTAAGATTTCCTCCTCCTGTCATCACTGCAGAACCTGTTGGACAACCCTTATATTTCGATTTAAGCTCTGACATGATGGCTGGACCCCCTGCCCTGTGGATGGCCCCATCTACCCCTCCTCCACCTGCCAAAGCTGAATTGGCTGCATTACCGATGGCCTCTGTCTCCTCCAGGGTAATATCCCCTTGAACCACTTCCAAAAAGGATTGATTAACTTTGATTTTCATATTCCATCCCTCCCTTATGATAGTAAGTTTGGAATTCTGGTCCTGTCCCTTTTTATATATTAATTAATGGACTCCCAACAATCTTTGTGTTTCATTTCCCTATCGAAAAGAATCACTTCCCTTTTTATAGTTAAATAGTCAGAAGGGATAAATTAAGATCATCCAATATGAGAACACCATTTCTCTTCATCTCCTCAATCGCTTTTTGAGACGTATGAGGAGAGACCCCTCGTGAAAGATTCTTGATTAAAATCACTTGATATCCTGAAGAGGCAGCATCCAGAGCGGTTGCCCGAACACAGTAATCTGTGGCAAGGCCATAAATCACCAACTTTGTGATGTGATCCCTTTTGAGGATTTCGTCCATTTCGGTCTTTTTACCCCCATCATCCTGGAATCCAGAATAACTGTCGTACAGAGGGTCCATCCCTTTCCTTATCACTGCCTTAAATAGACTTTTATCCAGAAGAATTTCTGCCCCTGAACTCCCCTGAATGCAGTGAGGAGGCCAGAGGACCTGATCCCTTCCATGAAGCTTGATGATCTCAAAGGCCTTTTTCCCTGGATGATTGGTGAAAAAGGAGACATGGTTCTTAGGATGCCAATCCTGTGTGGCATAGATGGGGAGACCTGCCTCTTTCAATTTTTTTGTGTTATCCTCGACCCCTTTGAGGTAGGCTTCACCAGTTCCTTCAACCGATAGGGTTCCATTCTTAAACTGAGTAAAATCCCCTTGGAGATCTACAACAATGACACCCACATGGCTCAGCTCTTTTAACATGGCAGCCCCTCCTTTTATCAAATCTTCGTTTTCCCCCTTTTTCCTCATCCCCCATCTTCTCTTTTCATCTCCCTGGCAACCTCTTGCACAGATTGGACGATCTTTTCAATATCCTCATCTGAATGGGCGATGGAGAGGGCTCCCCCTCCATGCATCACATGTACCCCTTTAGTAAGTAACCTGACTCGGAACTCGATCTCTCTCTTTTCTATATTGGTGTAGTGATGAATTGCCTGGGGAGAGTTTAAAACCAATCCCTTCTGGTAAGGAAAATGAATCTGGAAGAGAGAGCTGAATCCACTGACAAAGGCGTTTAAACCTTCTTGGTCAAACGCCTCTTGAAGCCCCTTTCGGATTTTCTCCCCTCTTGATTCCAAAAGGGGATATACCCTCTCTTGATGTTCTTTCAGGTAACGGAGCATAGCCACTCCTGCTGAAGCGGTCAAGGGATGAGCCGAAAAGGTTCCGCCACCGATCAGGATTCTTTCCCATTTCTCTCTCTTCATTTCAGGAGAGGTTTTTTCCAATATCTCTTTCTTACCAGCAATGGCTCCGATGGGTAATCCTCCTCCTGTAATCTTTCCTAATGTGGATAAATCTGGGGTAATATGAAACCTTTCCTGAGCTCCCCCTAAAGCCACCCGAAATGCCGTGACGACCTCATCAAATATAAGCAGGGCCCCGATCTGTTGGGTCTCAGATCGAATCATCTCCAGATATTCTTGGGTGGCAGGGGTGAATCCCCCTTCTAATATCACTGGTTCAATAATGATTCCTGCCAGGTCCTTTCGATTTTGCTCGATCACTTCAAGGGATTGGGAGAGGTCATTGAAAAGAATCACCTTTGTGGAAGGATCGAGTTCCTGCAGAAGGCCGAGGCTTTCTTCTCTTTCATAAGGCATTTTAATGGCTGTAGAAAGGTCAGGATTGGGTCCGTGCCATCCACCTGCGATCTTTATTATGATCCTCTTGCCCGTGAAGGCACGGGCCAGACGAACTGCATACATCGTTGCCTCTGTCCCTGAGCAGCAGAATCGAACCATCTCGGCACAGGGAATTAAATCTCGAATCAGTTCAGCCCATTCAATCTGTTTTTCATAAACGAGTCCCCAGTGAATTCCATCTTTTAGCTGTTTTTCAATGGCCTCCACGACCACCAGTGGCCGATGGCCAAGGATGTGGGTATAATTGCCCATCCAGAGATCAATGTATTCATTTCCATCCACATCCCATATTTTTGATCCCTGGGTCTTTTTTATAAAAAATGGATAAGGAGGGAAATAGTGGATGTTATGAGAGATTCCACCTGGCATCACCTCTTTGGCCCTCTTGAAAAGATTTTCCGAACAGGGGGTTTTTTCACGGTAGGCATCAAAGACATGTTTCATGGGTTTTACTCCTTGGTTGGTCGATGGAGTGTCCTCCATTTTACATTTTAAATGAAAGGGATTTGCTCTCTTAGAGCCTCTCCCGTTAAATCTTTGGTTGTTGAATCCTTAGGTTGGATCCATAATCACATAATTGACGAATAGAACATAAAGTGCAAAGGGGTTTTCTCGCAATACAGGTTCTTCTCCCGTGCCAAATGAGGAGGTTTGAAAAAAGGGTCCATTCCTCTTTAGGAACGACCTTCATCAGATCAAACTCAATCATGACAGGATCGTCTCTTTTAGTCAAACCAATTCTTTGACTCACCCGATGGACATGGGTATCCACCACAATACTCGGGACTCCAAAGGCATTCCCTAAGATGACATTGGCCGTCTTTCTCCCAACTCCTGGGAGGGTGATTAATTCCTCCAGGGTTTTTGGAACTTCGCCACCAAATCGTTTTACTAACTCCTGCGTGCATTTCTGAATCGATTTGGCTTTATTCCGATAAAATCCAGTTGGACGGATTTCCTCTTCTAACTCAGACAAGTCTGCCTTGGCATAATCTTCAGCAGATCGATACTTTTTAAATAAGCTCTTTGTTACTTGATTTACTTTTACGTCTGTGCATTGGGCAGAAAGGATGGTTGCAATCAGGAGTTCCAAGGGGTTTGAAGATATTAAGGCAACCCTTGAATCAGGAATCTCTTTCGATAAGATTTTAATGATCTCCTTCACCCTTTTTTGATCATTCTGTTTTTTCATCATTCCCTCCTACAAAAATTAGTAACCGAGGACTTGACGTCCTGATTTGTTTGGCTATGAATCCTCCAGATTCATTCTTACATAAAGGGCCTAATTGAACAAAGGGGTATAGGAATTTTAACCGATCTATAAAAAAGAGCCAATTGATGAGGTGGACAAGTTTGATAGTTGATAGTCAAAAGTTGGTCATATTTTCTATTTTAATTTTTCTCATATGGAAGTGAATCCTTTTTAGTATCAATAGGTTAGGTAACACTTTAAAATTTGGTATAGAAAATGCTATCAATACTTGTAAACTCAAATATAAAGGTGGAAAGCCATGGAAAAAAATAATGAGGATATCGTCCTTACCACTCAAGAAGCCTGTCAGTATCTTCGAATCTCAAGGCCTACCTATTTAAAATATCTTTATTCAGGTCGGATCAGAGGAACAAAGGCAGGAAAGGGATGGAAGGTGTTGAGGTCAGAATTAGATCGGTTTTTGAAAGGAGAAAATGAGTATCCAAAAACTGAGAATTGATGATGGGGAAATACCAGGGAGAAACGAAGTGAAAAGTTTACAAGATCGAATAGATGGGGTTGAAGGGAGAGAGATTGAGGAGAAATTTAAGTCGACCAAGGCCTTGGTACAAACCTTTCTACAGACCTTAAAGGCCTTTCGACTCTACGATGCGAATCACCCTATCCTATCAAAATTCTTGGAGAGATTAAAAAACGACTTTGACCATTATTTTAGTGAATTTGACTCTTTTTCTCTTCAGGTGGGTGAACACCGGCTCTATTACCGAGGCAAGATTGTCTATGAGAATCAAGACCTCAAGGAAAGTCTGGCCTTTGTCTTTTTTAAGGATGGGATTCGGGAACTTCAATTTCTAAAAGGATTAGAATTCAAAGAGATGGTTGATTTCCTCAACCTTGTCAAAAAGAGTGATTTTCTTAATCGCATGGAAGATGACCTGGTCACTTTGCTTTGGGAAAAAGATTTTTCTCATATCACCTTTACCACCGTGGATGAGTTCTTAGAGGGAAGTGGCATCTTTGTCCCAGCCACTGAGGAAGATCTGATTAAAAGGTCTGAATACAGAGGGACTTGGGAGGATTGGTCTGAAGAGATGGCCTTAGATCCTCAACACGAACTTTCTCGGGCCTCTGCAGATGAGGGGATAGAAAAGGCCATCCATCCTGCACCAGGCCAATCCTTGGTTCAAGCCTGTCAGCTTACCCCAGAAGAGAGAGAGGCTATTTTACGGGAATCTCAACAAGAACAACAGCCTGAATACATCTATATATTGATTACCAACCTCATTGAAATTCTCCTTCATCTCGGTGAGGATGTCGATGCATATGAGAACATGATTTCCTATTTTGATCGGGTCATTGAATACCTGCTGGAACATAAGGAAG
>JBBIRT010000023.1:0-28687 GCA_037441725.1 Deltaproteobacteria bacterium | reverse complement strand
TCAAAAGGATGACCTTATTGCAGGACTCAGCTACTCCATCGTCCAGAACTACCTGAATCGTGTGGTGGGCGACCGCCGAATTGGCAATAGGATCTTTTTCCAAGGAGGAACGGCTTTTAATAAAGGGGTGGTGGCGGCTTTTGAAAAGATCTTGGAGAAGGAGATTATCGTTCCTGAAAATCACGATGTAACAGGGGCCATTGGCGTTGCGATCCTAGCCATGGAAGAACGGACGTGGGAAAGATCAGGATTTAAGGGATTTGATCTTAGCCAGCGTCGTTATGAACAGACTTCTTTTGAATGTAAAGGCTGCCCTAATCTCTGTCTCATCCGAAAGGTAAGCGTGGAGGGAGAAAAACCTCTCTTTTATGGAAGTCGATGTGAAAAGTATGATGTCATTAAAAGGACGAAAGGTCCAACCCTCCCCGACCTCTTTGAAGAGAGGGAAAAGGTACTTTTTGCCCCTTATGAAGGAGAGGAGAAACTTCCTCCGGATGCTCCAGAAATTGGGATTCCCAGGATCCTCTATTTCCATGAGATGCTCCCTTTCTGGAAGGCTTTTTTTACAGAATTGGGCTATCGAGTCGTTCTCTCTGATCCCACCAATAAAGAGCTGATCCGAAAGGGTGTGGAGAATGTTGTAGCTGAAACCTGTTTCCCCATTAAAGTGAGTCACGGCCATGTCCTCAATCTTTTGGAGAAAGGGGTAAGGCAGATCTTTCTGCCAAGCATTGTCAATCTCAAGCCCTTCCACCCTGAGATTCCTAATAGTTCAGCTTGTCCTTATGCCCAATCCTTTCCATATGCTGTTCCTTCCTCCATCGATTTTAAAATAGGGAATGTCAAGATATTACAACCCATTTTTCACTTTGGTGATGAGAGAGAGGATGTAGAAAAGGAATTGATTAAATTTGGAAAAACTCTTCGACGTGGATCGCAGCAGGTCAAAGAGGCCTTTAGAAAGGCAGAGAGGTTTCAGGCCCTATTCTACCAATCCTTACTCCATCGCGGAAAAGAGATTTTAGATCAGACCCCTCCTGATGGAAAAATCATGGTGATCATTGGTAGGCCTTACAATTCCTGTGATGCTGGAGTGAATCTCGAGATTCCTAAAAAGCTGCGTGATTTAGGGGTGCTCCCCATCCCTATGGACTTCCTGCCTTTAGAATCGGTGGCTCCAACTAAAGAAATTCAGGAGATGTATTGGCGATATGGCCAGAGAATCTTAGCCGCAGGGATGCTCATCAAAGAAGATCCAAGACTTTATGGGGTTTATATTACCAATTTTGGATGTGGCCCTGATTCCTTCATTAGCCACTTCTTCAGAGATTTATCTAAGGGAAAGCCATATCTCCAGTTGGAAATCGATGAGCATAGCGCAGATGCAGGGGCCATCACCCGATGCGAAGCCTTTTTGGATAGTTTGAAAAATATCGAATCTAAAAAAGTGGTCTCTATCAAAAGGGAGAGGCCTAAAACCGACCGCACGAAAAAGATCTATATCCCCTACATGTGTGACCATTCTTTTCCAGTAGCCGCGGCTTTCAAAGTCTGTGGGGTTGATGCAGAGGTCTTTCCAGAATCGGATGAAGAGACCCTTTATTGGGGAAGAAAGTTGACTTCCGGCAAAGAGTGTTATCCCTGTATTCTAACAACAGGGGATATGGTGAAATTGATTAAAGACCCAAAGTTTGATCATCAGCGGGCAGCCTTTTTCATGCCATCTGGCAATGGACCCTGCCGATTTGGTCAATACCATCGATTCCATCGATTAATATTGGATGAATTAGGTTTCCAACACGTTCCGATCTATTCACCCAATCAGGATGAGACCCTCTACAGCGACTTAGGGATCATGGGCTCTCGTTTTACTCGCTTAGGATGGCAAGGGATTGTAGCGGTTGACCTCTTGATGAAAAAATTATTAGAGACTAGGCCTTATGAGAAGGAAAAGGGAATCACTGATCAGATTTATCAAAAATCCTTAAATAGAATCTGTGAGGCCATCCTGAATGGAGAGGATTTAGAGGAGGTTCTTCAAAAGAGTTTAGAGGATTTCGAACAGATTGAAGTGGATGGATTGGGCACCAAACCTCTGATTGGGATAGTGGGAGAAATCTTTGTCCGGCTCAATCGGTTTGCCAATGAGGATGTGATTCGAAAGATTGAACAGTTCGGTGGCGAGGCATGGATTGCCCCTCTTACAGAATGGATTCTTTATGTGAACACGATTGCCAAGAAGAGGAGCCTCAAGAAAAAGTCATTTTCAAATCTTTTAAAAGTCTTTCTCACAGATTACTATCAGAAAAAGGATGAACACCACTTGGAGAGGATATTTAAAGGCCATTTAAGAAAATTTGGTGAACCCAAAACCAAATCTATTTTTAAGAAAGCCAAACCTTACTTAGATTCTTCTTTTGAAGGGGAGGCCATTCTCTCCATTGGAAAAACAATCGATTTTGCCAAAAGAGGTGCAAGTGGTATCGTTAACATCATGCCATTTACTTGCATGCCTGGAACGATTGTGAGCACCATATTGAAACGATATCGTGAAGAAAATAATAATATTCCTATCCTCAATATGGCTTATGATGGCCAAGAACAAACCAATACATTGACCCGCCTTGAAGCCTTCATGCATCAGGCAAAAGAATTTCAGATGAGGAATAATAAATTTTAACCTATTGAAATTTAAAGTGAATCTATATCAATTAGCCTTGTTAAAAAAATCACATTTTTTATTGACATTGTATAAAGAAGTATGATATAAACTGAAACAATTTAGCTAATCCTATTTCTTTAAAAAGATGAATTGGCTCCGTTTTCTCTTAATACCCTTTTTATTCTTAGGTGCTTTAGTCTTTCAGATGAATCAAGATAATGATTATGCAGGGATGTTTTGTGAAAGCCCTTTTTTAACAACATTAGAATGGGCCAATTCCTATGATAAAGATTTTAAATTTAAAAATTGGTATTTTGATATAAAACCCATCCCCTGTTTCTTAAATCCAATTTATTCTTCTTTGCAAGGAAAGAATCTATTCACTCTTTTTCCTATCTTTTTTAAAGGAACCTCTCCTTTTTGGAGGTCTCCCCCTTCTTCTCTCCTATAATTTTTCATTCTTCATAGACGAATGGGGAGGTGGTCCTCATTTAGACCATATTTTTCTTTTTTGGGAGGATTCTCGTTATGGATAATTGGACATTTGGAATCACCATGGTGGTTGTTGGAATGGGTGGTACGCTTCTGACCCTTTGGATCTTAAGTCTAATTATGAGCCTTTTAAAAAAAACCTTCCCCTATATTAAAGAGGAAGATGGAAAGTAAATCGTTAAGGAGGAAGAGGAATGGCAGAGTCGATTATCAGTGGATTGGGTGGACTTATTGCAGGGTTTGTCAACCTCCAGTGGTATAATGGGGTCATGATTGTTGTAGGCCTTGTCCTGCTCTATTTGGGCATAAAAAAAGATATTGAACCTGTACTCTTGGTGCCTATTGGATTTGGATGCATCCTAGTGAATATCCCCCTGGCTGGCCTGATGGAAAAAGAAGGTTTTCTAAGAATCATTTACCAGGCAGGGATCTTGACGGAATTGTTTCCCCTCCTCATATTTGTTGGGATTGGTGCGATGACCGATTTCGGTCCTTTGTTAGAAAATCCAAAGATCTTCCTCCTCGGAGCTGCCGGGCAATTTGGAATCTTTCTGACCCTTGCCTTAGCCCTCGCTTTGGGTTTTACAAAATTAGAAGCGGTTTCTATCGGAATCATTGGGGCCTGTGATGGACCAACAGCCATCTATGTGACTTCGCAATATGCCCCACACCTCTTAGGAGCCGTTTCTGTAGCTGCCTATTGCTATATGTCCTTAGTGCCCATTATTCAACCTCCAATCATGAAATTATTAACCACCAAAGAAGAAAAAAAGATCAATATGGGAACCGTGAAGAAAACTGTCTCAAAAACTACAAAACTCCTTTTCCCATTAATTGTAACGATTATTGGAGGATTGATTGCCCCTAAGGGGTTACCCCTGTTGGGAACGATCATGTTGGGAAATTTCATGAAGGAATGTGGGGTGGTCAGTCGACTGACCAGGGCATCGGAAAATGAAATTGCCAACATCGTCACCCTTCTCTTAGGTATTTCAATTGGAGCAACGATGGATGGAAAGGTCTTTTTAACCCCTCAGACCATCATTATTTTATGCCTGGGATTTGTTGCCATCTGTCTTGATACGGCCTGTGGTATTTTGTTTGGAAAATTGATGAAGGTGATCACCGGGGGGAGAGTCAATCCACTCATCGGAGCTGCAGGGATTTCAGCCTATCCCATGTCCGCTAGAGTCGTTCAAAAAGAAGGCCAGAAATACAATCCAAAAAATTATCTCCTCATGCATGCCATGGGAGCCAATACCGGTGGACAGGTTGGCTCAGTCATGGCAGCAGCGGTGATGCTTTCAGTATTAAAAGGAATGGGAGTGATTTAAATATAGGTGGATTGATTTCGGAGGCGAAGGGATATGGAATATCTTCAAATGATCGCGAGTGTTATTTTTCTCGGAAGTATTGTATTAGTGATTACAGGATGGATTGACAGTGTGATCGGAGCATTATTGGGGATCATTCTAATGGTCCTCTTTGGCGTCATGACCGAGACCCAGGCCTTTCAATTTGTGGATTGGAATGTGATCTTGATATTGCTCAGCATCTGGATCATCTCAGGCTATTTTGGAAAGTCAGGAGTACCTGATTTCTTAGCCTCCATTGTCTTGAGGATGTCAAAAGGTAATGTGGCCATCTTTATCACTGCCGTTGGGATGCTTGCAGGTTTCATCTCCATGCTGATCGATAATGTGGTCGTTGTGTTGATGTTTGCCCCGGTCATCTTTCATGCCTGCAGACGATTCCATTTTGCTTCATTCGGCCCTGTAATGTTTGTCGGCCTCTGTGCCAATTTTATGGGGACAGCCATGCTCCTGGGCGATCTTCCTCCTCAAATGCTTCACAGTGTCTCAGGCATTGAATTTGGGGGGTTTCTTTGGCATTCAGGACGACCCTCTTCTTTCTTCATCCTTCTAATTTCATATGTCATTACGGTTGCCTTCTTTTATTGGAAATTTTCAAAAACCTATCGGGGAGTCACTATGGATCTCTCCAGTATGGGAGAAGAGAAACCCCTTGACCATATCAAGGATAAACCTTTTGCGGTTATAGTCTGCCTAATCTTTCTCCTTACTATTCTTGCCATGGCCTTTCGGCCCATTTTTGGTTATCCCCTTGGATTTATAGCGATGTGGGGAGCAATTACATTAATTCTGTTTTTTGAGATTTTTAAAAAATCTTTTACCCTGGAAATGCCCAATGTGGAACAGGTCCTTTCCGAATTGGATTGGCGGGCCATCTTCTTTTATGTCTCCCTTTTTGCACTGGTAGGAGGGTTGGAACATTCTGGGGTGATTAAAATCATTGCTGGCTGGATTACCCCCCTCATCCAAAAAAGCCTCGTGGCAGGAAGTTCTGTGCTCTTTTGGGTAACTGCTCCTATCGTTGGGATTGTGGAACATGATGCCTATATTCTTACGATGCTTTATGTCATCAGAGATCTTGGCAACATTCAGGGAATAAACCCCTGGCCCCTCTATTGGTCTCTCCTCTGGGCAGGAACATTAGGCAGCAACTTGACGATTGCTGGGGCTCCGGCCTTATTTGTGGCAAAAAATATGGGAGAGAAAGAAGATCAAAAGAAAGTAAATTTAAAGGAATTTCTCAGTTTTACTCTTCCCTATGTCATTATCTCTCTCATTTTCTGTTATATCCCAGCCATGTTAATCTGGGTCCTTCCCTTTGCAAAATAAGGGAGACAGGAGAGGTCTTATGGCAGTCCTGACCATCGCTCGAAAATATGGAAGTGGGGGAAAAGAGATTGGAGAGGCGATTGCTAAACAAATGAACTACGACTATATTGATCGAGGAAGAATCCTCGAGGACATGAGGGCCGAGGGAAAACAATGGGAGGAAAGAGCGAAATATTTCGATGAGAACTATCCTGATCTTTGGGAGAGATTCGATTGGTCTTATCGAGGCTTTGTGGCATTGAATCAGAGCTACTTTTTAAAGTATGCCTTAAAGGATAATGTGGTCATTATGGGAAGAGGTGGAAATTTCCTTCTCAAAGGCATTCCTTTTGTGCTTAGAGTTCGCATCATTGCTCCGATAGAAAAGAGAATAGAAAAGGTGATGGAATGGGAAGGGGTCAACAGTGAAAATGCACGTTGGTTGATTGAGAAGGCCGACAGCGAGATGGCAAAGGCCATCTACTTAATTTATGGAAAAGATTGGGACAATCCAACAGAGTATGAGATGGTTTTTAATACAGGCATCCAATCCCATGATGAAATCGTTAAGATCATAAAGAATGGACTTCTTGAAAAAGATAAGCTCAAAACTGAAAAATCAAAGGAGATTCTCCGATTGAGGGCCCTTGCCGCAAGGATTAAGGCTGAAATCACGACGAATCCCCAATATAGTATTTCTGTATTCGATGTTGATCCAAAAGAAGAGGGGATGACTGAAAAGGGGCTTGTCCTGAAAGGAATTGTTCATCATCAAAAGGATATCCCAGAAATTGAAAAGGAGGCCAAGAGAATGGCGGGAGAGTTCCCCATTGAATGTAAGCTCCAATTTCGATGGTATCCCCGTCTGGGCCCCTGGCATTTTAAATAGCTTAAAAGATTTAAAAATTGGGAGTTAATCTCCTTGACCTCCTGTCCAAACCATGAGAGTTTAATTTTCATTTGACTTCTTTTTTAAATCTATTAAAATCTCTTCAAATCCATTTCAGACCTCGCAGGAGATAACTTTAAATTTATTAAAATTAGTATAAATTCACAAAGAGGGAAAAATATGACTTTTGTATTCTGGATGACCATTTTGTTCATTGCGATAACCATTGGGCTCTCTTTATATAGGGCAGTGGTCGGTCCGGGTGCTTTTAATCGAATGGCTGGAGTGAATATCATTGGAACCAAAACGATCGCCCTACTCGTTGTCATGGGATATTATTTCGAAAGACCCTATTTTTTTGATATCGCCCTGCTCTATGCCATGGTAAACTTCATTGGTACCCTTGCATTTGCAAAATATCTTGAAAGAGGTGAATTATGTTAATCGTGCATATCATTGTAACTCTATTCCTGGGAACAGGATTGTTTTTCACCTTAGTTGGGTCCATTGGATTACTCAGATTTCCTGATCTTTATACACGGTTGCATGCGACTGGTAAGTGTGATACCTTGGGGGGAGGGCTCATCATCCTTGGGGCATTGATTTATCATTTCTTTCAATATTCTGGGGTGCCTCTTGTGCCTGCAAAGCTTATTTTTCTCATTATTTTTATTTTTATTGCCAATCCAACCGCTACCCATGCCCTCATGAAAGCAGCCTATAAAACAGGATTAAAGCCATGGCGCTTGGGCGAAGAGAGGAGATGAAATTGAAAAAGAATGGGTTTCGGATTTTTCTAACCTTTTGCATAATGGCTATTTTCTGGGTCCTTTTGTCGGGAATCTTCGATATGTTCCATCTCATTTCTGGTCTTATCTGCTGTAACCTTGTAAGCCTCCTTTCCCATGACCTCCTCATAAAGGGTAAAAGTGAAAAAAACCTTCTGAAACTTTTGCGACTTCTTTTCTATATTCCCTGGGAACTCTGGCAGATTGTGCTGGCCAACATCGATGTTGCCTACAGGGTATTACATCCTAAGATGCCTATTGATCCCCTCATCATTGAATTTGATACGACTCTCCGAAAGGATTTTTCGCTCACCACCCTGGCCAATTCGATCACCTTAACTCCTGGAACTGTGACCATTTTGGTTAAGCCTGAGCGAGGAAGATTTTGGGTGCATGCCCTGAGCAAAAAATCTGCGAATGCGCTTATTGTGGATCAGACCATGCAAAAGAAGGTGGCCCATGTATTCATGGAGAAGCAAGTACAAACTGAGACTCATGAGGTATTTGAATGATTTGGTCCATTGATTTCATTCTATTATGTTTCATCGTCGTCATTGCGATAGTAGCTATCACGATTAGAGATCTGTTGAGTGCAGTCATCCTTTTGAGTGCCTATAGTTTTCTCATGGCCCTCATTTGGGTTGAATTACAGTCTGTGGATGTAGGCTTTACTGAAGCGGCTGTTGGGGCAGGAGCAACCACTGCCTTTTTAATTGCGGCCATCTCAAGAACCACGAGGTGGGAAAAGAAATGAAACGGTTAAGAGCGATCGCCTTCATTTTGATTTTCCTTCTTTCCGGTCTTTTTATCTACGTCGCGGAGGACATTCCACCTTTGGGTGACCCCATGGCCCCTCCTATTAAATCGGTCAAGCTATTTTCTATGAAAATGGAACAAATTGTACCGCTCTTGAATCAGGGCAGAATTCCAAGAGAGTTATCCAAGGAGTTGGTAAAACGAGGGCTTCCACTCCCTTCGCATATTGAGAAGATTCCTGGGGTGAAAGGGGAATGGGATGCCTTTATTACAAAGGAAGAGCCCCATTACGCCAAAGAGGAAAAATATTATTGGATAAAACAAAAAGGGGGAGAGGTAGAGGTCTCCCGGTATGCCTTTGTGGTTCGATGGATCGAAAAGGGTTTGAAAGAGACTGCTGTTCCAAATATGGTGACCTATGGTCTGGCTGATTATCGAGGTTATGACACCTTAGGAGAGACAACCGTTATCTTCACAGCAGGGGTATCCGTGATCCTTTTGTTGAGGAGGCGAAGCAGGCTATGAAGGAAGGAGGCCAAGAAAGAAATATCATTGTCGAGACAGTCGCCCGTGTCATGATCCCTTTCATTCAACTTTTTGCATTATATGTGATTATTCATGGAGCCGGAGGGCCTGGAGGAGGATTTCAAGGAGGAGTGGTTTTCGCCTCAGCGCTCATTCTGATGGTCATTACCTTCAATCTCGCCGGTGGCAGAAAGAGATTCCCCGAGTCGATCAATACCCTATTGAGTTCTTTAGGTATATATATCTATGGGGGTATTGGACTATTAGCTCTTTTCTTTAGCTTGGGTGCTGCTCAATATCTAAACTATGGATTCATCCCTTTTACTACTCTTTTTGAAGAAAACAGAGCCCTGGCTATGGACTTTGTTGAAATAGGTATAGGAGTGACGGTCATGGCCATCATTACCTCTATCTTTTTTGACCTGGCACAAAAGGAAAGAAGCGGAAAGAAGGAAGAGGAAGGATCGAGTTCATGGAATGGTTCGTTGCAAAAATCTTTGCAAAATACAACTACTGGATCTTCATCATCCTCATGATGATCGGTTTTTATGGGATCATTGCCAAGGATAATCTTATCAAGAAGATCATCGGTTTAAATATATTTCAAACAGCGATCTTTTTGTTTTTCATCTCCCTTGGAGCAGTCAAGGGAGGAACAGCCCCAATTGTGGATGAGAAGGTCATCCAAAAGGGATATGTCTATGCCAATCCACTGCCCCATGTCCTTATTCTAACCGCTATTGTTGTCTCTGTTGCAACTACAGCAGTTGCCCTTTCTTTAGTGATCCGGATGCATCGAGAATATGGAACCATAGAAGAAAGTGAAATTCTCAAAAAATCAAGGGATGAGGGAATGACTCGGACCTAATAAACAATTATTTGGGTTAAGGCTACGAAGCGAGTTTGGTTTAGGGTTTGGAATAACGAAACGCCTGCCGGTAGGCAGGGGCACCCTTACTGTCACCATGGGGTGAGATCTTTATCTTCGACAGAGTCCTATGTCGGGTATTGTTGAACATTTTCCTGTATTGGTGGTTGTGGTCTCTCTGCTCTCTGCCATCACCATCTTGATTGCTGGCTGGATCAACAGAAAAACAGCCTGCTTTATCTCCATGGCCACCCTCCTCAGTCAATTCATTGCTTCCCTCTTTATCTTGCATCATGTCATGACCATCGGCCCCATCCATTACCGATTGGGGGGATGGGCCCCTCCTTGGGGCATCGAATATGTGATGGATGCATTGAATGCTTATTTTTTGGTGATCCATCTCTTCCTCGGGCTTCTTTGCGTCATTTACTCCAAGAGAAATATTGAACATGAATTGCCTCAGAAAGTGGTCACCTTCTATACGATTTACCAACTCCTCATCACAGGTCTCTGCGGGATAATCGTCACAGGTGACATATTTAATATGTATGTTTTTATTGAGATCGCATGCCTATCTTCATACACCTTGATCGCTTCGAGGGGAAAGATTGCTCTTAAAGCAAGCTTCACCTACCTCGTTTTAGGTTCCATTGGTGCCTGTTTTTTCTTGTTAGGGATAGGGTTTCTCTATTCTGTGACAGGTTCACTCAACATCCGTGATCTTTCTCTCCTGTTACCCCCATTCTATGGAAACAAAGTAGTTTTAGCAGCCTTTGTTTTTTTCACCGTGGGACTCAGTATCAAGATGGCCCTTTTCCCTCTCCATACCTGGCTTCCAGATGCCCATGCCTTTGCCCCCTCCGAAATCAGCGCAATGCTCTCTGGAATTATCATCGAGGTCTTCACTTATGCCTTCATTCGAATCGCTTTTTCAGTCTTCACCCTAAAATTTATCACCACTTATCTTCCTATGATGTCGATCCTTTCTTGGTTAGCCGCAATAGCCATGATCTTTGGTTCTATTCTTGCAATAGTCCAATATAATTTAAAGAAGATGCTTGCTTATTCAAGTGTGGCAAATATAGGGTATATTATGCTCGGTGTAGGACTTTCCCCTTCCACCAGTTTAGGGCTAACTCCTGCATTGATGCATATTCTCAACCATGCGTTGATGAAGGCTTGCCTGTTCTTAGCAGCAGGGGCTTTCATTTATAAGGCTAATTTGTGGCAAATAAAAGATCTTCAGGGATTAGGAAGAAAAATGCCTTACACCTGCATGGCCTTCCTTCTATCTGCCCTTGCCATGATAGGACTCCCACCAAGCGTGGGATTCATTACTAAATGGTATTTAATCATTGCTGCCTTGGAGGCAAAGCAATTTATTTTTGTAGGGGTAATATTCATTAGCACCCTTCTAATGATATTTTATTTTTGGAAGGTGATAGAATATATGTATATAAAAGTGGGAGATGAGGTGAAAAAAGGTCTAAGTATAGAGGAGATCCCAAGAAGTATGCTCATTCCAGTAATGGCCTTTGCCTGCCTCTGTTTTGTCATGGGGATAATCTGGCTCACCGAAACACCCTTACCCATTTTAAATGAGGTTAATCTCATGTTTGGATTGGGAAAGGTTCCTTAATGAAAGCAGAAATAGGCTGGTTATGTATCCTTTTTCCTTTTATTGGGGCCTTCCTATCTCTCCCTCTGAGCAAGGTTCATCCTAAACTAAGAGACTATGGATCAGTGTTCTTCTCTTTTCTTGCAGCTTCATTGAGCCTTTTGCTCATCCCCTATTTATTTCGTCCTACAAAGTTGCCAATGGAAAGTACTTTTATATGGCTTACCTCACCCATAGAATTAAACATGGGTATCCTAATTGACCCTTTAAGCATTGTGATGGCAAATATCGTGGCCGTGATAAGTTTCGTTATAATGGTATATTCTATCGGCTATATGAAGGGAGATTCTTCTCTTACGAGATGGTGGATGTGGATGAATCTCTTCATTGGAAGCATGCTTCTTCTGGTATTATCCAACAATTTATTATTTATTTTTATCGGTTGGAAGATGGTTGGCCTCTGTAGCTATGGATTAATCGGTTTTTATTATAGGGATGAAAAAAAATACTGGATTGGTGGTCCCTCCCCTACAAAATATTGCACACCTTCCCATGCAGGACTAAAAGCCCTCATTGTAACCTCTTCGGGAGACGTCCTCCTATTAGGTGGAATTTTTATCATCTATTCATATTCAGGAACCTTAAATCTTTTAAATCTTTATGAAACTTCATCCTTCTGGATTCCTGAGATGGCACATTCTCCTGGAATGATTTTATTGGTGAGTATGCTTCTTATTGCTGGATCCTTCGGTAAGTCTGCACAATTTCCTTTTCACGAGTGGCTTCCAGAAGCCATGGCAGGCCCTGGGCCAGTCTCAGCTTTAATCCATGCTGCAACCATGGTTAAAAGCGGAGTTTATCTGATTGCCAGGTTTATACCTATTTTCTTTTATGGTTATTGGATAGCTGGATGTTATGAGGCGTCTTTTTTCTTTATAGCGATCGCTTGGGCAGGTGGGTTTACAGCCTTTCTGGCAGCTACCCAGGGAATGGTTGCCATAGAGCTAAAAAAAGCCCTGGCCTATTCTACCATGAGTCAGATCGGTTATATGATGCTTGCCTTAGGAATATCTGGATTCTCACCACCAACCCTGATTGAAGGTTTAACCTCAGGAATATTTCATCTGATAAGCCACGCTCTATTTAAAGCCAGTCTCTTCCTTTGTGCTGGTTCAATCATTCATACTGTTCAGTCGATCTATATGACTCATATGGGCTCCCTCAGGAAGTCCATGCCTTTCACCTGGATCTTCATGTTTATTGCAACCCTTTCTCTTATGGGAGTTCCACCCTTTCCTGGGTTTTGGAGTAAGGATGCTATCCTTGTGTCGTCTCTTAAAGCCTATCACTACCCCCTATTCTTCCTCGCTTTAATTACTGTGGCTATCACTTCATTCTATTCCATTCGGTTTATTGGAATGGTTTTTTATGGGAAGAAGAGCAAACACATAGAAAATTTAGCCCCAAAAGGAAGACCTTTTCTTGAAGCCCATTCTACCATGATAGGGGCATGTGGTTTTTTATCCCTTCTCATTATTGTCTTCGGTCTATTAGGCTTCACTACTGAACATTGGCTCAAAGAAGGATTCAAGGTTTCTATGGAAACAATTAAACTACCCGTTCAACCTGACACAAATTCTTTAATATTTCATTTATTTATTCCTCTCTTTTCTATCATTTCTATCATGATTGGTATGGTACCAGCCTATTTTCTTTATATATTGAGAAGAGTTGATCCTAAAGAGATATTAGAAAAGTACTCATTTATAAAAGCGCTGTATAAATTTTTCTGGAACAGATGGTATATTGATCGTTTCTATTATATGTTTTTTGTGGACGGAATGAATAAATTTTTTACTTCTATACCAAAATATATTGAGAATCCACTTGATCAATTCTTTCATGAAATCATCCCTTCTCTCCCCGAAAGGCTTTATTGTAGTGGAGGGATCATTTTATCAGGTAAGTCAAAAAAAGAATGGGAACGAGGAACCTCCAAAGAAGGACAAAAACCAGCCACAGGAATCCACTTAGGTTTCACATTGCTTACAGCCCTTTTCTTTATAGCTTTATTTTTAATCATCATGTTTATATGGGGATAGTCTATTAAAATCTAAGAGGATTGGTAATGATAAAGATGATACCCTACATTCTTCTTCAAATTGTCATCGTGCCAATGATGGTCTCCCTCTCTATCTTTTTAATTCGCTCCAAATTGAGTAAAAGGGCAGGCTGGATAGTTGTCATCACCCTTTTATATACAACCACTCTCCTTTGCATCGCAGGCATAAGAGTCTACCAGGGTGAAGTGATATGTGAAGAGTATCCTGTTGGACCTAAAATAAGGTTCAATCTTTTAGCTGATGGCCTGAGCCTACCAGTGGCATTGATAATAAATCTTTGCTGTGTAGTGTTGGCGTTTTACTCTATACCCTATATAAAACATAGGATTGAGGCAATCTATGGGAAAGTAGAGAAAAGGACATGGCTTTCATATAATACAAGGTTTTTCTCTCTATACCTTTTTTTTTCAACCGGGTTTATGGGTATTTCCTTTGCCACCAATCTTGTAGTAATGTATTTTTTCATGGAAATATTAACAGTAATTCCCCTCTATTTCATTATGGCACAATTTGGTTATTCTGATTTTATGGAGCGGTCTAAAGTGGCCCTGATGTGCCTATTTTGGGGGGTCGCTGGAGCGACTTTTTTCCTTATCGGAATTCTCTATGCCTACATCCAAATCCGTAGCTTTGAAATTTCGATCTTATCCAATCTTGCCGGAAACTCTTCAACGATTTGGTTCATTTTATTAATCCTTTTGGGTTTATTGATCAAGCTTGCAATCTTTCCGTTTCATGTCTGGATGCCGTGGGTCCACGCCGAGCATCCCACATGTATCGCTGGATTGCTTGCAGTTTATGCAAATATAGCGGCTTATGTTATGGTTCGGGTTCTCATTTTACCCCTTTTTGACGATTTCAAAGTATTCAATGTACCTATCATGATATTGGCACTGGTAACTATGGTATATGGTTCCCTACTTACACTGGCTCAAAATGATGTGAAACGATTCTGCGCATGCTCCACCATAAGTCAGATATCCTATTCAATCCTTGGGTTAGGAGCACAAACCCTCTGGAGTATTGAGGGAGGACTTCTATTCTTTTTAAGCCACATCTTAGGTAAAACCATATTCTTCTCAACTGCTGGTATTTTAGTCTATACCACTGGGATCAGGGATATGGATGAGATGGGGGGGCTTGCCTCTAAGATGCCCATAACAGCCCTTCTTTGGATAATAGGGGCTATGTCACTATCCGCTTTTCCACCTCTTTTAAGCTTTCCATCAGAATGGTTAATGTTTACTGGTATCTTCATCTATGGAACAAATGGGTCTTGGATTGTACTTCTCATTCCAATGATAGGTGTCTCTGCCATTATATTAACCATTACATATACCTTCTGGTCTGCAAAGAGAATATTTTTTGGTCCTTTAAAACCAAATTTAGCAAAAGAAGAAATTAAAGATCCCCCATTAACCATGAGTGTCCCACTTCTATTGTTGGGTTTTTTATCAGCTTTTCTTGGATTATATCCTAAACCCTTAATGGATCTTCTTCATTCGGTAATTAAAATAATATTATAAATGGCCAGGATGATACATACGGAACCTCCTAACTTTGTTATAGGAGGACTTTTTATTCTCTTGTGAAATTCATCTTAATTTTTTAAGATAGGATATAAAAAACCCCAATAGTTCATCATTCTGATCTTTAAGGGGGATCCTATGAAAAAGCCTTTGGTTGGAATCTTAATGGGAAGTGAAAGTGATTTGCCAATCATGGAGAAGGCCGCAGAGGTTTTAAAGGAGATGGGAATTCCTTATGAAATGGATATCTGTTCTGCCCATCGGATGCCTGAAAAGACAATCCAATACGCCAAAACGGCCAGGAGAAAAGGACTTGAGGTTCTGATTGCAGGGGCTGGAATGGCAGCTCACCTTGCTGGAGTCCTGGCCGCTCACGCTACTCTTCCGGTGATTGGTGTTCCATTGAAATCAGGAGCCCTCGATGGAGTAGATGCCCTATATTCAACAGTCCAGATGCCACCTGGAATTCCTGTCGCTACAGTGGGTATTGATGGAGCAAAAAATGCAGCCTACCTGGCCTGTGAAATCCTTTCAATCAAATATCCAGAGATTACAAAGAAATTGGAGGAATTCAGGGCGAAGACAAAAAAGGCATTAGAGGAGAAAGCAAAAGCTCTCAAACAATAGAGAGAGAATCGAAGTAGGGTTTAAAAAGTTTTTTAAAATGAAAGAGAATGAAGTGATTCAGGCAGCAAGAATTGTAAGGGAGGGGGGAATCGTTGCCTTTCCAACAGAGACGGTCTATGGCTTGGGGGCAGATGCTTTTAATTCCCTTGCCGTGGCACGGATCTTTGAGGTCAAACAAAGGCCCTATTTTGATCCTTTAATTGTCCACATCGATCAACCTACCCATGTTGGAACGTTGGTTAAAAAGGTTCCCTCAAATGCAAAAAAATTAATGGAAAAATATTGGCCTGGACCCTTGACCATTGTTCTTTTAAAAGAAGACCATATTCCTGATATTGTGACTGCTGGCCTTCCCACCGTGGCGCTTCGGATGCCCAATCATCCGGTTGCCCTCTCCTTAATCAAAGAAGCGGGATGCCCCATTGCAGCACCGAGTGCTAATCCCTTTGGTTACTTAAGTCCCACTACTGCTGAGCATGTCAAAGAGCAGTTGGGCAATCAAGTTGATTTTATTCTGGATGGAGGCCCCTGTGCGGTAGGGGTGGAATCGACGATCATTTCTCTCGCTGAAGACTCTCCTAAGCTATTAAGATTGGGGGGAATCACCATGGAAGAGATCGAATCGATGATTGGTAAAGTAGAAATTCAATCCATGAATAAAGAGAGGCCTTCAGCCCCAGGGATGCTTCCAAGACATTATGCCCCCCGAACACCGATGATCCTAAATTGGAAGAATAAAAACCTTGACCTCTTTAAAAATAAGTCCATTGGCTTGCTGGCTTTTCAAAAACCGATTAACCATTTAAAATTCAATGCAATTGAAATTCTTTCAAAGAAAGGGGACCTGAGAGAAGCAGCAGCCAATCTCTTCTCAGCCCTTCGCCGTTTAGATCGGTTAAACCTGGATCTCATTTTGGTTGACCCTGTACCTGAAATTGGATTGGGTCGAGCCATCATGGATCGTCTCCGCCGTGCCAGTGTGAGGTAGAATGAGAAAAAATATTGCCTTTCTTTTCTTCGCACTTCTCATCGCATTCCCTTTCCAATCCGCCCAAGCTTTGCCTGCAGAGGATGTTCAGTTGGTGACCGATGCCCAATACTTTCAGGTTGCAAAAAAAATGATCCAAGAGGCCAAAAGTTCGATTCATGTGATGATGTTTGAGATGGGATACTATGAAAAATATTCCTCCTCTCCTTCAAACTTACTTATTCAAGAACTCATCGAAGCAAAGAATCGAGGGGTGAAGGTATCAGTGATCTTGGAGGTCAGAGAAGGAAAAGACCGAACGAGTGAACGAAATCTTCAAACCGGAAAGCTCCTTGCTTCAAAAGGGGTGGAGGTCATCTATGATCCCCTCTTTAAAACCACTCATGCCAAATGGATAGTCGCCGATGAAAGACTGAGCCTTGTGGGAAGCACAAACTGGACCTACTATGCTTTGACGAATAATCATGAGGTCTCTATTTTAATTCGATCCAAAGAATTGGCAAAAGCCTTAGTTAACTATTTTGAACAGATCAAGGCAGCAGGTAGTCCATCTCAAAAAAAAAGAATAGCGGATTAAAAATTCCATTATTTTATTTTTTTCCATTCCTATGCTTATCGATTCTCACGCCCATTTAGAAATGCCTGATTTTAAAAAAGACCTGGAAACTGTTATTCAGAGGGCCAAAGAGTCAGGGGTAGAATATATCTTTACAGTCGGGACTGAGAAAAAGGACTGGAGGAGGGCCCTTGAAATTGCCAACACCCATGATTCCATCTATGCTATTCTGGGGGTTCATCCTCATAATGCAAAAGAGATTGATGATCAGACCTATGCGATATTGAAAGAACTGTGTCGAGATGGCAAGGTGAAGGCTTATGGTGAAATTGGACTCGACTTTTTTAGAAACTTATCTCCAAGAGACATCCAAATAAAGAGATTCCGAGAACAGATCGGATTGGCCAGGGAGTTAAAACTTCCTATCGTGATTCATGATCGGGAAGCTCATCAAGAAACCCTCGAAATATTAAGATCTGAGAAGGCAGAGGATTGCGGAGGGATCATCCATTGTTTTTCTGGCGATGAAAAGATGGCAAGGGAGTGTATAGAGATGGGTTTTTATATCTCTATTCCCGGAAACATTACTTATAAGAATGCAAACCGTTTTAGAGAAATGGTAAAAAATATTCCTCTGGATTCGCTTCTTGTGGAGACCGATGCGCCTTTTCTCACACCCGAACCCTTTCGTGGAAAGAGGAATGAGCCGAGTTATGTCAGATATACGGCTCAGAAAGTGGCAGAGATTAAGAAGGTCTCCTTTGAAAAGGTGGCTGAGATAACCATGAATAATGCCCTGCGTGCCTATCGAATGAAAGATTAAGGTTAGGATAATTCTTGGGGTCAGTTTAATCCAATTCTAATCACATCGAAATGAAGGAGCATTCATGAGACCTGCTATTATTGTGGTAGATATGTTAAAAGATAATTTAAAGGAAAGCCCTCGGAACCCCTTCTTTCAAGAAGGAAAAGCCATCATCCCCAATCTACAAAGGCTTTTAGAGGAGGGCCGAAAAAGAAGGCTCCCTATTATCTTCGCCTGTGATAGTTTCTTAGAAGGGGATTTTATTTTCAAGGGAAGAATGAAGAGCCATTCCTTGAGGGGAACAAGAGGGGCAGAGGTGATCGATGAGTTAAAACCAGAACCATCCGATATCATTTTGCCTAAAAGACGTTTCAGTGCCTTTTTTAAAACCGACCTTGACCAGACCCTTCGGGTCCTTGGGGTGGACACGATTGTGGTCACAGGTATTACCACAGAGGTTTGTGTCCTGATGACTGCGTTGGATGGACTCTGTCACGATTTCTCAGCCATCCTATTGGAGGATTGTTCTGCCAGCCGTAATAAAATATCTCATGAAACATGTTTAAATCTCTATCGTGACTTTGCCCTCTATCCCTTGCTAAGGATTATGACCCTCGAGGAGTTTCTAAAAGAGGCGTCATTATGATATATATAGGTTAAGGGGTCAAGGATTCGAGTGTCCAAAGGAAAATATTTTTAAGAAATTCGAATCTAAGGATCCTTCAATCCTTAATCCCATCAAGTAAAAATGAACTTTTGCCAAAAAGAATTCATTGATCATTTAAAGAAAATGCTTTCATCGAGGAAAAGGAAGGTCATTGATCACCCTCCTTTTTCACATGCGGCGGTTTTGGTCCCTCTTTATCAAAAAGAGGGAGATTGCCATCTTCTCTTCACCAAAAGATCTGACCAGGTCAAATATCATAAGGGTGAGATTTCATTTCCTGGAGGGATGGTAGATGAAGAGGACAGGGAGTTAATCCATACTGCACTTCGTGAAGCCTATGAGGAGATCGGGTTAAAAGAGGAGGATGTTCAAATTATTGGTTTTCTGGATGATATTATCACCGTCACAGAGTTTATCGTGACCCCCATTGTGGGCCTCTTTCCCTATCCCTATCCCTTTAAAATAAGCGAGATTGAGATCGCCGAGTTAATCGAAATTCCTCTTTCTTTCCTCCTTGATAAGGATTGTTTCAGCGAAAAGGAGATGCTACGGATGGGTCAAAGAGAGTTGGTCTATGCCTACCAATATAAAGATCATATCATCTGGGGAGCCACCGCAAGGATCCTAAAACAACTTTTAGATTTGATCTCCTCCCAATCAGCTTCAAAGGGATAAGCCAAACCAATCTTTAATCCCTCATCCTGGCTCTTTGTACCGGTTTGGATCATCCTCTATCTATTAATAGGAATATCTTTATTCATAGTTTGGAGAAAATAAAAGAAGGATTTAAGAGGCAATAGGTCAATGATGATTTTCTTTTTCCAATTGATCTTAAAAAGATGAAGAAAAAAATCTCTCCTCATACTTATTACTTATAAAATTTTATCTTGACTTTCAGACATTCTTTTTATTAGATTAAATAGAAATATTAGAAGCTTCTTGATTTCAAGCTAGGACCATGAATCATTTTCTCAAAATGACCCACCTTTGCTTCTAACAGATTTTATTTCTGTTAGAAGCAAACCCCTCTATTTCTTATTGAGAGTAACCTCGGACAAAATTATGATTAAATTTGGAAGAAATAATATTTTTATACTTCTATTTTATTAGTTTAACATTATACTCAATGAGTTCTAAAAATTTTCGGGATCATCCAAATCAGCAAACTAATTGAAGGGAGGTGAGATGAAAGAAGAAACTTAAAGGTTGAGATTTATGTAGAAATTATTCTCTGAATTTAGAAAAAGGGGGGATAAATTATAAAAAAAATTGATGGAAAAGGACAAAAAGGAATGACGCGAAGGGATTTTTTTAAAAGGGCAACTATTGTTGGAGTAGCCATGGCTGGGGTAAATGCGACCACCCATAATGTTCAAGCAAGAGGCCATGGAGACAAAGGATGGGGCCATAGATGGGAGGATGAAGGGCTTCCATTGGATCAAATACATACCTATGGAGCGGATCTTGAAAAATTAATGATCTTGAGGTCCTCTCCAATAGGTATAAAAATGCTAAAAAACAGGGCTGAAATCCCGACGGGAGCATTTAAACCAAGGGCTGATAAGTACGAACATTATGCTTTGTGTCAGGCCTTTGGTTTGGCTCGTCGCAATGGAAAAACAATAGCCATGTTCATTGAGGATCACTGGTGCTTTGAACCAATCATTGGTTTAGGACTTGTAGAACCACCTCAGTCTTTTCTGGATGGATTCACTGCTAGTTTTTTTATTGAGGATCCGATTGCAGCAAAAAAGCATGCTCAAGAGGCTCCTCGTCTTCCATATAAGAAATTTGGAGATACAGGTATGGTTTTTGGGCCGTTGAAGACAATTAATTTTGTGCCAGATGTGGTGATGATCTATTGTAATCCAGGGCAATTGAGACATTTGATCCTTACGCTTGGATTAAGGCATGGATACATGATTACTTCTACTTTTTACGGGATTGGCTCTTGCACGAGAGCCCTAGTGCCTGTGTTAGAAACTGGCGAAGGCACGATTACTGTCCCTGACCCAGGAGAGTACGATCGAGCAATGACTGGAGAAGATATCATGATTCTTACTCTACCAGCAAGAAAGAGTAAGGGGACAAATCTGTTTGAGGATATGATGTATGGACTCTACAAGAGGCCGTATACTGCTTTTGCTCCAAATATGTGGCCGAATTTCCCACAGCCCAAATTTTATCAAGACTATTTTGCATCATGGGGTTTGGATCCACCGGTGGTTTGCAAATGAAATCTATTTTGACTGCTACCACGGAATGTGGTAGCAGTCAAGTTTAAGGACACACTATGTCTGAAACCTTAGCTTCTCTTTTAGATCAGACCGCACTTCAAATGGGTAAAAAGGAGGCCATCCTTTTTCTAAGGAAGGGGAAACTTGAAAGCCGTTTGGATTACTCTTCTCTTCACGTGATTTCAAATCGAGTGGCCCACGGTTTGATGGAAATGGGTTTGAGAAAAGGAGAGCGGGCCATTCTTTTTATGCCAAAAAGTGTTGAGCAGATCATTCTCCATCTCGGTATCCAGAAGATAGGAGCTATCTCCGTTCTCCTCAACCCAGGTTTTAAGAAAGATGAAATGGATTATTTTCTGAGGGATACAGAGGCCAGGGTAGTCTTTGTCGGCAAAAAGGAAGAGGCTTTAATCCGATCGATTGATCCAAAAAGATGGACAATCCCAATTGACACAGAGACTCCTTTTACTGAAGACAAACTATTTTCAGAATATTCATCTCCAAGGATAGATCTTGAAGCAAACTTGGAAGATCCTGCCCTCTTGATCTATACCTCGGGTACCACGGGAAAACCTAAAGGAGCCATCCTTACCCAACAAAACCTAATTCAAGACGCAAAGAATATCATCCATATCTGGGAGATCACTCAAGGGGATGTCCTCTGTCATGCCCTTCCATTATTTCATGCTCACGGTTTATGCTTCGCTCTGCATACGTCATTGATTGCAGGGACAAAGATTGTGATGTGTGATGAATTTTCCCCTGATCTCGTCCTCCATATCCTATCCCAAAAGGAGGGAGATTTGGCCTGTACTTTATTTATGGGAGTTCCGACCATGTATTCAAAAATGATAGAAAAGATGGAGGGAAAAAAACAGGATTTTAGTCACCTGCGACTCCTCACTTCAGGGTCTGCCCCTCTTCTCCCGAGAGACTTCCATAAGATTAAAGATATTTTTGGCAAAGAGCCGGTGGAACGGGAGGGGATGTCTGAAACTGGAATGAATTTCTCAAATCCCCTTCGGGGAGTAAAAAAACCTGGTTCTATTGGCCTTCCTCTTCCTCATGTGGAAGTAAGAATAGTTGATCCAGTAACTTTCCAAGATTTAACATTAGGTGAAGTAGGAGAGATTTGGTTGAGAGGTCCCAATGTGACTCCAGGTTACTGGAGAAAACCTCAAGAGACAGAGGCTGTATTTGTGAAAGGGTGGTTTCGGACAGGTGATCTGGGGAAAAAAGATGAAGATGGGTATTACTATATTACAGATCGTTTGAAGCATATCATCATCTCAGGGGGAGAAAATATTTCTCCTCAGGAGATTGAATCCGTGATTAATCAGCATCCAGGGGTATCCGAATCATGTGTGCTTGGAATCCCAGATGAAAAGTGGGGAGAAAAGGTTGCGGCGGCAGTGGTTTTAAAACCAGGAACCCAGTTAACCCCAAAGCAGATTCAAGATCACTGCAAACAGCATCTCTTAGATTGGAAATGCCCGAAAGAGATCCTCTTTTTAAAGGAACTCCCCCGAAATAAAATGGGAAAAGTGATCAAAGAAGAAGTCGTAAAATTCTTTCCCATCCCTTCTTCCATCTAACTCATCCTACTTGAGGGGCGATGTCGTAAATGGTTGGGGAGGTAGGGGCCCAAACCTTTCGAATGAAAGCCTTCTTCTTTACAGTTTAAAAAATTCTTTTTGAAAACTTTCTCAAAGCTCTCTTCTTATGAAATTGACAATATCGAAAGATCATAGTATTTTAAATATGTCCTTAGGGTTGACCTACACTATAAAAAACTTTATGTCCAAGAGACCTCGGGACATTCCTGCTTTTCATAAGGGATCCTAATCTTTTCAGATTAGGGAGTGAATCGAAAGCATTTGATGGGGTGATGAATTGAAAGAATATCTTTCTCTTGTTTCCAAACCTGTCCGGTATCTTGGTCAGGAGATCCATTCTATTAAAAAGGAGCTTTCCAAGGTCAAGTTAAAATTCTGTCTCGCCTTTCCAGATGTCTACGAAGTGGGAATGTCTCATCTCGGAATTCAAATCCTTTACCATCTCTTAAATCAAAAAGAATGGATCGCCTGTGAAAGAGTCTTTGCACCCTGGGTGGATATGGAAAAAATCTTAAGAGACAGAAAGATTCTCCTTTCTTCATTAGAATCCTCTACTCCTCTCAATCAATTTGACGTGATCGGTTTCTCACTCCAATATGAACTCTGTTTTACCAATTTTCTGAATATGCTTGACCTTTCTGATATCCCTCTTTTTTCAAAAGATAGGGGGGAGGGGTATCCTCTGATCATCGGAGGAGGTCCTCTGACCTTTAATCCTGCTCCCGTTGCCGATTTTTTTGATGCCATGGTGATTGGAGATGGTGAAGAGGCGATTATAGAAATATGCGAGCTTCTCCTCCAATGGAAAGAATCAAAGGCCAAAAAGTATGATCTCTTAAAGGCCCTCTCTCAATTAGAGGGAGTCTATGTCCCTATTTTTCATCCTATCGAAAGAAAGGTCCGTAAAAGGATTATCTCTGACCTGAATCAAATCTTTTTCCCTACCTGTCCAATCGTCCCCTACATGAAGGTCATTCACGATCGTCTCAATATTGAAATTGCAAGGGGTTGCAAAAGGGGTTGCCGTTTCTGCCAGGCTGGTTTTATTCACCGGCCCTACCGAGAACGAAGTCCAAAATTAATCCAAGAGATTCTTCAGACCTCCCTTAAGCACACAGGTTACGAAGAACTCTCTCTCCTTTCCCTCAGTGCTGGAGACTATTCCTGCATCCAGCCTCTCCTCTCTTATTTAATGGATCGAATGGAATCAAAGAAGGTGGCTGTCTCTTTCCCCTCTTTAAGGATTGAAAGTATCGTCGGCCAATTAGCCGAGGAGGTCAAAAGGGTTAGAAAAACTGGATTTACCATTGCGCCCGAGGCTGGAACAGAGCGACTTCGAAGGGTGATCAATAAAGAATTGGATGAAGATATCCTTTTGAAGGGTCTAACAGATCTCTTCTCAAAAGGATGGAATACTGTCAAACTCTACTTCATGATGGGACTCCCAACTGAAACCGAAGAGGATTTAAAAGGAATCATGAAGTTGGTTCAGAAAATTTCCTCTTTAGGAGAAAGGAAGAAGATTCGAGCCAATATCAATGTCAGCATTTCTACTTTTGTCCCCAAACCTCATACCCCTTTTCAATGGGAGGCCCAAATCCCTTTAGAGGTGATGAAAGAAAGGCTTCAATTTTTAAGAACAGGGCTAAAGAAGAACCCTATCCGTTTTAAATGGCAAAACCCTTCTCTCAGTTATCTGGAGGGGATTTTTTCGCGTGGGGATCAAACCTTGAGTAAGGTCCTGGTTGAGGCCTTCAAGCTGGGATGCCGCTTTGATGGCTGGAGCGATCAATTTCAGTTTCCTCTTTGGAGAGAAGCCTTTGAGAGGTTAGGGGTGGAGATGAACTTCCATACTCGAAAAAGATCTTTGGGGGATCTTTTTCCCTGGTCATTCATCGATTCTGGAATGACTCTCTCATTTCTTTGGGAGGAATATCAGAGAGGCCTTGAGGGAAAAATTAGCCCTCCTTGTATCAAAGGGGATTGTCATCGATGTGGAATTTGTGATGGAAAGATCGTTACCCTTCAAGAGAATGAACCCAAAAAAATGCTTCAACAGGAGGGCCGAGAGAGAATTTATCTTCACAGGAAAGACCAGAAGAGAAAAGTTCGATTAAAATTTAGAAAGACAGGAGATTTACGATTCTTGAGCCATTTAGAACTGGTCCACCTCTTTTATCGTGCTTCAAAGAGAGCCGATATCCCCCTAAGTTTTTCAGAGGGGTTTCATCCGATGCCCAGAATCATCTTTAGGAGTGCGGTTCCGGTTGGAATGGAGAGCAGGGGTGAGATGGTAGATATCGAGTGTGAAGGGAACATCAATCCCTCGGAGATCATGGAAAGACTCCAGCAGGCTTTACCCTCTGGAATTGAGATTACAGAGGCCAGGGAAGTGCCCCTCTTTTTTAATCTCTCAAACTTATCCTCTCCTTCTATCTACTGGATTCCCTTGGATCATCTTATTTCAAAGGAAGAGGCCAGTCAAAAGATTAAAGAGGCCTTAGAGAAAAAGGAATGGGTAATTCTTCAAGAAAGAGAGGGAGAAAGGAGGAGTGTAGACATCCGACCCCTCATTGAAAAGATGGAGATCAAGGAAAGATCGGACCTTGGATCTTTATGGGGAATAGAAATGGTTCTTAAAAAAGTGGAAGGAAGGTCTG
This sequence comes from Deltaproteobacteria bacterium, assembly GCA_037441725.1. Classification (GTDB taxonomy): domain Bacteria; phylum Desulfobacterota; class BSN033; order BSN033; family UBA1163; genus JBBIRT01. The sequence goes on along the minus strand of JBBIRT010000023.1, from coordinate 3,600 downwards.
CAAAACCTATTGAAATTTTAAGCACCGTCTTGGGCCTGAAAGGAGAACCGCTTGCCCAAAGTAAGATCATTAAATTGGAATAATAAAGTAGGGTCAGAGGTCAAATTATATTCTTATTTTGGAATTTAATATGATTCATCTGTTCATTTACTCAATTCATAAAGGATGATAAGGGAAAGCTTATGGCCAATGAGCTCATCATCAATGTCACTTCCCATGAAACAAGGGTCGCTCTTTTGGAAGACCGGGTTCTTACTGAGCTTTATATTGAACGCACCAAGGATCGAGGGATCATTGGTAATATTTATAAGGGAAAGGTAGTTAAGGTATTGCCAGGGATGCAGGCTGCCTTTGTGGATATCGGCTTAGAAAAAGCGGCCTTTCTTTATGTCTCAGATGTTTATGGAGGCGTAGAGGATTACGAGGAGATGGGTTATCAGGGAATGGAAATGCCTTCTTATTATAGTAGTCCTTCCTCCCAGATTGAGGATCTCCTCTCAGAGGGTCAGGAGATACTGGTTCAGGTCTCTAAAGAACCCCTCGGAACCAAAGGGACCCGCATCACCTCTCATGCAACCCTACCTGGCCGATATCTCGTTTATATGCCTTTGGTCGATCATATTGGGGTATCAAGAAGGATCAAAGATGAGAAGGAACGAAAGAGATTGAAAGAGATCATTCAATCCATGAAGCCGCCTACAGGTGGCTTTATTGTCAGGACGGCCAGCGAAGGAGCTGATGCTGATGAGATTCGAACCGATATGGAATTTCTCCTTCAACTTTGGAATAATATTCAGAAAAAGAAAGAAATCTTGCAAGCCCCTGCTCTAATCTACAGTGACCTGACCATGGTCCTCCGGGTCATCCGGGATATACTTTCCCCCCAAGTGAATCGAATTGTGATCGACTCAAAAGAAGAATATGACAACATTCTTTCATTCATCAATACCTATATGCCAAAACAGAAATATGAAATGATCCTCTATGATAAGAAAGAACCCATTTTCGATGCCTTTGGGATTGAAATGGAGATCGATAAGATTCTGGGTAGCAAGGTTTGGCTCAAATCTGGAGGTTACATTGTCATCGATATGAGTGAGGCACTGGTGGCGATTGATGTCAATACTGGAAGATATGTGGGAAAAAGAAACTTGGCCGATACCATCTTAAAAACCAATTTGGAGGCAGCTAAGGAGATTGCCTACCAGTTGAGATTGAGAAATATCGGTGGGATCATCATTATTGACTTTATTGATATGGAAAGAGAAGGGGACCGAGAAAAGGTATACCATGCATTGGAAGAGGCTTTGAAAAAAGATCGTCAGAAGACCAACATCTTCAAAATCTCAGAGTTAGGCCTGGTGGAGATGACTCGGAAGCGAACCCGAGAGAATATCTCCCGAATCCTTGGGGAGCCCTGCCCTTATTGTGAAGGGGCAGGGTTGATTAAATCGAAGACCACCGTGTGCTATGATATTTTCCGGGAGATTGAAAGAACGGCCACGGAATTAGGGGGACGAAATATTTTGGTTGAAGCCAATCCAGAGATTGCTGACCTCCTTTATGAAGAAGAAAGAGCTGGAGTTGAGGAACTTGAGAAGAGATTGAAGAAAAAGATTGTCATTAAAGGGAAACCAGGATTTCACCAGGAACAATTCAATATTATTGAAATTTAAACCATGTTTCTACTTATCCTTATCTATTTTACCATATCCTTTATCTTTTCAATCTGATCTTTAATTCTTTTAGCCCTTTCACTCGTGGAATCCACTTTTAAATACTCCTCCCATGCCCGGATGGCTCCTTTAATATCCTGTTTATCGTGAAGAAGGACAATCCCGATATTGTAACGGCTATTGAGATGTCCTGGGTCACTTTGTGCGGCCTTTCTAAACTCTTGGATGGCCCGATCAAAGTCTCCTAATTGCCTATACATGATTCCCATATCTGTTCTAACATCTGCATGATCTGGTTTAATCGCAAGGGCCTGACTATAAGCTTCAATTGCTTCTTGAGGCTTTCCTGAATCAAAATAAAGATTCCCCAATTCTACCCAAGCGGAGAGGTTTTTAGAATCCTTCTTAATCATCTCCTTTAACCTTTGGATCTTTGAGGCAACCTCTAACGGATTGAGACCTTGAGAAACATTTGCTTCTTCACCCTGAGGGACCATCTGGGATTTTTGAACCAAATCAACCTTCTCTGAACCCTTTGTCATCTTCAGAATCGCCACCGTTGCCCCTGAGATAAATCCAATCCCAAAGGCGACCACGATGGCTAAAATTGCCGTCTCTTTTTTCATCTTTCCACTCTAAAGAATATTTGTAATGCCCCACTCCTTCGGCGGAGAATTAGGCAGGGATGTCGGAGAATGTTTTATAGCGGAAACCTCAGCTTGCCCTATAACTACAGAATTCCTTATACAATGGAAGGCAATGATTTGTTGGAGGATATAACTTTTACCAACCCCTTTTTGAAGTGCTCCGCTTTATAAAATTTTCAGAGATATTCCTGCCTGATTCTAATAGGGTTCCCCACTTCAGCGATGCCTTAAAAATATTTTAACATGTGATTTATAAAACGAAAAGTCAAGAGATTCTTTTTTGATTTTTAGAGGCTAAAATGGTAAGTTAAAATTATATAACTGATCAATGGAGGAAGAGTTATGAAATGTTATGTCTGTGCAAAGCAGGGAGTGGATAAGGATGCCGTTGCCATCTGTATTGTCTGTGGGATGGGGCTCTGTTTAGGGCATGCCTTTAAGGAGGAGTTATTGGTGAGGGATATTATTGACTGGGGGTTTGGAGAAGAACGGATTGAGTATCCTCATACCCTCCCTCGATTCATTTGTGCCGAATGTAAGCTGGCAATGGAACAGAGGAAAAAGAATAGATAAAGGGAAGGTGCCTGATTTCACAGTTGAAAAAATCTTGTCAGGTCCCTTTAAAGAGGTTGTTTTTTGACTCAGGATTATCAATAATATGGATATGAAGAAGATTTTAGTGGTTGAAGATGAAGAAGGGTTGAGGCTTCTCTATGAAGAGGAGCTAAAATCTGAAGGATACGAAGTCCTTACAGCAAGGAACGGGAAAGAGGCCCTTCAACAATTAGAAACAGGGAAGCCCGATCTGGTTATCTTGGACATTGTGATGCCTGTGATGGATGGAATGGAGACCTTAGGAAAAATATTAGGTAAGGAAAGAAAGATCCCCATCATCCTAAATACCTCTTATTCTGGATACCGACAGGATTTCATGAGTTGGGCAGCCGATGCCTATGTGACAAAATCGGATGACCTCGATGAGTTAAAAAAGAAGATTCGAGAGCTATTAGAAAGAAAGGATAAGTCTCATTGAAGAAAATATTATCCATGATCTTAGCAGGAGGACGGGGAGAAAGGCTTTATCCTCTTACAAAGGATCGGGCCAAACCTGCTGTCCCTTTTGGTGCCATTTATCGTATTATAGATTTTACCCTCTCCAACTGTATCAATTCAGGGATTCGTCGGATCTACGCCCTTACCCAATACAAATCTACCTCGCTTCACCGTCACATTCAATTGGGATGGAACATTCTTTCAGCCCCCTTAGGGGAATTTAT